>CAZBGV010000014.1:0-50918 GCA_964491485.1 uncultured Woeseiaceae bacterium | reverse complement strand
GCCGGTAATCGGGCGGATCGCCCCAGTAGGCCGACAGCATCGGATCGAGCGTGAAAGCGACCAGCAGGCTGACCAGCACCGAAGCCGCCACGGTCACGGCGAACGGCCGGAACCACTCGCCGGCGCCGCCGCCCATGAAGGCCACCGGCACGAATACCGCGACGATCGACAGGGTGGTGGCCGTCACCGCGAGGCCGATCTCCGCCGTGCCCTTGCGCGCGGCCGTGATCCTGTCCGCCCCGCGCTCCATGTGGCGCACGATGTTCTCGCGGACCACGATGGCATCGTCGATGAGCACGCCGATCGCCAGCGAGAGGCCCAGCAGCGTCATGAAGTTCAGCGTGAAGCCGCACAGCCAGATGGCGATGAACGCCGCGATGGCCGACGTCGGGAGGGACAGGCTCGTGATCAGCGTGGAACGCCAGGAATTGAGGAAAGCGTAGACCACGAAGATCGTCAGGCCGGCGCCGAAGATCAGCGCATGGATGACGTTGGCCAGCGAGTTGGCAGCGTCCTCGCCGCCGTCGTAAGTCACCTCGAGCCGCGTGCCCTCGGGCAGTGTCTTGTTGATCTCGGCCACTTCGTGGCGCACGAGCTCGGCGACCTTCACCGTGCTGGATTCGCGCGAGCGGACCACGGACAGGCCGACGTTCGGGCGGGCGTTGCGCAGGCTGTAGCTTTCGGGCTCCGCGAACCCGTCCTCGACGGTCGCCACCTGGCCCAGCCGCACGATCTCGCCGCCCAGGCGCTTGACCACCACGTTGTTGAATTCGGCCGGTTCCTGGATGCGGCCGACCAGCCGGATGTTCTGCTCCTCGTAGGAGCCCTTGACGCGACCCACCGGTGCGGTCGTGTTCTGCGCCCGCAGCGCCTCGACCACCTCGCCGACCGACACGTTGAACTCCCGCAGCTTGTCGGCATGCAAGAGGACCGAGAGCTCGCGGCGCAGCGCGCCTTCGACTTCCACGACCGCGACGCCGTCGAGACCGCGCAGGCGGTCGGCGAGCACGTCCTCGGCCAGCCGCGAGATCTCGGCGTGCGACTGCGTGGTCGACGACAGCGCGAGGTTCATGATCGGCTGGGCGGCCGGATCGAAGCGGTACAGCACGGGCTCGCGCATCTCGACCGGCAGCTTGTAGCGCACCGAGGCGATGGCGTTGCGGATCTCGTCAGCGGCCGCCGGCATCTCCTTCTTGAAGTCGAAGATGATGACGATGCGCGCGTTGCCTTCGTAGGAGGTCGAGCGGATCTCGTAGACCTGCGGAATGCTCTGCAGCGCCTTTTCGACGCGATTGACGATCTCGCGCTCGACGGTCTCCGGCGACGCGCCCGGGTACGGGAAATTGACCACCATCACCGGCTGCTCGACGTCCGGGATCTGGTTGACGCGCAGGTTCTTCAGCGCCAGGAGCCCGAGGCACATGAGCACGATGATCATCGCAACCGTGGTCACCGGTTGCCTGATACTGAATTCGGAGAGCAGCATGAATTACTGCTCCGCGGTCATCGTCGCCGGTTCCGCGCGATCCGCGAGCTGCGCCGCCTGGCCGTCCTGAAGCGTCGAGCCCGGATAGCGGAGCACCTGGTCTCCTTTCGCGAGACCGCGATCGACGGCATAGCGGCCGGTGCGCTCGTCATGCGGGCCGAGCTCCAGCGCCACCTGCTGCACGACGCCGTCCCTGAAGCGCCAGGCGAAGGCGTGGTCGCCGTCGCGCTGGATCGAGGCGGCCGGCACGGTGAGCCGCGTGGTGCTGCGCGCTTCGATGCGGCCCTCGGCATACAGTCCCGCCACCCGGGGCATCTGCCCGGGATCGTTGAAGCTCACCAGCACCTCGACCTGGCGCGTCGTCTCATTGGCGGTGGGGTTCACCCGCACCACGGTGCCGGCGAAGTCGACGTCATCGAAACCCTGGACGCGGAAATGCACGCGCTGGCCCGCGCTCACCTCGCCGATGCTGTCGGCGGACACGCGGCCCTCGAAGCGCATGCTGGCAGGGTCGAGGATCTGCATGAGCTCCTTGCCCACCGACGCGGTATCGCCGGCGGAGACCTTGCGGTTGCTCACGAGGCCGTCGAACGGGGCGCGTACTTCGGTGCGTTCCAGCTGCTGGCGGGCAGCCACCAGCCGGCTGTGGGCCGCTTCGTTTTCGCTTTGCGCGCTGTTGCGCTGGATCGCGGCGTCTTCGAGCTGCTGCGCCGAGACCATGTTCTCCTGTCGCAGCTTGAAGATGCGCTGGTACTGGCGCTCGGCCTGCTCGTAGGCCAGCCCGGCAGCGCGAGCGGAAGCTTCGGCCGAGGTCAGGGCGTCGCGAATGGCGGTCTGGTCGAGGCGCACCAGGAGGTCGCCGCGGCGGACCGGGTCGCCGTTCTCCTTCAGCACCTCGAGGACGACGGCGGACACCTCCGCCCGCAGGTCGGCGCGGCGCTCGGCGTTGACCGATCCCGTGATCAACGGTCCGGACGCGAGCGGGCTCTCGCTCACGGTCACGAGGTCTTCGGGTGAAAGCAGCAACGGCGCGGCGGCGGCCGCCTCGGGCGTGCCGCCGGCCTCCCTCCCGCAGGCGCCGAGGCCCATCATCGAAAACGCGAGCACCAGCGCCACACCGGCGTGGCTGACCTTTTTAATTAGTGTGACCACGCAGTGTTCCCTCAGGCACCGACCCATGTGACCCGGAAATCCTCCAAAAAGTTGCAGCCGGGCAAACGGTTTGATGCCCTGTTTCGGCGATTGGTTGCAAACGGCCGCCCGGATGGTCGGCGGCGCACGTTCGGGCGCGGAAGTCTAGCCCGGAAACCTCGACCCCGCCATAGAGCCGGGTCGCATTCCGGGACTCGGGAAGGCGGGCGGCGAGCGCCTGCAGGGATCGAAGAGGGGCCGGCCCCGCGCCACGGCAGGGCCGACCCCCTCCGGGCCGGTGCCGCCGGGGGCGGCGGCACCGGGTGGGGTCGGGCAGCTAGTCGATCGTGACGGTGGCTTCGCCCGAGTAGTCGCTCTCGACGCCTTGCGTGTTGTAGGCACGCATCGCGAAGTACCACGTGCCGGCGCTCAGGTTTTCGACGACGTAATTCGTCGCGCCGGCGCCGATATCGACCGAGTTCGTGTAATTGCCCGACTGCTTGCCCCAGTGCAGGGTGTAGCCGTCGAGGTCCGTCAGCGCCGTACCGTCCGTGTTCTGCGTCGGCGGCCTCCAGCTCAACGTGACCGAACCCATGGCGACCTGGTCGACGGTGATCGAGAAGGCCGGCAACGCGTCGGTCGCCTCGCCGTCGCCGACACTGATCACGATGTCGTCGTAGGTGCCGACGTCGCCTTCCGTGGGCGTACCGGAGAGCCGGCCGGTCGCCGCATCGAACGACGCCCAGGCGGGCTTGCCCGCGATCGAGAACGTGAGCGGGTCGTCATCGGCGTCGCTCGCGCTCGGCCGGAAGGAGTAGGCCTCGCCCGCCAGCACCCGGGTCGCCGGCGTGCCGGAGATCGTCGGCGGGGTGTTGCCCGGTGCCGATCCGCCCTCGACCGTGATCGCGAACGGGCTGAGTGACGCCGTCGCCGTGCCGTCGCTCACGCTGATCACGATATCGCCGTGCGTGCCGGCGTCGGCCGCGGTCGGCGTCCCGGAGAGCCGGCCGCTGGTGCGGCTGAAGGTCGCCCAGGACGGCTTGTTCGTGATGGTGAAGGTGAGCGTGTCGCCGTCGGCGTCGCTCGCGCTCGGCCGGAAGGAATACGCCTCGCCCGCCGTTACCTGGGTCGCCGGCGTGCCGGAGATGGTCGGCGGTGTGTTGTCCGGCGCGGCGCGCTTGACGGTGACGGTGAACGGCTCGAGCGACGCGGTCGCCGTGCCGTCGCTCACGCTGATCACGATGTTGCCGCTCGTGCCGACGTCGGCGTCGGCGGGCGTACCGGAGAGGCGGCCGCTGGTGCGGCTGAAGCTCGCCCAGGCCGGCTTGCCGCTGATCGAGAACGAGAGCGTGTCGCCGTCGGCGTCGCTCGCGCTCGGCCGGAAGGAGTAAGCCTCGCCCGCCAGCACCTCGGTCGCCGGCGTGCCGGAGATCGTCGGCGGCGTGTTGCCTGCCGCGCCGGGCTCGACGGTGATGGTGAACGCGTCCAGCGACGCCTCCGCCGCGCCGTCGCTGACGCTGATGACGATGCCCGAGTACGTGCCGGCGTCGTCGGCGTCGGGCGTGCCGGTCAGCCTGCCCGTGCTCGTGCTGAAGCTCGCCCAGGCCGGCTTGCCCGTGATCGAGAACGTGAGCGGATCGCCGTCGGGGTCGCTCGCGCTCGGCGCGAAGGCATAGGAGGCGCCGGCGGTCACGGTCGCGGGCGGCGTGCCCGAGATCGTCGGCGCGCCGTTCGCCGGATCGACCTCCTCGACGGCGATGGCGAAGGCTTTGAGCGAGGCGCTTTCCGTGCCGTCGCTCACGCTGATCACGATGTTCTCGAAGGTTTCACCGACGTCGGCCGCGGCCGGCGTGCCCGCCAGCTCGCCCGTGCTCGTGCTGAACGTCGCCCAGACCGGTTTGCCGCTGATCGAGAACGTGAGCGGGTCGTCGTCGGGATCGGTGGCATCGGGGGTGAAGGTGTATTCCTCCCCGGCAAGCGCCCGCGTCGAAGGTGTGCCCGAGATCGTCGGCGCCGAGTTGACGGGACCGGGGGCGGGCTGGCCGGCGCGCACGGCGTTGACCGTCTCGATGTCGGAGTCGAGCCCGGCCGTGATCCGCGAGATCGCCTCGTCCAGCCCCGTTTCCGCGTCCGCGGGCAGCGCCTCGCGCACGTCGGCCGCCGCCATGCCGGCGGCGATGTCGTCCAAAGCCGCACGCAGCGCTTCGAGCTGGGCCGAGGGGGAGATCGCGAGGGCGGCATCCACGCCGAGCTTCGCGTTCGCGAGCATTTTCGCCGTCGCCGGCAGCGATTCCGTGGGTGACGTCACGGCGGCGCCGGAGAGCTGGCCGATCACGTCGTCGAGCGTCTGCGTGACGACCTGGTCGTTGACGCGCAGCTGGTTGGCCATGGATTCGACCAGCACCTGCGAGGCCACCAGCGCGGCGGTCGCGGAGACGTGCGCATCCGCGGGCTCCGCCCCCTTACCGTCGAAACGCCCGTCGGCCAGGTCTGCTCCGAGCGCCGCGACGACGTCGTCGACGGTGGATTCCCCGTCGGCGGCGAGCATGGCGGTGCTGGTGCGGCGGAACAGCTCGGTGAGTGCTTCCGACGCCTTGACCATCTGCGCCAGGTTCGAGTCGTCGATCGGCCTGCTGACGACGTCCTTGCTCGCCAGCGACGTCAGCCCGAAGCTGAACTCCGCCATGACGGTGTCGATGGCTGCGCCCAGCGTTTTCGCCGAAAGGCTGCCGTTCATCTGCCGTGCCGTCGCCACGGCCAGTGTCGAGAACGGGCTCAGGTTGGCCGACGCCTTGGCACTCGGCTCGGTCAGGAGGCTCTCGAGCCTGAGGTCAGGCGCCGCGTTGGTGACGAGATCGATGCCGCCGTCCGCCTGGATCAGCAGCGGATAATGCTTGCCCTGGGTCTTGAAGCGGACGTTGTAGCTCGCCTCCTGGTCGCTCGTGAAGCTCGCCAGTTCCTCGCCCGAGCTCGAGATGACGACCATGCTCGCATTGACGATCGGTCCGTCGCCGACGCTGCCGCTCAACTCGATGTCGTAGGTGGCGTCAGAGGCCGGATCCGCTGGCGGAGCCTCGCTCGTGTCGTCTTCGTCGCTTCCGCAGCCGGCCAGGATCAGGGCGCAAAGGCCCGTCAGCAACCAGCCGGGCAACGTGTCGGGTCGAATGGTTCTGCCGCTCATTTGTTCTCGTTCCTTCAGCCACGGGCGGATGCACGTGCGCGTTCGACGGCGCCTCGACGCGAGGACGCTCGGACACCGGGGGATGTATTCGGGGAACGGCTGGCGCCGCATGACCCGCGCGGCGCGTCGCGCTGGCAACCCCGCTATCCGCGATCCGGACCGGTGGCTTTGCGTCCCCGCCTCTCGGCGGGTTTGCTCTTTTTTCAGCGTTTGCAGGCGGACGCCTGCAAACGAGCCAGCCATCTACAAGATTCGTGCCGCTTTGCAGGGGGCCAGGATTGGCGCGGGGTTACGCACGGCGCGGCGTTTCAACGCCTTGTTTTCCTGATCTCGATTGGCGACAGCGGCCGCGGTCCCGAGCGCCGGAAGCGAGTCCGCGAGCCGGTTTGCCCTGTCGCGCGATACCGACGCGCAACGGCGAGTGCGGAGCGAGCGGCGCGTGCTCATGCGGCCGCACGCCGCGGTGTGATTGGGTTTCAGCGGCGTACGCGCCGTCCAGCGCCTCGTCGCCATTCAGCGACCGCGCTTCGAGGCAGCGGGTTACGCGGTGCTTCCGGCGTGCGTCCCGTGCAGCGATACGGCCGAACGCGCTTTTGAATTGATCTAAGTCAAGGCAGCCGCTCCCCCGGCGCGGCACCATTCGGCGCCAAAGGACGATCGGAATGACAAGGACGGAAACCTACAATGACCAGGTCGTGCGCCTGTTCCTGCTGGCGGCGAGCGTCTGGGGCATTGTCGGCATGTCGATCGGCGTGTTTGCGGCCGCCCAGCTCGTGTGGCCTGCGCTCAACTTCGACCTGCCCTGGCTGACGTTCAGCCGCATCCGGCCGGACCATACGTTCGGCGTCGTGTTCGCCTTCGGCGGCTCGGCCCTCATGGGTACCTGCTATTACATCGTGCAGCGCACGGGGCATACGCGGCTCGCGTTCGGGCCGCTCGCGACCTTCACGTTCTGGGGCTGGCAGGCCGTGGTCGTGCTCGCGATGGTGACGATGCCGCTCGGCATCACGCAGAGCAAGGAATACGCGGAGCCGGAGTGGTTCATCGACCTCCTGATCGCGGTCGTCTGGGTCGCGTTCGGCACGGTGTTCTTCGCGACGCTCGCGCGCCGCCGGATCCGGCACATCTACGTCGCGAACTGGTATTACGGCGCGTTCATCGTCGCGGTCGGCCTGCTGCACGTCGTCAACAACATCGCTTTGCCGGTATCGCCGCTCAAGTCCTATCCCGTGTACTCCGGCGTCGTCGACGCGATGGTGCAATGGTGGTACGGGCACAACGCGGTCGCCTTCTTCCTCACCGCCGGTTTCCTCGGGATGATGTACTACTTCGTCCCGCGCCAGGCCCAGCAGCCGCTCTGGAGCTACCGCTTCTCGATCGTCAACTTCTGGGCGCTGATCTCCGTGTACATGTGGGCCGGCCCGCATCACCTCCTGTACACCGCGCTGCCGGACTGGGTGCAGTCCGTCGGCGTCGCGTTCTCCCTCGTGTTGCTGATGCCGAGCCTCGGCTCGGCGGCGAACGGCCTGATGACGTTCAACGGCGCCTGGGACAGGCTGCGCACGGACCCCGCGGCGAAGTTCATGGTGATCGCCCTCGCGTTCTACGCGGCTTCGACGTTCGAAGGCTCAATGCTCGCGATCAAATCGGCCAACTCGCTCTCCCATTTCACCGACTGGACCATCGCGCACGTGCACTCGGGCTCGATCGGCTGGGTGGCGATGATCACGATCGGCTCGCTGTACGCCATGGCGCCGCGCGCTCTCGGACGTCCGATGCATTCGCAACGTGCGATGAACGTGCACCTCTGGATGCACACGGCCGGGTTGCTGCTGTACGTCGGCGCGATGTGGACCGCGGGCATCACCGAGGGCGTGATGTGGCGTGCCACGAACGCGGACGGCACGCTGACCTACAGCTTCCTCGAGAGCCTGCTGGCCGTGAAGCCGCTGTACCTCATCCGGCTGCTCGGCGGGTTGCTGGTGCTCGGCGGGATGGTGGTGATGGCCTGGAACCTGTGGCATACGGCCGCGGAAGCACGGGCGAAGCTGATCGAAGCCATCCGCGTGCCGCTGCCTGCGCCGCACCCGCAGCCCGCCGTGTTGCAGACGCAGGGCTGAGCCATGCGTCTGCAGTATCGCCATTTCGAAGCCATCGAGAAGCACGCCGGGCTGCTCGGCATCCTGATCGCGTGCATGGTCGCGCTCGGCGGCCTCGCCGAAATCACTCCCTTGTTCATGAAGGCGCACGAGATCGAGCCCGCTCCGGGCGTCGAGCCTTACGACCCGCTGCGCCTGGCCGGCCGGGACGTCTATGTCCGTGAAGGCTGCTACGCCTGCCATTCGCAGATGGTGCGGACGCTGCGTTTCGAGACGCAGCGCTACGGCCACTACTCCGTCGCGGGCGAGTTCGTCTACGACCGGCCGTTCCAGTGGGGCTCGAAGCGCACCGGTCCGGACCTCGCGCGCGTCGGCGGCAAGTACTCCGACGAGTGGCACCGCCTGCACCTGATCAATCCGCGCGACGTCGTGCCGGATTCCAACATGCCGGGCTATCCGTGGCTCGAGCGCACGCCGGTCGACGCGGCGGAGCTGCAGGCGCGCATGCGCGGCCTCGCGCGGCTCGGCGATCCGTACGAGGAAGCGGCGATCGAAGCCGCGCCGTCCGCCGTCGAAGGCAGGAGCGAGCTCGACGCGATCGTCGCGTACCTGCAAGGGCTGCGGGCGCCGGCGGGGCCGCCGGAGGCGGAAGTCGCGAGCGCCGGGGAGCAGCCGTGAGCGCGTTCTTCGGCCACCTCGTGGGGGTCGTGATCCTGCTGCTGATGGGGCTCTTCATCGGCATCTGGTTCTGGGCCTGGCGGCCGCGCCACAAGCCCGTATTCGACGCGCTCGCCGAGATTCCGATGCACGACGCGGACGTCGCCGGCGCCACGGAGACGGGACGCGGCAGCGGGCCGCGCGCGACGGAGCCATGAGCGGGTTCTGGGCCGGCTGGGTCATGTTCCTCGTGGTGCTGAACCTCGGCATCACGTTCTTCCTGTTCATCTGGGCGCAGCGAGTCCGGATTCCGACGGACACCGACGGCACCAGCGGGCACCGCTGGGCGCACGGCGTGCTGCGCGAGGGCGTGCGGCGCCTTCCGCGCTGGTGGGTTGCGGTATCCGCGCTCATGTTCGCCGGCGCTTTCGGCTATCTCGTCCTGTACCCGGGCTTCGGCAGCTTCGGCGGGGTCTTGAGCTGGACCTCGGCCGAGCAGCACGCGCGCGCGAGCGCGGCGAACGACGCGCGGCTCGAGCCCGTCATGCAGGCGTTGCGGTCCGATTCCGTCGCCGAGCTTGCCGGGCACGCATCCGTACGCGAGCTCGGCCGCGTCCTGTTCCTCGACAACTGCGCCGCCTGCCACGGAAGGGACGCGCGCGGCAACCAGGCACTCGGCGCGCCGAACCTGACCGACGGCGACTGGCTGTACGGCGGGGATCCGCAAACCATCCTCACCAGCATCCTCGACGGGCGCCACGGCACGATGCCGGCCTGGGGCGCTGCGCTCGGCCAGGACGGCGTCATCGACGTCGCCGCCTACGTGCGCAGCCTGAGCGGCGCCGACGAGCCCGCCAAATGGGTCGAGAGCGGCAAGGCGCGGTTCGCCACGATGTGTGCCGGCTGCCACGGCATCGACGGCCGGGGCACGCCCGCGCTCGGCGCGCCGAACCTGGGCGACGACGTGTGGCTGTACGGCGGCGACCTCGCCAGCGTGATGAAGTCCATCCGCGACGGCCGCGGCGGCGTGATGCCGGCGTGGCGCGAGCGCCTCGGCGAGGAACAGGTGCGCGCGCTCGCGGCCTTTGTCTATGCGAACGCCGATCAAGCGAAGGAGGACCGGCGCTCGCGCGGCTCCGGACGATGATGCCGATCGAGGCCGGGCCGGCGCGGGGCGAATCGGCGGCAGGTCGGGGGCCCGCGGCCGGCCGCGGGCGCGCGGGCTGGTACCGCTCGACGATCCTGTGGCTCGGTATCGCGCTCTTCGCCGCGTCCATCGCCGGCTGCTTCCTCACGGTTGCGATCGCGCTGCGTCACGCCGACATGCCGCTTGCCGTCGGCGGCGAGCAGCTGCTCAGTGTGCCGGCCGCGCCGGCCGACGCCGGCGGCCAGGGAGCACGCCAGTGAGAACGACTGCGGCCGGGCCGGCGGCGGAGCCCTGGGAGCGGCCGCAGCTCGCCCGTCACGTCGTCCGCGATCTCGGCGGCGGACGGCGCGAGTCGATGCTGCTGCTCGAGGGTGTGCATTGCGCGAGCTGCGTCATGACCATCGAGCGCGCGCTCTCGGCGGAGCCGGGCGTGCTCGGGGTGCAGGTGAACGCGGCGTCGCGCCGCGGGCGGATCGCCTGGAACGAAGCGGAGACGTCGCTGCCGCGCCTGCTCGCAGTGCTGTCCGGCATCGGGTATCGCGGGATGCCGCTCGATGCCGCGGCGCTCGACGACGTCCGCCGGCACGAATCGAAGGACGCGCAGAAGCGCCTGCTCGTCGCCGGTTTCGGCGCGATGCAGGCGATGATGTACGCCGCCGTGCTCTGGTTCGGCGGAGACGGCTCGCTCGATCCCGCGGGCCGCGACCTGTTCCGCTGGATCGGCTTCCTCGTGGCGACGCCGGTGGTGTTCTACGCGGCCCAACCGTTCTTCGCCGGCGCGCTGCGGTCGCTGAAGGCGCGCCGGCCCGGCATGGACGTTCCGGTCGCGCTCGCCGTCGCCGGCATCTATGCCGCGAGCCTCGTCGAAGCGCTGCGCGGCGGCACGCACGTGTATTTCGAATCCGTGTCGATGTTCGTGTTCTTCCTGCTGATCGGCCGCTACGTCGAGATGCGCGCGCGCCACCGCGCGGGCGACCTCACGGACGCGCTGGCGAGGCTCACTCCGCCGTTTGCCGACCGGCGACTCGCGGACGGCGGGCTCGAGCGCGTCGGCATTCGCGAGCTCGCGCCGGGCGATCGCGTGCACGTCGCGGACGGCGGCGTGATCCCGGCCGACGGCGTGCTGCTCAACGAGCGCTGCCTCGTCGATGAGGCGCTGCTCTCCGGAGAATCGGCGCCTGCGGCGCGCCGCCGGGGGGAGCGGCTGGTGGCCGGCAGCGTGCTGGTCGAAGGTCCGGCGGAGCTGCGAATCGAGGCCGTCGGCGACGACACCGTGCTCGCCGGCATCGCCGAGCTCGTCGGCCGCGCCCAGGCGGCCCGCCCGCGCCTGGCGCAGGCGGGCGAGCGTGCGGCGTCGCGCTTCGTCGTGCGCGTGCTCGCACTCGCGCTGCTGACGGCCGCGGGCTGGGCGTTCTTCGATCCGCCGCGCGCGTTCACGGCGGCACTCGCCGTGCTCGTCGTGTCGTGTCCCTGCGCGTTCGCGCTGGCCGTGCCGGTTGCCGTCACGCGCGCGATTGCGGTGCTCGCACGCGGCGGCGTGCTGGTCGTGAAGCCGGATGCGATCGAGGCGCTCGCCGGGGCGACCCACGTCGTGCTCGACAAGACCGGCACCCTGACCGATGCCGAGCTCGTGCTCGAGCGCGTGGAGCCGCGCCGCGGCGTCGCGGAGGCGGACGCGCTCAAGCTCGCGGCCGCGCTCGCCCGCGAGAGCCGGCACCCGGCGGCGCGCGCGATCGCCGCCGCGTGCACCCGGCGCCTCGACGAGGCTTTCGAGGTGGCGGCGCAGGCCGGCCTCGGCGTTCGCGGCATCGTCGGCGGCCGGGAGCTCCGGCTGGGGCGTGCGGACTTCGCGCTCCGCCGCGGCGGCGCGGCGGCGGATGACGAGGGCGCCGTGCTGCTCGCCGACGACGACGGCGCGATCGCGGCGTTCCACCTGGGCGAACGCCTGCGCCCGGATGCGCGGGATGCGATCGAGGCGCTGCAAGGGCAGGGCCTCGAGGTTTCCATCGCGAGCGGTGACTCGGCCGGCAAGGTCGCGGCACTGGCCGCCCGCCTGGGCATTCGCGAGTGGCGCGCGCGCCAGCTGCCGGCCGACAAGCTGGCGCGCCTCTCGGCGCTGCGGGAGCAGGGCGCGCGCGTGATCGCCGTCGGCGACGGCGTCAACGATGCGCCCATCCTCGGCGGGGCCGACATCGCGGTCGCGCTGGCCGAAGGCGCGGAGCTCGCGCAGGCGACGAGCGACATCGTGCTCACCGGCGGCCGCCTGGCGAACCTCGGGCGCGCCCGCCTCGTCGCGCGGCGCACCCTCGAGATCCTCGAGCAGAACCAGCGCTGGGCGATCGCCTACAACTTCGCGGCGGTGCCGCTCGCGGCGCTCGGCTTCGTGCCGCCGTGGCTGGCCGCGCTGGGCATGTCGTTCAGCTCGCTCGTCGTCGTGCTGAACGCGATGCGCATCGGCTGGGACGCCGAGCGGCACGGCAAGCCGGCCGTCGCGGCCACGGAGCTCGCGCCGCGAGTGCGTGCGGCATGAACGTGCTGCTGCTCATGATCCCGCTGTCGCTGCTGTTCCTCGCGGGCGCGGTGGCCGCGTTCTTCTGGGCCGTGGACCACGACCAGTTCGACGACATGGATACTCCGGCGCTGCTGCCGCTGGACGACGATCCCTGATGTTCTTCCGGAGCGCGTCGCTTCCGGCGCCGATCCGGTGACCTCGCACGGCCGGGCGCGTTGCTGCCGGTCGCCGGGCGGCGATAGCCAGCACACCGTCGCACGAGCCGGGCGAGCTTCCTGCGCCCGTCCTTTCACTCCAGCAGCTCGAGATAACCGATCCGGGCGTTGAAGGAGTTGGTGACCCACCACACGCGCCGCGGATCGTGCTGGTCCACCTCGATGCGGCGAACGTCCGATTCGGCCTGCGGCATTGGCAGCATCAGCCACTCTCCCGTGACCGGGTCGTAGCGCGCGATGACGTCGACCTTCTGCAGCGTCACCCACAGCAGGTTGGTCGATTGATCGAAATCGATGGAGTAGGCGCCGTTGTCGGGAATGGGCGGATCGATGAACGTCATCTCGTCCGTCCGGTAGTCGACCTTCAGGATCTGTCCCGCGCCCCAGAGCCCCACCCACACGTTGCCCTCGTTGTCGTGATCCATGCGCCGCGGGTAGGAGCCCGCCGGGAGCTGGAACTCCGCTACCTCTCCCGTCTCCCCGTCGAAGCGCGCCATCTTGTCCGCGAGGTTTTCGGCCATCCAGACACGCCCGTCGCCCGCCACGGTGATGCCGTACCCGCCGGGGTCCTCGTGCGTTGCGATCCAGCTCTCCGTATCCCACGTGCTCCACTCTTCGGTGGCCGGGTCCAGCCGGCGCGCCGAGCCGTGCCCCGACATCCACACCGTGCCGTCCGGATGCAGGACCAGGCTGTTGCCCTGCACCGGCCCACGGATGCGGTCCTTGGGGAAGGGCCAGTCGGTCCACTGGTCGTTCGCGATGTCGTAGCTCAGCCAGCGCGTCTCGAACGGATCGGCCAGCCACATGATGCCCTTGCTGCTGATCTGGAGGTTGCCCGGGCGGGCGCGTTTTGCCGTGTACAGCGGCGGACCGATCTCCCGGTACTCGTAGGTGACGGGATCGAACCGGCTGATCATGCCGCCCGTACGCTGGTTGGCCCAGCCGATGCCCCAGGGATCGACCGCGACGTCGTGGGTTTCGACGCCCTTCTCCTCGAGGTTGTATTGCACGATGCGATAGTGCGTGGCCTCGCCCTGCATGAGCTCGTGCGGGAAGCGGCTGTTGGGATCGGGTGCAGGCAGCGGCGCGAGATTGGCGAACAGGTAGTCGAGCAGGACCTGCTCGTCGGCATCCGAGAGCGCGGGCTTGCCGCTGGCGGCGATCAGATCCTTCATTTCGGCGACCGTGCTGCGCCAGGTGGCCTCGTCGTAACGGCTGGCGACGACCTGTTCGGCGGAATGGCAGCCGGCGCAGCGCGCGGCAATGAGCTCCTTGCCCGGCCCCGCCGGCAGTGCATCGAGATTCGCGAGGCGTTCCGGCACGCGGCGCGGCCAAGCCGGCGGCAGGTCCGGCGCGCGCGGCCGGTCGAGGCGAACGTCCACCGCCGCGGCGGCGCCGTTGCTCACGCTCACCGGCGCGCACCACGCGCTCTCGAAGTCGCCGCCGACCGCCTGCACCGTATAGCTCCCGGCGGGCAGCTTATCGGCGGTATACCGCCCGTCCTGCTGGCTGATCACCATGAAAGAGAGACGCCCGTTGGCGTTGTGCAGTTTCACGAAGGCGCCGGCGACGCTGTCGCCAGCGGCGTCGGTCACCGTGCCCTGAACGAGGCCGGCGTGCCCTGGCGCCGTCGCGGCCGACGGCATATCGGCGGTGCTCAAAGCGGCTTCCGCCACGTCGCCCGCCGGCGATCTGCCCGGCTCGTCGTTGCCGGCCTGCTCGCTGGAGCAGCCTCCTGCCAGGAACGCCATGAAACTCACGGCGGCAAAGGCGGTGCGCGCTGCGTGCATGTTCTTCCCCCCTCTTGTCCCGGAGCCTGACCGACCGGCGGCGGAGGGACGCTTATTCTTTATATAGCGGCGCTACAGCATATACCCCGGCCGCGGGCGTTGATTGCACATGAAACTGCCTGCGCGCAGCGGCCGGCCGCCGGCAGCAGGAGCGACAGGCCGCATCAGGTGGCTGCCGTTCACGGCTTGCCGGTATCATCGCGGGCGTGACGCCGCTGCCTCGCTACAACTCCGGCCGCAGTCGGACTCGCTTCGCCCGATGCGCGGCGTTCGTGCTGTTCGCGCTGCTCGCATCGCCGTTGCAGGCGCGAGCGCCCGCGGGCGCGGCTGCCGCGCCGGCATACCGCGAAGCGGTCGCGTCGGCGGAAGCGCTCGCCGCCGCCGTCCTCGACGAAGCGAACCTCCCGGGGTTGTCGATCGCGGTGGGCATCGATGGCGCGATCGTCTGGTCGGAGGGCTTCGGCTATGCGGACGTCGAGCTCGGCGTGCCCGTCACACCGCTCACGCGGTTCCGCATCGGCAGCGTCTCGAAACCGTTCACGGCGACCGCGGTCGGGCTGCTGTACGAGTCGGGCAAGCTGGACCTCGACGCGCCCGTGCAACGCTACGTGCCGGGTTTCCCCGGGAAGCGCTGGCCGATCACGACCCGGCAGCTCGGCGGTCACACCGCGGGCATAAGGCACTATGCCGGCGACGAGTTCCTCTCCAGCCGGCACTACGACGGCGTGCTGGAAGGATTGCAGATCTTTGCGGACGATCCGCTGCTGTTCGAGCCGGGCACCGGTTACAGCTATTCGAGCTACGGCTTCAACCTGGTCAGCGCCGTCGTGCAGTCCGCTTCCGGCGAGGAATTCCTGCCCTTCATGATGGAGCACGTGTTCCGGCCGCTCGGCATGCGCCACACGGTGCCGGACCAGGTCATGACGATCGTTCCGCAGCGCTCGAGCTATTACGAGCACGACGCCGGCGGCCGCCTCGTGAACGCACCGTTCGTCGATAACAGCTACAAGTGGGCCGGCGGCGGTTTCCTGTCGACGCCCGAGGACATGATCCGTTTCGGCTTCGGCTACATTCGCGAGCCGCTGCTGAAGCCCGAAACCGTCGAGTTGCTGTTCACTCCGCAGCGGCTCGCCTCCGGCGAGGCGACGGGCTACGGTATCGGCTGGAGCACGACCGAGGACTGGGCCGGCCGCCGCACGGTGGGGCACACCGGCGGCTCGGTCGGCGGAACGACGGCCTTCTGGACGTATCCGGAGCAGCAGATGGTGATCGCCGCCGTATCCAACCTGAGCGATGCGCCCGGGTTGACGCGGCTCGTGTTCGCCGTCGGCGAGCTGTTCATGCCGCCCGCGCCGCCGCCCGGTGTCGTGAACGAAGGAATCGCCGGCCGCTACGCTCTCGAAACCACGCCGGCTGACGACGGGGCCCTGGCGGGCACGCTGGAAATCCTGCGGACGCCGGATGGTTACACCGGCCGGATCGAAGGCGACCTGCCGTACGCCCGCATCGCATCGCTCGCGGCCACTGCGCAAGGCCCACGGATCTTTGCCGCCGGCAGACAAGGACTCGTCGCGCTCTGGCTGTACCCGGCCAGCAAGCGCGTGTCGGGCCGCTACGTCGACGAGGATCGGGACGTAGCTCTGGAGGCCCGTCGGCTGGGCAACTGACCATTCGCGGCTTCCCGTGCCGGGGGCAGCACAGCGGATCCAGCGTCACTCTCCGCGCCGCCGTTCGGCTATCTCGGCGTATCTGCCCGCTTTACCATCGGGATGACGACATGCGAGGGGTATCGCGGGGAATGGTGTACCTCGTTATGAGCGACGACCCATTCAGTTTCGTCAAAATTACGTTTGCCGGTATTCAGGTTTCGGTCGCATCGCGGAAAACTCGAACTCGTCACCTGAAGCCTGATTCGATGGCCTTTCTCGAAATATGAGCTATACGCGCCAAGGCTGATGTGCGCCTCGTAAACGCCCCCAGGCTCCATGAAAGCCGGCGGCTGGTCGCGGCCGTTCCTGAAGCGCATGCGAAGAATGCCTTCGCGCAGGTTCAGGGCACGGCCGTCGGGATAGACATCAACCAGATTGGCGACGAAATCTGTATCTTTTGCGGACGATGTCACATACAACGTGACCTCGATGTCGCCGGTCATTTCAAATCCGTGCTCGAGAGGCTTTGACGTATAAACCAGAACATCATGCCGTGCACTGACTTCTCTTTGATCGGCAATCGGCTTTCCCCCAACGTAGTCGTTTATACCGGTGGACTTAACAGGGTTGCCTGGATCGTAGATAAATGTGTCCGTCGCGCCCACTTTGGGCGGCGTGGTTGACAATTCGCCCCCGCCAAAATGACTGTTCGCGTCCCCGCCTGTCAGGTAATACCTGGTCGGTTGCGTGCCAGGCACTGGCCAGGAATCGGCCGTGCGCCATTCGTTCTTGACCAGTACGTAGTATGTGATTTTGGGAAGGTCGGTGATTCCGTTCTTTTCATCACGCAACCAGTGGTTGAACCATTGGGTATAAATCTCGTAGTAGCCGAGCCGCGGATCCCCGACGAACAGGTCCCCGATCATCATGTCTTTCACCGCTTCTTCCGACCGGCAATGCGATGTCGGAGAGGAACCAATCCAACCCAACGCTCAAGATCCACGCACCACCGCCGAGGTCAGTGGCGTTGTGAAATATCCCCCCGGCGGAGCCGATCGCGCTGCCGGCTGCCTGCGGCACCATCGCCGCCAAGCCCGGCGGCAGGGAAGGAGCTTGATACAGTTGGACCTCTCCGAGGTATGAGCACCCGTACGTTCCGATTCTTCCGTTGGACCACGCTTGCTTCGTGAGCCAGCCTATTGCGTCGTACCCGTCGCTGCGATGACCGCGATTGAACCGGAACACCCCTTCTGACTCGAATTTTCCCCGGAAATCCTGAACTGCGACGGCAAACCCCTGCCCGGCGAAGAATGTCGCCTCCGAAACAGTGTCAGCGGCGCTCTTGTCGTACGGCGTCTGAATCAGAATCACGGGCAGCTTTGTTTCGGTAGTGACCGGAAAGTAGAGGTCTGTTGCAAGTTTGACGCCGTCCCTCATCGGGACCATTACGCTCCTCTCGATCCGTATTTCGTACTTCGCATCCGGTTTTTCCAGGCCGGCTGACGTGGGTGACATTCGTTCGGCGGCCGGCGCACCGATGCCGACGAGGGACGCGAGCACCAGGCCGATTGATTGACAAAGGAAAGTTCTCATCGGGTGTGGCGGTGAAGTGAAGAGACGTCACCGGCGACTGCTGTCAGCCCGTCCAGTCTTGCAATGTGATCACAGATGGGCAATCATAAATCATAGACTTCGGACCCGTCCACACCGCAAATGACCAACAGTTATCTGGAGACCTACAGCGGGGATGCCATGGGAAATCTCAGAAATTCCGCGACGGCGATCGCGCTTGCTTTGATTCTGGGAAGCCTTTTTGACAGCCGGGCCAATGCACAAGAGCCTGACGCAGCTGTTCAGCAAGGTGACGACATCGAGTCCATCATCGTTACAGCACAACGCCGTGCTCAAGCGCTGATTGAAGTACCTATGAGTGTCACCGCCATTGCAGGCGATGAACTTGAAACCAAAGGAATGACAGGGTTCCTGGACTACGCCGTATCTGTTCCAAGCCTGTCCTTCGGCTTCAACGGTGCCGAAGCGCGGGGGAGTCGGGATACTATCGCCATCCGCGGCGTGTCCGGGACGGATACCACAGGCTATTACGTCAATGACACGCCGATACCGTACGGTATCGATCCGCACCTGATAGACGTGCAGCGAATCGAGGTGCTCAGGGGTCCCCAGGGCACGCTCTACGGCTCCGGATCCATGGGCGGCACGATCAAGATCATTTCGGAGAAGCCGGACACCGATGATTTTTCAGCCCGCTTGAACACGGGCTTGTCTTACACGAAAGACGGTGGCGTGAACTCCGAGATTTCCGGCGTGGCGAATCTCCCGCTTTCGGAAGACAAGGTTGGGGCGAGAGTGTCTGCCTACTACGAGGGTCAATCCGGTATTTACGATCGCGTCTTCGGAGAGCAGCTCCCGTACTATCCGGAGGCTCCGGTGCCGGCCCTGTCGGGGATCGACAAGAACATCGACAGCTCCACTTCGTATGGCGGGCACATTGAAGCGGTGTGGAAACCCGTATCCGATCTGGAAATCGCCCCGACCGTCTTCTGGCAAAGAACCATAGAAGACGGCGCGACCCAGGCAGATTCGGATCCGGACCAGACGGATCAATTCCGCGCTTACGACATCCAGGAACCGTTCGAAGACCGGCACGTTCTGGCGAACCTGACCATTCGGTATGCCTTCCCGTTCGCGGACTTCGTCTCGTCGACATCGACATTCAATCGCAAGTGGAAGGAGACGGAAGACATTACGGAGATAATCGATCTGTTGCTGCGGGAGAACTACGCCAATCCCGCGGCGCCGCCATATCCCATGCCGATCTTCAACTCCCGGGAACAGGATCGCTTCGCCCAGGAGTTGCGCTTGTCGGGTACCGCGGGACAGATCGATTGGCTCCTCGGCGCCTTCTACCAGACGGTCGATACGTCCCGCTTCGCAATCATCTTCCCGGAAGGTATGGCGGCCAACCCGGATTACGTCGACTTCGGCGTGAATGACAATCTCTTCATCTCGCACGATGCCTTCGACACGACGGAAAAGGCCGTATTCACCGACCTGACATGGCGGCTCACAGATCAATTTGACGTCTCTGCCGGAGTAAGGCTGTTCGACAACGAGACCGAAAGCGCTCGCGACTCGAGCGGCCTGCTGGACGCCGGGGTGCTGTATTCAGGCCGCAAGTCGACAGAAACCGGCAACACGCCGCGGGTGTCGGCACGGTACATGCTGAACGACGAGACAGCGATCTACGCTACAGCGGCCAAGGGATTCAGGCTGGGTGGCACGAATACTCCGTTACCGACGACGTGTGACGCCGACCTCGCCGAGCTCGGCATTTCGAGCCCCGATACGTTCGGGTCCGACTCGCTTTGGAGCTATGAGGTCGGTACGAAAGCACGCGCCCTCGACAATAAGCTGGATCTCAAGGTTTCGGCGTTCCTGATCGATTGGAGCGATATTCAACAGGACGTGCGGCTGCCGAACTGCGGCTTCGCGTTCACGAGCAACGTCGGCAAATCGGAGATTCGCGGGTTCGAGGTCGAGGCAGCCTACTCGCTGACCGATGACCTGAGCCTGAACATCGCGATCAGCCAGAACGACTCGGAAGTCACCGATGCAGGCCTGGCGGCAAACGCGGAAAAAGGCGACAAGTTGCTGAATACCCCGGAGTGGAAGTTTACTGCATCCGGCGAAGCAAACTTCCAGCTGGCGCGCCGGGACGCGTTCTTCCAGTTGGAATATCAGTTCTTCGGCGAAAGCTGGTCGACCTTCAACCAGGACGATCCTGACAATCTGCGCGACCCGCAGCCGTACCTTCCGCGGGACGATTTCCAGACTGTCGATGCAAGACTCGGGGTGCAGCTCGACGATGTTCAACTCATCTTCTTTGTCGAGAATGCCCTGGACGAAATGGCAAACCTGGGAGATGCTCGTTCGATCGGACTCGAGTTTCCGGGTCGTCGCCGCCTGATCACCAACCGCCCGCGTACTTTCGGCGCAATGGTCCGTATAGATTTTTACTAGGCGTGGGAGTGTCGGGTAGTTGGCTCAGTCTACGCATCCGGCGACGAAGGCGATGAGCGGCGTAAGTGAACGATTGCAGCGAATCGGCGGGAAAGTGCTACGCGCCATCCTGGCGCCGGCTGCATTGGCATCCGCTTTGCTGTTCGCCGGCTCAGTCGCCACCGCCGCCATGGCGGCCTCCGAGGCTCAACAGCGCTACCTGGAGGGCATTCCGGATACCGGGGCGGTTCCACCGCCCCCGTTGACGCGCGAAGTCCGAACGGAGTTCAGCCATTTCGTCACTACGAGAGATGGTATTCGCCTCTCCACCGATCTCTACTTCCCGGCCGACATAGAGGAGAAGCTGCCCGTAATCCTCATACGGACGCCATATGATAAACGGACCTGGCGGCAAGGCTCTGCAGGTTATCCGCAGACGCAGGTCCTGGTGAACGCGGGCTATGTCGTCGCAATTCAGGATGTGCGGGGGAAGTTCGAGTCGGAGGGGCGATATGCGCCGATGTGGAAGGACGACGTCGACGAGTACGACACGGTCGATTGGCTGATCGAGCAGCCCTGGTCGGATGGAAAAGTAGGGCGCTATGGGTGTTCCTACATGGGGGACAACCAGGTAATGGCCGCGGTTCTCCAGCACCCCGCCGTCAAAGCCCTGATCCCCCAGTCTTCAGGCAGCGCGATCGGCAATATCGACAATCGCTTCCGGTACTTTGGTATCAAGAACGGCGGCGTCAACGAGTTGATCATGTCTGTTGGCTGGTTCACGAGCAACGGCAGCAAGATCTACTACCGGCCGCCGTACAGGATGGAGCGCGAAGAATTTCTGAAGATCGCGGACCTGTTCGATCCGGCGCCCAGGGTTCCCGAGGGAAGCACATGGGAACTGGCAAGGCATCTTCCTACCATCGAAATAATGGACGTCGCCGGTGCTGCGCCGAGCGACTACGAAGAGCTTTTCTCACATGAGCCGGCCGATCCCTGGTGGAATCAGTTTCCCTACCTGGACGAGGGCGACAAGGTAGACACACCGGCATTGTTCGTGAACGGATGGTACGACTTCGGGGTGGCAGAAACGCTGCTGGAATTCAACTACTTCCGGGAGAACGCCGTTTCCGAAACCGCGGCGGCAAATCAATTTGCCATCATCTCGCCGATGACACATTGCGCCACCCAGGCTGCGATAACCGATGCCGTCGAGATAGGGGACAGGGCGGTCGGCGATCCACGATACAACTACTGGAAACTGTACATCGACTGGTTCGACCACTGGTTGAAGGATGTCGATAATGGCGTCACCGAGCTCCCGAAGTTCCAGTATTTTGTCATCGGCCGCAACGAATGGCGGGGCGCGGATGAATTTCCGCTGCCGGAAACACGGTGGCAACGCTGGTACTTGCATAGCGACGGATCGGCGGGTGAGTCGAACGATGGCGGCTTCCTGAGCACCCGGATCCCGGGCGACGAGCCCCCGGATACGTATACGTACGATCCGCTCGATCCGATGCCCTCTCGTGGCGGACCGCTGTGCTGTACGGGTACGCCGGAGCCAGTCGAAGGCTCGTTCGACCAATCTGATATCCAAGCGCGGCCGGACGTCCTTGTGTATACATCCCCGGTGCTCGAAGAGGGCCTGGAGGTAACGGGTCCGTTGAAGGTCGTGCTTTATGTCGCTTCCGACGCCAAGGATACGGACTTTACGGCGCGGATCAGCGATGTCTACCCGGACGGACGGGCTTTCAACGTGCAGGAGGGCATCTTGCGCGCCCGCTACCGCGAAGGGTTCGACAAGTCAGTCTGGATGGAAGACAACGAGGTTTATCGCCTGGTCATCGACCTGCAGGCAACGAGCAATTACTTCCAGCCGGGTCATCGGATTCGACTTGATATCTCATCCTCGAGCTGGCCGCGGTGGGAGCGCAATCTCAACACCGGAGGTGACGTCGAGAAGGAGCGACGTGAAGAGGCTGTCGTTGCCCGCAACTCCGTCCATCATTCGCGCGAATCTGCATCATACCTGCTGTTACCCGTCATACCGGAAGGCGAAGCCCGGAATCAAAAATGACATGCGTCGCCGCTGAAGATGGTGGGGTACATGGCGGGAGCGCCCGGATGAGACTCGCAACATGCAATCGCTTTAATTTCGTTAGGTAATTCGATGAGTAGAGACACAACCGGAAGAAGGCCTGTTATCCTGACGTGCGCAGTAACCGGCAACGCACCCGTCAACCCGAAGTATCCTTACACTTATCCGATAACGCCCGCACAGATTTGCGATGCCGTCGTTGAAGCAGCGGCCGCGGGTGCATCGGTAGCACACATCCATGTTCGGAATCCCGACACCGGTGCCGGCAGCCGCGACCCTGCGCTATTCAAGGAAGTCGTCGACCGGATACGCGACAAGGGCGTCAATATCGTCCTGAATCTGACGGCCGGACTCGGCGCGTTCCTGTTACCCGATCCCGATGATGAGAGCCGCGCTCTGCCCGAAAGCGACGTGATCGGAGTAGACGAGCGTGTTCAGCATCTCAAGGAGTGCCTCCCGGAGATTGCCTCTCTCGATGTTACGACCGGCAACCAGGTGGAGGGACCGATAGAGTTTGTCTACCTGAACACAACGCGCACTCTCCGCGGAATGGCGAAGCGGTTCCAGGAATTCGGGGTAAAGCCGGAACTGGAAGTCTTTGGCGCCGGCGATGTCCTGTTCGCCAATCAGATGGTCGCGGAGGGATTGGTGGATGGGCCGCCGCTGTACCAGTTCGTCCTTGGTGTCAAATGGGGTGCACCTGCGGACCCGGAAACGATGATGTACCTGCGCAACCTGCTTCCGCAGGATGCCGTGTGGGCCGGCTTTGGCATCGCACGGAAGCAGATGCCAATGGTCGCGCAAGCAGTCCTGCTGGGTGGAAACGTTCGAGTCGGGTTGGAGGATAACCTCTATCTTTCACGCGGTGTATTCGCGACCAACGGACAATTGGTAGAAAGGGCGGTATCGATCATCGAAAACCTCGGTGAAGCAGTAGCCACACCCGATGAGACCCGGGAAATCCTCAAATTGAAAAAATGAGCGAGCCGGTGCAGATGTTCACGTCTCCCGAATGCTCTCGATACCATGGCCATGGGCCAATAGCGGGCTTTCGTGTCGGGATACTGTGTCTCGATACCGTTCATCATCTCGTGCCGGGTAACGCCCAGCATGCCGCCTCCTTCAATTTCCCGGTTCTGTACGAACCGGTAAAGGACGTGCCCGTTGCCGACCTGATGAGCGGGGACGAGAAGGCTCTGCCCCCGATTCTCGATGCCATATCACGGCTGGAACGCCGGGGGGTCCGGGCCATTGTCGGCGCCTGCGGTTCCTTCGCGAATTACCAGAAGCCGGTCGCCGAAGCGGCTGGCGTACCTGTGTTCATGTCCGTCCTTCTGCAGGTGCCACTTCTGCTGGCAGCGATGCCGAGGCACCGAAAACTCGGCATCGTATTCGCATCAACACGCTCATTCACCGCAAAAGTAATGGAGCAGTGCGGGATCGACAGTGCCGATCGCGTCGTCGCGATAGGCGCGGACAGCTTGCGAAGCTTCGCGCCCATACTGGGCCAACAGCCCACTTGCGATCTCGATGCTCTCGAAGGAGAGGTCGTGTCCCTTGCAAAGGATGCGGCGAAGAGCAACCCCGATATTGGCGCGTGGCTGCTCCAGTGCAGCGACTTGCCTCCTTACGCAGCATCGATCCAGGCCGCGACCGCGCTCCCGGTGTTCGACGTCTGCACCCTCATCGAGCATGTCCAGCGAGCGGCCGCACGGAGCGCGTATGGCCCGTGCTAGCGTTCTCGGAAACATTTCACGGGGTGGCGCATACGTGGTTGTGCGACAGCATGGGGCACATGAACACGCGGCATCACGCAGCGATGTTCGACGACGCACTGTTTCATTGTTTGTATCAACTGGATCGTCAGAATCGGCCGTCACAAGAGAAGAAGTACGGATGGGCCGACGTGCATCTGGAGTTTGACTTCAAAGCCGAAGTCAAAGAGGGCACGGCAATCACGATTTCCTCCGCCGTGGAGCGTGTAGGTACGACCTCGGTGACTATCTTTCATTGTATGACTGACAGTCAGTCGGGCAAGCTCCTGGCGACGATGCGTTCCGTCAGTGTCTACTTCGATCTGGAAAGCAGGAAGCCAGTCGTCGTGCCGGAACGCATCCGCAACCAGGCGTCAGGCAAGAAGGCAAACTAGTTCAATGCAAAGCGACAAGCCGATCAGGACGGTGGCAATCATCGGTGCCGGGGTTGTAGGACGTGGCTGGCTGCCTGTTTTCGTCCGCAGCGGGTGCGAGACGCGGGTATTCGACCTCGACGCGACCAGGGCAAAAGAGGCTGCGGAATGGGCCGAGGCTTTTCTCGATCGCCGGGTTGAACGCGATGACCGGGAGAATGTGCGTGAGCAGAGCCGCGGTGAGCTGCGCGTTTGCGGCACCCTCGAGGAAGCGCTGGCCGGTGCTCATTACGTGCAGGAGTCAATCCCGGAGAACCTGCTCGCAAAACGGGCGCTATTTGCGGAGATGGACAAGCTTACCGAGCCAAGCGTGATTCTGGCCAGCAGTACGTCGACGATGGACATCGAGGAAATCGCGGCGGGGCTTGCGCATCCGGAGCGCTGCGTTACGGCGCATCCATTCAACCCCGCTGCGATACTCCCGGCGGTCGAAGTGCTGGCCACGCGCAAGGCCGGTTCCGCATTCGTGGATGCAGTCGTGCAGTTCCTTCGCCGGGTGGGCCAGGAGCCGGTCCGCCTGCGCAAATTCGCCACGGGATATCTGGGCAATCGGCTGCAACTTGCGCTGATGCGAGAAGCATTCGATATCATCGATAACGGCATCGCGGGGGTGGATGAAGTCGACAAGATATTGAGTGAGGGTCTCGCGTTGCGTTGGGCGATACTGGGCACCTTCGGTACGAACCATACGAATGCGGATCATGGAATCAGAAGCTATTATGGAACGTACGGACCCACTCTTACGCAGTTGATGGACGACCTCACGACGAGGTCGACGGTTTTCGACGCCGAGATGATCGAGCGCTTCGGCCGTGAACTGGATCGCCGCTTCGACGGCATTGGTGTTCCGGCATTGAGTGCATGGCGCGACGATCTCATCGACAGGATCCAGGCCCTCAAGCGTTCTCATCCTGTCACGAACTGAACCCGCGGTACCCATACGGCACCTGGCCACGGCCAGGCGCTTCATTCAACACTGTCTGCAGGGATCACGTCAGTTGGAAAAGTCGGCCTCCGGAACTGGTATCAGTGCGGGATTGAAAGCGGACCTCGGTCCGCTTCAGTTTTTCTCGATGGCGTTCGGTGCAATCATCGGTGTAGGTTGGATCACCGTGCTCGGCGCATGGCTCGCCAACGCGGGGTCGATCGGTGCCGCTATGGCATTCGTTGCCGGCTTTTGTCTCGTAATCCTCGTCGCGCTGGCTTACGGGGAGCTCGCATCGATGCTGCCGGTTACCGGCGGCGAGGTCTCATTTGCACAGATCGTTTTCGGAGCACCCGCAGCATTCGCCGTCGGATGGATGCTGCTGCTTTGCTACATAGGCGGTTTCTCGTTCGAGATGATTTCCGTGGGCTGGGTGCTCAGTGCAATCTCGCCAGCGATCTCCTCTGGAGCTGCCTATTCGGTTCTCGGCTCACAGGTCTCTTTAGGCGAGCTCTCCAGTGAGATTCTGATCATGATCCTCGTGGTTGCCTTGAATATTCGGGGAGCGCGCTTCTCGGCTCGTCTGCAGGATATTCTGACCGCAGGGCTCATTCTGATCAGCCTGGTCTTCATCGTCGCCGGTTTTGCGTGGGGCTCATGGAGCAACCTGGAACCCTACTTCGTTTTCCCCGAGACCGGCTGGAAGTGGGGCGGGCTCTTTCTGGTTTTCTCTACGTCGCTGTTCTTTTATGCGGGATTCAATTTCTCCACACAGGCCCTCGGGGAACGGTCGAGCAGGATGTCATCGAGGGCGTTCGGCTTCACCATAACGGCTTCTATCGCCGGTGCCCTTCTGTTTTACGTAGCGGTGATTCTTTCGGCAGCGCTTTTGCTGCCGCGTGAGGAGCTGCTGGCATCGGACCTGCCCGCCGCCGAAGCCTTCGAGAAAGGGTTTCGGTCGGCGTTCATGCGCGATACCGTGCTGGTGGCAGGGTTGCTCGGATTGATCACATCCTGGAATGCCCTGATCTTTGCGGCGGCGCGCATTCTGCTTGCTTTGGGAAGGATGCGTTTGGTGCCGGCGGCGTTCGGAAACCTGCATGAATCATTCGGTACGCCGAAAAACGCAATCCTGGCGATCACTGCTGTCGGCTTTGCCGGTGCGCTGCTGGGTAAGTCCGCAGTGGTGCCGCTCGCCAGCCTGGGCGGTCTTTCCGTTGCATTTGCGTGGCTGGTGGTGTCCGCGGCGGCATTGCGCTTGCGGAAGACCCAGGGGGCGCGAGAGAGACGCTTCCGCGTGGTCGCCGGACCGCTGGTATTCAGCCTTGCCGTCCTCGGGACCATCTTCGCTCTTTACACCACGATCAGTATGGATCTCTTCGGATCCGGGGATCGGCTTTCCCTGGGCTCGTTGATCCTCGGGGTATGGGTAATCGTGGGGCTGCTGTTCTGGTTCCTCGGGAGACGAAGCAGGGCGACGATGAGTGAAGTGGAGCGGAACCGGCTGGTCAGCCAGGTCTGAGACGACCGGCACCACGGTCGGCTATGGCCGCCGCAGTGTCGATACGATGACAGGGCCCCAGCGAGTGGTCATCACCGGCGGTGCAACCAGTATCGGACTGGCGACCGCAGAGAAATTTCTGGAGTCGGGGCACCGTGTTCACATTTGTGACATTTGGGAGGAGTAAGGACGAACCTTACGTCACCCTCTTCATGCCTTTCTTTGCCCGGCCTTTGGATCGCGGCACCGTGTCACTCGGGGTGATTTCGACGAGTGTCAGCTGGTTGAGCTGGTGATCATATTGGATATTCACCACCTTGAGCAGCTTCTGTGATCCACTGTCGATGTCGGCATGGATGGCTTCGACCGCTTGTTCGGCGTTGCGCGATTCAAGAGCTTGAATCAACTGATCATGGTGCTCGAACGCACTGACGGGAGTGGCGTCTCTCTTGAGCTCCTGGGAGACAATGTAGTTGAGATACGGGCCTATCCTCAGCCAGAAATGCTGGATCGTCTCCAGGAGAAGCTCAGATCGCGCGCATCGATATATGGCGAGATGAAAATGATGATTCAGTTTCATCATTTTGTGAGGTGAGTTGCTGGCGGTTGCCAACAGCTGCTTGTTGATTCGCTTTATTTCACGTATCTCTTTGTTCGTGACATGCTGGCATGCGAGCATGGTTGCGCGACCTTCCAGCAGCTTACGCATCTCTGCCACTTCTATATAGGCACCGACCGTAAGCGGAGTCACTCGGACATGCCGCTTCGGAAGTATTTCCAGGGCGTTGAGTGCAGAAAGGCGTCTGATGGCTTCCCGGACCGGCATCATGCTGGTTCCCAGCTCGTCCGCCATGCCGCGTATCGTGAAGTGCTCGCCCGGCGCAAAATCACCGGCCATCAGCGCGGCGCTGAGTTGAGCATAGATCTGCTCGTGCAGCGGCTCTTTAGATGTCATGAATAGTTGTTGTCTCATTCTGGTCGATGAACGCTGTCATTGTATCTCGCTGCTGTGATCACAGACAATGCTTTTCCCGGCGGTTTCGGAGTGGCGGTTGCTGCGGTCTGTTCGGCACCGGCTCGCACCGGTAGAAGCCGACGGCATTTGTTTTCCGGCGTTGCCTCTGCTGGAATCGCTACTCGGGACCGGCCGTCAAGGAACGCCCATGATTCTCCAGCCCATTGTCCTCCCGCGTGCGCAGCTGTGCGCCTTCGCCACGCTGGCGATCCTCGCCTTCCCGCCGGCGGCGCCGGCCGACGAAGGCATGTGGACGATCGACAACTTCCCCGCCGACGCCGTCGCCGAAAAATACGGTGTCGACATCGGCGACGAGTGGCTGCAGGCCGCGCAGCTCTCGACCACGCGCCTGGAAAACGGCTGCACGGGCTCGTTCGCGTCGCCGAACGGGCTGATCCTGACCAACAATCACTGCACCTGGACCTGCATCCGCAATCTCAGCACGGATCAGCGCAACCTCTCCGACGAGGGCTTCTATGCCAGGACGGAGGGCGAGGAGCAGCGCTGCCCGGGCCAGCAGGTCTCGGTGCTGGTCGGTTTCGATGAGGTCACCGGCGACGTGGCCGACGCGATCGCGGAGCTCAGCGGGCCGCAGGCCAACGAGGCGCGCAAGGCGGCGCTCACCCGGCTGGAGGCGGCGTGCGAGAAGGCGGCCGGCGGCAAGCTGCACTGCGAATCGGTGTCGCTCTACAACGGCGGGCAGTACTTCATCTACAAGTACAAGCGCTACGATGACGTGCGGCTCGTGTTCGCGCCGGAGCTCGCCATCGCCGCGTTCGGTGGCGATCCGGACAACTTCAACTTTCCTCGCTGGTGCCTCGACATGTCGTTCCTGCGAGCGTACGAGGACGGCAAGCCGGCCGATACGCCGCATTACTTCAAATGGCGCGGCACGGGGCCGCGGGCCGGCGAACCGGTCTTCGTCAGCGGGCACCCGGGCTCCACGTCGCGGCAACTCACGATGGCCGAGCTCGATTTCCTGCGCGACGTGGTCTACCCGAGCTGGCTCATCCGCTATTCGGAGCTCCGCGGCCGCATGCTCGCGTGGGCAGATACGAGCGATGCAGCGGCGCGCGCGGTGCAGCAGCGCATTCTCCTCATCGAGAACGGCATCAAGGTGCGCCGCAACCAGCTCCAGGCGCTGCTGAACGACGGCATGATGGCGCAAAAGGCGGAGCAGGAGCGGGAGCTTCGCGACGCCGTGCTGGCCGACCCGCTGCTCGCGGGCCGCTACGGCAACGCCTGGAAGCTGATCGACGAGGCGGTCGCGGCGCACCGCAACATGTACGACGATCATCTCTTCATCGAGGACGGTGCGGCTTTCGGCAGCGATCTGTTCGACTATGCACGTGACCTCGTGCGCGGCACCGTCGAGCGCGAAAAGCCCAACGAAAGGCGCCTGCGCGAATACACCGACACGGCGCTGCCGCGGGTGGAATCGCAACTGCTCGCCGACCGGCCTATCGACAAGGCGTACGAAAAGCTGACGCTCGAATTCTCCCTGGACAAGCTGCGCGAATACCTCGGTCCGGACAGCCGCTACGTCAAGCGGGTCCTGGGCGACGCGTCACCCGCCCAGCGCGCGGCGGCGCTCGTCGAGGGCAGCCGGCTGGACGAGGTCGACTACCGCCGGCAGCTGTGGGAAGGCGGCGCCGACGCCGTCGCCGCGAGCGACGATCCCATGATCCGGCTCGCGCTGGCCGTCGACGACGACGCCCGTACGCTGCGCAAGCGCTACGAGGACGAGGTCGAAGCCGCGCAGACGCGCGGCGAGGAGATGATCGCGGATGCGCGCTTCCGGATCTACGGCACGGACACCTACCCGGATGCCACGTTCACGTTGCGCATCACCTACGGGGCGGTCGAGGGCTGGACGGAGAAAGGCGAGCCCGTCGCACCGTTCACGCGCACGAAACGGCTGTTCGAGCGCGCCACCGGCGAGCCGCCGTTCGCGCTGCCGGCGAGCTGGCAAGAGGCGCGTGGGCAACTGGATCCGGAAACGCCGTTCGATTTCGTGGCGACGACCGACATCACCGGCGGCAATTCCGGCAGCCCGGTGATCGCGGCGGACGGCACGCTGGTCGGCCTTGCCTTCGACGGCAACATCCACTCGATCGCCGGCGACTTCTGGTTCGACCCGAAACTCAACCGCACCGTGGGCGTCGACACTACGATCATGCTCGAAGCGCTGCGCAAGGTGTACGGTGCCGATCGCCTGCTGCGCGAGCTCACGGTGAACTGAGCCACGCAAAGCCCGCCTTCCGATCCTCCTCACGCAACCTGCGCGGCAACCGGCAGGCGCGCGGCGGCGTACCAGGCTCGTCTCAGGCGAGCTCCGGGCGTCGGATGCACCGGCGCTCGCCGGATCCGGTGTCACTTTTCCGGCGAGTGCAGCTCGACGGCGAGCGGCGCGGGCGCGAGCGCGGAGAGGAAATCGCGCGCGTCGAACAGCGCGCCGGCGGAGGTGACCCCGGCGTGTTTCACGCGTCCGTCGAGGATTCTTTCCACCGCCTCCGCCACGAGGGGCGCCGTGACGGCGTAGATGTCACGACCCCGCGCGATCGCACGGCACTCGGTCGCTCCGCTGCGCACCCGAACTTCCATCAGGAATCTCTGCTCCGAGCGGCCGCTCTCGTCCGCGGCGGTCGGCGGCGGCGTGCCCTGGTCCTCGAGGTCGCGCAAGGGCGCGAGATTGAGATAAGTGCTGATCCTCGAGCACCGCCGGCTGCTCCGCCGTCACATCGACGTAGTGAGCGCCGTTCTGCAATGCCGCCGCGGCAACCGCTGCGGTCGTGTCGAGAAACGGCCCGGCGCAGTTGACGACGGCGGCGACACCGTCGAAGGCGCGCTCCAGGGACGCGGGCTCGTCGAGGCTCCCGACGTGCCAACTGACCTGCCCGCCGCAACCGTCGGCCGGTTCCGCCAGCTTTTCGCCGTCCCTGGCGACCAGCCGCAGCGAGTAACCGCGCCGCAGCAGTTCCTGCACGACGAAGCGACCGGTATGGCCGGTGGCCGAAATCGCGAGCGCAGCGATCCCGGGAGAAGAATCGTGCCCGCTCACGGCCGGCGGCAACTGCGGCGCGGGATTGCTTGTCCACATGCGACCGATTCAGCAGAATGCCCAAACAACCGAAGAGGGGGCGCGCCATGGGAGACCTTTGCTTGCCGGTGGCGGCGATCGCGGCGCTGGTGCTCCTGGCACCTGCTGCCCATGCGCAGGAACGGACCGGTTTCGCCGTGCACGGCGGCATCGGAGGCAGCCTGCTCAAGGACCGGGACGGGCCGGAGACGTTCGAGGGCAACGGCTTCGCGTATGGCCTCGGGCTCGAATATCGTTTCGTTCCGCGCTTCGCGCTCGGCGTCGACCTGTTCAGTCTCGGCTCCGCGACCGATACCTTCGGAGGCGTCGAAACCGAGGTCGAGGCAGAGGGCATCGATTTCTTCGGCCGCCTGGTGTTCCCGCTCACCGAAACGGTGGAAGCCTACGGCCGCCTGGGCGCCGTCCTTTACCACACCGACGTCACACCGGGCGGCAGCATCGACATCTTCGGGGAAGACGGCACGTCTTTCGGCGCCGGGCTGGACATCGGTCGCGAGGATCTCGCCCTGCGCCTCGAAGGCCGCTACATCGACGGCGCGCGCGACGAGAGCGGCGCGCTGTTGACCGTCGGATTCAGCTATCGCTTCTGAGCGAACGCCACGAGGAATGCCCATGCAGCGGCTGAGCCTCGAGCAATCGGAAGCGATGCGTGCCTACGTCCTGTCCCTGTCCGAGACGGCTCGCCGCCGGCAATGACGGGTGCTAAGCGCCCTCCGCCGGCGCGCTGAATGCAGGATACGCACCGCGAAGGCTTCGCGCTTCTCGCTACCAACCGCCCGGAAGAAGATCTGGTCCACGGGCTTTTGTGCGGCTCGCGGTAATTCCGCCAAAACATCCACGCGCGAGTCATACCGTTGGGGGGGCTGTGCGCTTGGGGACAATCGCTGATGCATTCCAGGCCACTGTCACGCCACATTCGCCCCGATAAGCTCCGGAACCAGGAGCGAACCCACGCGAGATGGGCCGGCCTTCGCACATGGGCACCGAGCGACCGCTGTGCGATGTGAACAAATCGGGGGATATGCGTCATGAGGGAAACCAACAAAGCCTTTCAACGCGCGTTGAAGGCTGCTGCCGTGCAATTCAGCGTAGCTGTATTTCTGGTGTCACCCGGGTTGACGAACGCGCAGCAGAATGACGAGGAGACACAGCAGAGCAGCAATACCGGTCAATCGGCGGCGGAGATCCAGGAGATCGTCGTTACCGGCAGCCGCATCGCGCGCCGCGACTTCGTCGCGACCAGTCCGATCGTCACTCAAACGATCGAATCCCTGCAGGAGACTGGTGCGATCGCTGTCGAAAAATCCCTGCAGCAGCTGCCGCAGTTTGCGGGCGGCCGAGGCGAAGGCAGTATCTCCGTCGGCGGTGGAAATGGTGGTCGTGCCACCCTGAACCTGCGTTCGCTTGGTGACGTGCGCAACCTCGTGTTGCTCGATGGTCGCCGCCTGCCGCCCTCCGGCGTGCTGGGTCAGGTCGATGTGAACATCATCCCGCGATCGATCCTCAGCAGTGTCGAGACGATCACTGGCGGTGCGTCCGCCATCTACGGCTCGGACGCCATGTCCGGCGTGGTCAACTTCAGGACCCGCAGCAACTTCACCGGCCTGGAGCTGGATGCCCAATATGGCGACACCTTCGAGATGGACCGCCATACGTCCGATCTGTCGCTGGCAGCCGGCGGCAACTTCGATGACGGTCGCGGCAGCGCGATCCTGGCGCTTGGCTACACCGAGCGCGAGGCCCTGTCGGGGGCCGATCGTGACTTCTACTCCCGCGGCACTCTGTCGTCCTACCTTGGCTATGGCGCCTACGCGCCTGACTCCGGCAACCTGCCCACTCAGGAGGCGGTCAACGCGGTATTTTCCGGATATGGCATTACGGGCGATGTCGGGATCTCCAACCCGATCGGCTTTAACGATGACGGCACATTGTTCACCGTTACAGGGGCTGTGAACTATCGCGGTCGCACGAGCGGCGACTACGTCATCGACCGTGGCAACGTCCGCTATCCTTATGCCATCCAGCGTGACATCGCGTCGGCGATCAAGCGCCGTTCGCTGTTCACGAAGTTCAATTATGACCTGACCGACGACCTGACTGCCTATGCGCAGGTGCTTTACGTCAATACGCAGGTCAATGCGAACGGCGGCCCCACCCTGACGCAGTTCGGCCCGTTGCCGACGATTCCGCTCACAAATCCGTTCATCCCGGACGACCTGCGCGAGATATTGGCTTCGCGGGCCGATCCGACCGTGCCATTCGATTACATCGGCCGGTATGTCGGCCTGCCGAGGAAACACAATATCGACCGCAACAGCACCTATCAGTTCCTCTTCGGACTGCAGGGTTCGCTGCCTGTCGAGGATTGGACGTGGGATATCTATACGTCCTTCGACCGAACGGAAGCCGACTATACGACCTCGCGCGGCGTGCTGCGCAGCCGCGTGCAAGCGGTGTTCGATTCGCCGACAGGTGGCGCCGACATTTGTGAAGGCGGCTACAACCCCTTCGGTGACGCCAATGCCTGGAACGTCAGCCAATCCTGCATCGATTACCTTACCGCCGACATCAATTCGAGCGAAGTCGTGCGACAGAATGTAGTGGAAGCGTCAATGCAGGGTTCGCTGTTCGAATTGCCGGCCGGCGAACTCCGGTTTTCGCTTGTCGCCGACCACCGCTCGAATTCCTATGTATCGCGGCCAGACAGCCAGTTGTCAGAACCCGGACAGGTGCAGTCGATCAACCCGACCGTCGCAGTCCAAGGCGAAACCAGGGTCAACGAAATTGCCGGCGAGCTATTGATTCCGGTGCTCAGTGATGTGCCTCTTGTCAAAGCCCTGAATCTCGATGCCGCTTTCCGCTACTCGGACTATGATCTCTCCGGCGGGGTGGAGACGTACAAGCTGGATGGCGATTGGACCGTGTTCGACGGCCTGCTGATCCGCGGCGGCTACGCCCGCGCTATCCGCGCGCCCAATGTCGGTGAACTGTTCAGCGCGGCGACGGGCGGACAGGCCGGGGTTGGCAACCCGCCGGCCAGCGGCGAGCCCTGCGACATACGGACAGTTGCCCGTCAGAATGGCGGAGCGCAGTTGCGGGATCTGTGCATCGCCACCGGCGTCCCAGCTGCTATTGTCGACAGCTACATCTTCCCGACCACCGCAACTGCCTCGGTTACCGCCGGCAACCCGAATCTCAACCCGGAAAAGGCTGACACCTACACCGTTGGAGCTGTGCTCAGTCCCCGGTTTGCCTGGGATTGGCTCTCGGACCTGCAGCTGTCGATCGACTACTACGACATTTCAATCGAAGACGTCATCGCGACGATCAACGGCCAAACCGCTATCAACAAGTGCTACAACCAGGACGGATCCAATCCGGGCTATTCCCCGACAAACGAGTTCTGCCAGCTGCTGAGTCGCGACTCGAACGGCCAACTCGATCTCGTTCGTACCACGTATCTGAACCTCGGGGGCTTGAAAACCCGCGGCATCGATACCGTTATCGACTGGCGTCATGATATCGGTGCCGGCACGCTCAACTTCAACAGCGTGATCGGCTACAAGCTTGCCTACGAGCAGCAGACCTTCGCTGGTACACCGTTCCAGGACTTCGTCGGGACGATCAATCCGAACTACTACCCGAAATGGCAGGCGCTGACGACCCTTGGCTACAACTGGGGGCCAGCCAAGTTCGGCGTTCGCATTCGCTACTTGGATAGCATGAAAGATGGCACGTCGGTGACCCGGCCGGCCAGCCCGTCGCCGGGTGTGCCGTCATACGCTGCTTTCGATTTAAACGGATCGTATGAACTAAGCGAAAACGTTTTGATTCGCGCCGGCGTCACAAACCTGACCGACAAGAAACCCCTGGTAATCGCCGGCACAGATGGCAACACCAATGCCGGAATTTACGACGTCCTCGGGCGCTCCTGCTACGTCGCGCTCCGATGGACGATGTAGCTCATATTGAATTGCCGGCGCTGATCGTAAAGGTGTCGGCGGATCTACCGTAAAGCCCGTGGCCGGTACCGGGCACACCAGCAGGTTGGCCCGGCGATTCCGTAAGCGCACTGCAGGGGGAGCTCTATGAAGAACGCCGGCAAAAAGATTCTGCTACTGGCCTCGGTCACCGTATTCGCGTTGCCCGGCATGGCCGCCGGTCAGACGCCACCGGCCCCTGTGGCCGACGCCGGCCGCTCCGCGAGACCGGCCCGTCCGGTCAGGTTGCCGACGCAGGCCCAGTGGGACGCTGCCCCGGGAGTGCAGGTCTATGTCGACAAGGCAATGGAGATCGCCGGAACGGATGAGGACCTGAAGTTCGACGTCGGCGTGTTTTGCAAGCCGACTGGCGGTGCCACCACACCCGAACGCCGCGCCCTTGGCGTTCCGAACAGCGAGCCCAGGCTGACGCCGTTCCCCACGCCGGAGGTGAAGCGTCCGATGCCGGCTGCGCGCCTGGCTGACAATTGGTACCGCATCGGCGACAGCGGTGTCGGCATGTTCCTGTTTACGACGCCCGAAGGTTACATCCTGTTCGACGCTGGCAACAGCGAGAGTGACATCACTGACATTCTCGAGCCGGAGATGGCCAAGCTGGGTCTCGATCCTGGTCTCATCAAGTACGTCGTCGTTGGGCACTACCACCTCGACCATACCGGCGGCCTGAAGCTGCTGCAGGACAAGTACCATCCGCGCATCATTATGGGGCGGGATGACTGGCCCCTTTACGACAAAGCGGCCAGGTCGACGCAAGGGCAGGGCGCCCGCCTCAAGAATCACGTTCCTGCGAAGCACGATATCGACGCTGTCGACGGCATGAAGATTACCGTCGGAGACACCACTGCCACCATCTACCAGATGACCGGCCATACCCCCGGTTCGCTGGGGATGATCATTCCCGTGAAATACCAGAATGCGAGCCATCCGATTCTCGTGGTGACCGCCGGTTCGGATTTTCCGAACCGAGAGTCCTTTATCGGTGGCTACGAACATATCTGGGACGAGGGAATTCGAGCCAAGGTGGAATCGGTGGTGCAAGTGCATCCGAACACCAACATGAACACGCTCGCCCGCGAGAAGTACGTTACGGAAAACTATCCACCGGCCAGGAACCCGATTCTTTACGGAGCCGAGCGGACCGAGCGATACCTCAACATCGTCCGGGCGTGCAGCCAGGCGCGCCTGGAGGCGCTCGGCTGGTGATGGGGTCGCCGTCGAGCCATCCGGTGCCCGCGCTGGACGGCTGCGCTCAATCCACAGGGGAACAGTGCCTCATGAACCGATTGATGATCACGTCGGTCCTGTCTCTTGCGCTCATAGGATGCGCGTCGATCGGGTCACTGACTCGAGCCGCAGAGGGGCAAGGTGTGTCGCCGCCGGATCAATGGATGGCCTGGGGCGGCGATGGCACGCGCACCCATTTTTCAGCCGCCGCCCAGATTACGCCGGAGAACGTCGCGCAGCTGAAGCCGGTGTGGATCTATGATCCCGGCACGACCGGCCGCGGCTGGGAGAACACACCGCTGCTGATCGACCACATGCTCTATATTTCCGACGCGGACAGCGGGGACATCGTCGCGCTCGAACCGGAAACCGGAAGGGAAATCTGGCGTAACGAAGCCCCGTACCGCATTCCGCGCGTGCGTGGCCTGACCTATTGGGCCGGCGATGGGGTGATGAAACCGCGCCTGATCCTGTTGCGCCAGGGCCGCATGTACGGACTGGATCTCAAGACCGGCAAACCCGTCACCGACTGGCCCGCCGAGGGCATCAATGTCACCTTGCCGTCAACTGCAACTGCTTCCGCTGGCAGTGGGGCGCTTGCGGCAGTCATGCGCGGCGGCAGAGGTGGTACGAATTCGTCGCCCGGGTTGGTCTACAAAAATTACATCATTCTCTCCAACTCGAGCGGCTTCCGTGACCAGCCCGGCGTACCGGGCGATCCGCGCGCCTATGACTTGCGGACCGGCGAGCTGGTGTGGCGCACCAATTTGATCAAGGAGGGTGACTGGGGTCCAAACACCGACAAGGTCAACGGTGGTGGTTCGTGGGGCATCCTGTCGCTCGACGAGAAGACGGGCACGGTCTACGTACCTACTGACAGCGCCGGGCCCGATTATGTCGGCATCTGGCGTCCGGGTGACAACAGGTGGTCGGATTCCACGGTAGCGATCGACGCCGAGACCGGCGAGATCAAGTGGGGTTTCCAGACCCACCATCACGATCTCTTCGACTATGATTCGATGTCCGGCCCTGCCGTGACGGAGATTACCCGAAATGGCGAGACGATCCCGGTGGTCATCCAGACCACCAAGCCCGGAATGGTGTGGATCTTCGACGCGCGAGACGGTACGCCGATTCACGGCTACGATGAAAAGCCGGTAGCCAAAAGCCTGGTGCCCGGCGAGCAGTCCTCGCCCACGCAGCCATTCCCCAGGGCGCCTGAGCCCCTGGGCCGCATGTCCATAGACCGCAATGGGCTGACAAAACTCGACCCGCAGAGCAATGCAGAGTGCACCGAAACATGGGACAGGCTCCACCTGCAGAACGCCGGGCCGTTCACCCCGCCGTTCCCTACCGGCTCGACCGTCTACTTGCCGGGCAGTTCGGGGGCAATCTCGTGGGGCGGGGTCTCGGTTAACCCGGACTTGGGGCTGGCTTTCACCAACGTTACCAACATCCCGGTTTATACCGGTTTCACAAAGACGCCGAACGCAACCGACAGCAACCATGGCTACCGTACCCTGGGCAACTTCACCCGGTTTGCCGATCGCTTTGGCCGGCCCTGCGTCGATGGTCGTATCGGGGAAATGGTCGCCTTTGAAATCGCTACCGGGAAGATCATCTGGCGGGTGCCGCTCGGCCAGATGGATGAGTACGACGATGAAGCTGCCGCCAGGGAAGCGGGTGCGCCGAACATCGGTCCCTCGCTGGCAACTCGCGGCGGCCTGGTTTTCATTGGCGCGACCGCCGACGAGCGCTTCCGCGCCTTCGATGCGAAGACTGGCGAAGTACTCTGGGAAACCAGGATGAGTGCCTCGGGCGTGGCGGGCCCGATGACCTATATTGGCAGGGACGGCCGCCAGTACGTCGTGATTGCCGCTGGCGGCCCCGGCACGGCCGCGTATCTGACCAACCCGCAGTGGGGCTATCGTCAGACACTCGTGGCTTTCGCCCTGCCAAGGCCGGGCGACAAGGAGCTCGACATCGTCACGCCGTATCCCAAGCGCATGCCCAAGCCCGGCGAACGATGGAACCCGCAATAGCCGGTCATGTGTTAAGCAGCCCCGCGGCCGAGGCGGCCCGAACCACCGAGGCTCTGGTCTGGTGTCCAGGTCCTATTCGTTAGCGCACCTGACCGTGCTCGGCTGCGCGCCGCCGGAGGCTATAAGAATCGCGGCGCGGTGCGGCTACGATTGGGTAGGGCTGCGCACCATCCCGCTCGGCCTCCCGGATGAACCGCGATACGTCCTCGAGGAGGACCTGGCACTGTTTCGCGACACCCGCGAGGCTCTGCGGGAAACTGGTGTCAGGCTGCAGGACATCGAGGATGCTGTGATCGACGTAGGCCGGGATGTCCGCGCCTATCGACCAGCCATGGAGCTCGGGGCTGAGCTCGGCGCCCGGCACCTGATCTGCAACGTCTGGGGCGGGGAGCCCGCCTTTGTGCAGGATCAGTTCGACCAACTCTGCGACCTGGCGGCGCCGCTGGAAATGAGCGTCCAGGCGGAGTTCGTTACCTTTACCCAGCTGGTCGACCTCCAGGACGCCTGGCGCCTGGTTCGCACGTCGGGGCGTGCCAACGCCGGAGTGTTGATCGACATGCTGCATTTCCTGCGCTCCGGTGTAGCGGTGGAGGAGCTCGACGCTATCCCGCGTGAGCGGTTCGCTTTCGTCCACCTGGACGACGGGCCAGCGGCTGACCGGCCGAGTACCGACTTCATGAAGACGGCAGCGCGCCGCGCGCGGCTGTACGTCGGCGAAGGCACCGCGCCAATCCGGGAGGTCGTCGCGCGGCTTCCCGACATACCGCTCGCGATCGAGATCACCCACGCCGAACGGGTCCGCGAGCTAGGCTACGAAGCGTTCGCCGCAGAGTGCCTGCGGTGGGCGCGGAACCACCTTAAGGACATGTGAGTGGGTCATGCCACTATCGGCTGCGAAAGAGCCGGGATGGGCGGAGGCTTTTTCCGCCGCGGATGAGGATATGGCGACAGGCCTTATTGATTAAGTGAGAACTCCACGATGATGCGTATCGTTCCAACCATTGCGGCCATTGGGGTTTTCGTCCTCGCCACCGGGGTCGCTGCGGCCCAGCCTCCGTCACCTGAAGCAGAGCAGTCTGCAGATGCCGCTGCGGAGACGATGGTTCGGGTGTGTTCCTCCTGCCATGCTCCGGACGTCGTTGTCGGATTGCAGTATGACCGGGCTGGCTGGGAAGCCGTCGTGCGTTCTATGCGGGATCGCGGTGCCGTCGCCAGCGAGGAAGAAGTTACCCGGATCATAGACTTTCTCACGCAGAACTTTGGTCCGGAGTGAGGGGGACGCGGCCGCACGAATGCGTGAATACCGCCACAGTTGTGATGGATCTCTTATCCTGAAGGATTCATCGAAAGAATGGCTTTGCTAATCGCATCGTGACCAAAGGTGAGTTCTACACGAATGCCGTTCGGGTCCCGCAAGTTTATCTGCGTTACTTCCGGAATCCGCGTCGGATTTTCTTTGAAACTCACCCCCATTTCGCGAAGCCTGGCTTTCAGGCCATCTTTGTCGGCGCAATTGAAGGCGACATGATCCAGGTAACTGTTTGCGGATCGTCGCCCCTCTCCCGGCGACAAGGCGTTCACGTGAATACAAGGCCTGTTCTCTGAGTCCAGAAGCCACGTATTTTTGGAGACATCGGGATTGATGGGCGAGACGGTGCGCCGAAAGCCGAGTAACGTCTCGTAAAATACGATCGTCTCTTCGTACTTTTCGGTACGGATATTGATGTGCGCCAAAGTGATGATGAAAACAGTCCCAAACTTCAAAGGCGTGTCTGGCCTTTGGCAATCAAGGGGGTGTCCATGATCTCGCCGATTGTAGGCGGCGGGCAAGGCCGCGCGACATGGCTGAAACCGCACAGACGTTATGTCCTGAGAGCACGGTGCGATCAGTCACTGTCACATGCGCATTTGCACGCCCGAGTGTCCCCGGTGTCGAACCCGCTCATACCTGGCACGGGCTGAGCAACAGGTCCGGCAGCCACTGCGCGAAGATGACGAGCGCGGATAGCGCGCAGAGCAGCAGGCCGATGAACCCGAGGAAGCGCGAGCGCCCGCGCTCGCCGCCGGAATCGTCCGGCCACCCGCCGCCGGCGCGGCGCCAGCTGCGTGCGGCCAGCAGGCCGAAGCCCGCCGCGAGCAGGAATGCGGCGAGCGAGGTCAAATGCAGGGCGATCACGCCGCCCTGTGCGCCGCACGCCCACGGCACGATCAGGTATTTCGCCTGCTGGCTCGCGAGCACGGCGGCCGGTCCGCCGAGCAGCGCCAGCACCTGCAGCGCGTCCTCCCGGCGCGGCGCTTCGCTGTGTCCCACTTCCGCCATCGCAGCGCCTCCTGCGCCTAGAAGACCCGCGGCCCGAGGTACACCATCGCGTACACCGGCACCCAGGACAGCGAGAGGAAGAACTGGTAGAGCGCCGATTCCTCGACGTCCGTGTAGTGCTTCTGCTCGACGTCGCGCCGGAACATCATGGCGGCGATCACGGCGCTCTCGACGAGGTCGACGACCAGCAGCGTCGTGTGCATGCCGACCAGGATCCAGGCGGCCGATCCGTAGGCGTACTGGTCCCAGCGCACGTTCAGGGCGCCGAACTCGAAACCGCGCAGGACCACGGCGACGACGGACAGCAGCACGGCGATCGAAAGAAACAGCCGCACGCCGGGCAGGTCGAGGGCATGCGCCGCGCGCCGCGCGAGCGCCATCGGCAGGATCGTGACCAGCAGCACGGCGAGGTTGATCGTCGGCACGAGCAGGTCCGGAAGCGGCACGGGCGTTGGCGGCCATGCGAGGAAGTTGCGGCGCAGGTAGACGTAAGAAACGAGCAGCACGGCCAGCGTCGTGCCTTCGATGAGCATGAAGCCGGCTGTCGCCCACCACGTGAGGCCGCGGTGGCCGAACATCGTCCGCGGTAACGAAGCGACGTCGATCGTCGGCCCTGCGGCAACGGCATCGGTCATGCGGCCTCCGGCGACTTGCCGGCGTCTTCGCGCTTGCTCCGGGGCCAGCCCCATGCGAGGAGCGGCGGCAGCAGCAACAGCATTCCGGCAACGAAGCCCCACGGCGTGAACACGGAACCGATGAAAGTGACGCCGACCGCGAGCGCCGTGACGAACGGCCAGATCGTCGGGCCGGGCGGCTCGTTGCGGCTGTCCGGCACCGCGTCGAGCGCGGTCGTGACGAGCATCTCGCGGCGCCGCGTAGCGAGTCCGGATACGCGCGCCAGCGCCTCCGCCGGGCCCCACGCGGGAGCGCGGCCGTTCACCCCCGGCAGCGGGTGGAAGTTGTACGGCGGGGGCGGCGATGCCGTCAGCCACTCGAGGGTGTCCGCATCCCACGGGTTGTCGGAAGCCCGCTCACCGCGGACGAGGCTCAGCACGACGTTCAGCACGAACAGCGCGACGCCGAGCGCGAGCACGAACGCGCCGACCGTGGCCAGCAGGTTCAGGTCGCCCCACTCGAGCGCCTCGCGGTAGGTGTACACGCGCCGTGGCATGCCCATCAAGCCCAGGATGTGCATGGGGAAGAACGTGAGATTGAATCCTGAGAACAGCAGCCAGAAGTTCCAGCGCCCGAGGCGCTCGGAGAGCAGGCGGCCGGTCACCTTCGGGAACCAGTAATAGATCGCCGCGAACAGCGGGACCACGGCGCCGCCGATGAGCACGTAATGGAAGTGCGCGACCACGAAATACGTGTCGTGCACCTGCAGGTCGAACGGGATCGCCGCGACCATGACGCCCGTGAGCCCGCCGAGCACGAACAGCACGAGGAAGCCGAGCACGAACAGCAGCGGCGTCCGGAACACCGGCCGCCCGGTCCAGATCGTCGCGATCCAGCAGAACACCTGGATGCCGCTCGGGATGGCGATCATCACGCTCGCCGTCGTGTAGAAGCTCTGGCCGTGGTGCGGTATGCCCGTCGCGAGCATGTGGTGTACCCAGAGGGCGAAGCTCAGGAAGCCGGTGATGAGCAGGGCGAACACGAGGATCGTGTAGCCGAACACCGGCCGCCGGGTGAACGCCGGGAGCACCGTCGACACCATCCCGGTGGCCGGCAGGAAGATGATGTACACCTCCGGGTGCCCGAAGAACCAGAACAGGTGCTGCCACAAGAGCGCGTCGCCGCCGGTCGCCGGGCGGAAGAAGTGCGTGTCCACGAGCCGGTCCAGCGCCAGCATCACGCTCGCCGTGGCGACGGTCGACATCGCGAACAGCACCATGAACGCGGTCACCAGCATCGACCAGACGAACAGCGGGATGCGGTTTAGCGTCATGCCCGGTGCGCGCAGCTTGAACACGGTGACGATGATCTCGACGGCCGCGATGAGCGCGGCGATCTCGGTGAAGGTCACGGTCTGCGCCCAGATGTCCACGCGCTTGCCCGGCGAGAACAGCGTCTCCGAGAGCGGCGCGTAGCTGAACCAGCCGGTATCCGGCCCGCTGCCCGCGAAAAAGGACACCCAGAGGAACACGCCTCCGATCAGGTAGGTCCAGTAGCCGAGGGCATTCAGCCGCGGGTAGGCCACGTTGCGCGTGCCGACCATGAGCGGCACGAAATACAGCCCGACGGCTTCCATGATCGGCACGGCGAACAGGAACATCATGGTCGTGCCGTGCGTGGTGAAGACCTGGTTGTAGAGGTCCGGGCCCAGCAGGCCGTTTTCCGGCTGCGCGAGCTGCAGCCGCATCGCGAGTGCACCCGCTCCGCCCAAGGCGAAGAACGCGAGCGCCGTGACGATGTAGCGCTTCGCGATGGATTTGTGATCGACGGAGGTCAGCCAGCCGACGAAGCCGCCCCGCTCGGACCATGCGGCCGCCAGCTCCCGGCGCTCGGCCGCCAGCGCATCGTCCCCCGGACCGCGAAGCGTGTCCGTCGTGCTCATTGCAGTCCGTCGAGATACGCGAACAGCGCCGCGGCGTCGCGCGCGGGCAGGGCCAGGGCCGGCATCCGCACGCCCGGCTTGATCCCTTGCGGATCGAGAACCCAGGCGCGCCGGTGCGGCGGTGTGTTCGGGAGGGTGCCGGCCGCGAGGCTGCGGCGGCTCGCGAGGTGCGTGAGATCCGGCGCCACCCGGCCGCCGGCCGGCGTGCCGCGTATCGTGTGGCACAGCACGCAGGCGTTCGCGAGGAATACGCGCTGCCCGGCGCGTGCCGCGGCACCGGCCGGCGCGCGCGCCGGCAGCAGCTCTGCCGCGTACCAGCGGGCGAAGTCCTCCGGTGCCGTCGCGATCACGAGCAGCGCCATGTTCGCGTGCTGGTCGCCGCAAAACTCCGCGCACTGGCCGCGGAACACGCCCGCGCGATCCGCCTGGATCCACAGCGCGCGCGAACGGCCGGGGATCAGGTCGCGTTTGCCGTGCAGCCCGGGCACCCAGAACGAATGAATGACGTCCGCGGAGCGCAGCTCGATCTTCACCGGGCGCCCGACCGGGATGTGCAGCTCGTTGGCCGTGGTGAGGCGGCGGCGGGGGTCGGCGTGCTCGTACTCGATCTCCCACCACCACTGGTGCCCGGTCACGGCCACGGTGAGCGCGCCCGCCCGCGCCCGCTCGGGGAGGTCGGCGAGGGCGCGGCCGGTGCGCATGTCCACGACGACGTTGGTGAGCAACACCACGATCGCGACGGCGAGTGCTGCGCTGACCCAGCGGGCGATCCCGGGATTGGCGGATTGCGCATCGGCGGGGCGCCGGCGGTGCAGCACCGCATACACGAGCGCCGACAGCGTGACGGCAAAAACGACCGCGCCCATGCCGAGCAGCCACCCGGACTCGCGAGCGATGAGTCCGGCCTGCGGGCCGCCGGGATTGAACGCGCTTTGCACACCGGAACAGCCGCCGGCGGTCGCCCCGAGCGCGGCCGTCGCGAGCTTCCGACACGCCGACACGAACCGCGATGCGGTCACGGTGCACCTTCCACGTGCATGGCGGCGCGGCTGACGGCCGCGCGCCGACCGGCACAGAAGATGCATGGCGCGTGCCAACGAACAGCCCTTGAGGGGTTCGACGTGCACCCAGCCATGCACCGTGCGCCGCGGTTCGTCGCCGCCGCCGCGAGCCTGCTCGCAGTTCCCTGGCTCGCCGGTGCGGATGCGGGGCCTGCCCCGGCAGGGGATTTCCTGATCGTCGTCTCGAACGAGTACGACGGCACGCTCAGCCTGATCGACGGAAGCACGCGGCAGGTGCTTGCCACCGCCGGGGTCGGCAAGCGCCCGCGCGGCATCCAGCCCTCGCCGGACGGGACCGTCCTGTTCGTGGCGCTGAGCGGGTCGCCGCCGGCGCCGCCGGGCGCGGATGAAAGCGCCTTGCCGCCGCCCGACAAGCAGGCGGACGGCATCGGCGTTTTCGATCTCGGCAACCGCGAGCTCACGCGCATCATCAGGGGCGTCTCGGACCCCGAGCAACTCGCCGTCGGCCGCGACGGCGCCACCCTGTACGTCGCGAGCGAGGACACCGGGCGCGCGATCGTGCAGGACGTCGCGAGCGGCCGCGTGCTGGCCAGCCTGCCGGTCGGCGGCGAGCCCGAAGGCGTCGGCATCCGGCCGGACGGCGAGGTGGTCTACATGACCTCCGAGGAGGATCACCGCGTCACGGTGATCGATACCGCCACGCAACGCGTGCTGAAAACGATCGAGGTCGGCGCCCGCCCGCGCGCGGTCGCGTTCACGCCGGACGGGCGGCGCGCCTATGTCACCGGCGAGACCGACGGCACGGTCACCGCCATCGACGCCGTCGGCCACGCCGTGCAGGAGCGCGTGACGCTGCCCGGGGACGGGCAGCGCCCGATGGGCGTGGTCGCAGCGCCGGACGGCGAGAGCGTTTACGTGGCAACCGGCCGGGGCGGGCGCGTGTACGCGCTCGATGCGGACACGCTCGAGGTACGCGGCTGGCTTTCCGTCGGCGCGCGGCCCTGGGGCATCGCCATCAGCCCGGACGGGCGCTGGCTGTTCACGGCGAACGGACCGTCCGACGACGTGTCGGTGATCGATGCCGCGCGCCTGGCCGAGGTCGGGCGCATCGACGTGGGTGCGCGTCCCTGGGGCGTTGCCGTCGTGCCTTTCGGCGGCCCGCAAAGCGCCGCAGACGATGCTTTGTAAGGATTACAGCACCGGCGGTAAAGACTGCCGCGCGCGCAGACGGTTCTTGCAAGCCCGCCAACGGGTCGCGGCCGGCGCCGCAGCGGCCGCCGCCTTGCTGGCGGCAGGCGCGTTTGCCGCTGCGCAGATTGCGGAGCGGGCGCCGGACACGGGCCAACGCCAGGTGGCCGGGGAACGCACCGGGATGCGCGTCGTGCGGACCGGCGCGGCGGGTCCGACCGGCGAGTGGTGGCTGCCGTCGCTCGATTTCGCGAATTCGCGATTCAGCGAGCTCGACGAGCTCACGCCCGACAACGTCGGCAGGCTGGAGGTCGTTGCGACGTGGTCGAGCGGCATCCCGCGGGGCCATGAAGGCCAGCCGCTGGTCGTCGGCCATACGCTGTACGTCGTTACGCCGTTCCCGAACCGCCTGTATGCGTTCGACCTGGCGCAGCCGGGATTGCCGCTGCGCTGGAAATACGAGCCGTTGCCGGATCCCACGTCGGTCGGCAAAGCGTGCTGCGACGTCGTGAATCGCGGCGCGTCCTATGCCGACGGCAAGATCGTCTACGCCACGCTCGATAACCACGTCGTCGCCGTCGACGCGCAGACCGGGCAGGAGGAGTGGAAGACGAAGGTCGGCGACGTGAACAAGGGCGAGACCATGACGATGGCCGCGCTCGTCGTGAAGGACAAGGTCATCGTCGGCAACAGCGGGGCGGAGCTCGGCGTGCGCGGCTGGATCAAGGCGCTGGATCTCGAGACCGGCAAGGTGCTCTGGACCGCGTACAACACGGGGCCCGATCGCGACACGCTGATGACGAGCCCCGCCTTCAAGCCGTGGTTCGCGAAGGACCGCGGCAAAGACCTCGGCGCGACGACCTGGCCCGCACGGCAATGGCAGCTCGGCGGCGGCACGGTGTGGGGATGGATCTCCTACGATCCGGAGGCCGACCTGATCTATTACGGCACCGGCAATCCCGGCGTGTGGAACCCGCACCTCCGGCCGGGCACGAACAAGTGGTCCGGCTCCCTCATCGCGCGCGATCCCGACGACGGCCAGGCGCGCTGGGCGTTCCAGATCGTCCCCCACGACGCGTGGGATTACGACGAGATCATGGAGAACGTGCTGGTCGACATGCCGTGGCAGGGACGGCAGCGCAAGCTGCTCGTCCATCCCGGCCGCACCGGCTTCCTGTTCGTGCTGGACCGCCTCACCGGCGAGCTGCTGTCGGCGGAAAAATTCCATCCGCCGACCAACTGGGCGCGCGCGTTCGATCTCGAAACGGGCGAGGCACTCGAGAACGAGGGCAAGCGCCCGCCGGCGGGCGGCACCGCGTACGACATCTGCCCCGCCTCGACCGGCGCAAAGGAAGTGTTTCCCTCGGCGCTGTCGCCGCACACCGGGTTCCTTTACATACCCGCGCACAACCTGTGCATGAACTTCGGCGTGATGGAAGCGAATTACATCGAGGGCACGCCGTATCTCGGCGCCGACGTCATCATGTACCCCGGTCCCGGCGGCAGCCGCGGTGCGATCATTGCCTGGGACATCGCGCGGGAACGCGAGGCCTGGCGCATCGACGAGAAATACCCGTTGCAGGCCGGCGTGCTGGCGACGGCCGGCGGGCTCATCTTCTACGGCACTTCCGACGGCTGGTTCAGGGCCGCGGACGCCGCGAACGGCAAGCTGCTCTGGTCGTTCAAGGTCGCATCCGGCATCGTCGGCAACCCGATGACGTTCCGCGGCCCGGACGGCCGGCAATACGTCGCGATCTACTCGGGGATCGGCGGCTGGGTCGGCGCCAACGCGTTCCCGGAGATCTCCGCGGACGATCCGACGGCGGTGCTCGGCACGACCGGCGGCGCAGCGGACCTCAAGAAGGTGACGGCGCCGGGGAGCACGATGTATGTCTTCGCACTGCCGCAGTGACCTGCGCGGCGCGGCGCTCGCCGCGCTCGCGGTTTGCGCGGCGCTGCTGCCCGCCGCCGCGCCGCGCGCCGCGATGCTCAGGGTTTGCGCGGATCCCAACAACCTGCCGTTTTCCGACGCGGGCGGGCACGGCTTCGAGAACGCGCTCGCCGAGCTTACGGCTAGCGCGCTCGGCCTCGACGGCGTCGCGTACACCTGGCTGCCACAGCGCCGCGGCTTCGTGCGCAACACGCTCGGCGCCGGCAAGTGCGACGTGATCATGGGCGTGCCCGCCGATTACGAGCCGGCGGCGCCGACGATTCCCTACTACCGCTCGACTTACGTGTTCGTCTATCGCAGGAACGCCGGGATCGACGTCGGGAGCATGGACGATCCGCGGCTCAGGAGGCTCACCATCGGCGTGCACGCGGTCGGCGACGATTACTCCAGCACGCCGGGTGCCGCCGCGCTCGCGCGCCGCGGCATCGTCGACAATATCGTCGGCTTCAGCATCTACGGCGATTACGGCAAGCCGCACCCGCCGTCGCGCCTGATCGAAGCGGTGGCGGCGGGCGAGATCGACGTCGCCATCGCGTGGGGGCCGCTGGCCGGCTATTTCGCGCCGCGCCAGCCGGTGCCGCTCGCCGTCGTGCCGGTCTCGCCGCCGACGGACGGCGACGGCATCCCGTTCGTGTTCGACATCGCCATGGCGACGCGCCGCGAGGACGGCGAGCTGCACGCGGCGCTCGATCGCGTGATCGCCGGGCACTCCGCCGACATCCGCCGGCTGCTCGTGCGCTACGGCGTGCCGCTGGTGGAGGGTGCACCGGAGGGGGGCGGCGGCAAGGCGGACCGCAGCCGATGAGCCGCCGCGCGCGCCGGCTGCTTGCCTGCGTCGCGCTGCTCGCCGTCGGCACGGCGTGCGAACGCAACGACCCTTCCGAGCCCGCACGCGTGAGCGAGCCCGCGACCACCGCCGCCAGGGCCATCGGCCGACCGCCCGGGCCGCCGCGCGCGCGCGTGACGGTGACGAATCCGTTTGCCGGCAAGCTGGCGGCGGCCGTCGAAGGTCGCCGCCTGTTCCTCTGGTACAACTGCTACGGCTGCCACGGCGGGCGCGCCGGCGGCGGCATGGGGCCGAGCCTGCGCGACGCGGTGTGGCTCTACGGCAGCACGGACCAGGACATCTTCAACTCGATCGCCGACGGCCGGCCGCACGGCATGCCCGCGTGGGGGCTGATGCTGCCCGAGGAGCAGGTCTGGCAGCTCACCGCGTACATACGCTCGCTCGGCTCGCAGAACGAGCCGGACCCGCCGCCGCGCAATCCCGTGCTGCCGGACCCGGATGCGCCGCCGCCGCCGAACGATCGTGCGCTGCCGCGCACCGTGCGGCCGGATTCCCCGACCGGCTCGTGAACGGAACTTGCGCGAGCAGGGGTTGCTACCGGCCCGCCGGCTCGGTGCGCCGACGGCGGCGGCGCGGCGGGGCGTCGGACTGGCGGCGGATCAGCCGGTAATCGAGCACGACGTGGCGCGGGCGGTGCGGCCGCCCGGCCTGCCGGTCGCGGATGGCCTCGACGAGCAGGTCGGCGGCCGCGCGCGCGAGCTCCGCGATCGGGATGCGGATCGTGGTGAGCTGCGGCCACACGGAGGTCGCGAGCGGCGTGTCGTCGAAGCCGCAGACCGACAGATCGGCCGGCACGTCGAGGCCCTGTCGGTGTGCGGCCGCGCTGGCCGCCGCGGCCATGTCGTCGTTGCTGGCGAAGATCGCGGTCGGGCGCGGCTCGGCGCCCAGCAGGTCCTCCGCGGCATCCAGCCCGGAGCGGTAGGTGAAGTCGCCCTGCGCCACGAGCATCTGGTCGAAGTCGATCCCCGCGCTCTCCAGTGAGTCGCGGTAGCCCGCGAGCCGCAGCGGGCTGGTCGCGTGGTTGGGGTGGCCGACGATGAAGCCGATCCGCCGATGCCCCAGCGCGATCAGGTGCTCGGTGACGTCGCGCGCCGCCTTGTACGCGTCGATGCCCACCGCATACACGCTGTCGCGCACCCGGCTCGAGCTCACGACGACCGCGGGTATGCCGTTGCGCTCCACGAAATCGAGCACGCGGTCCGAGTCGGCGAGCGGCGGCGCGATCAGCAAACCGTCTGCGCCTTCGCCGATGATGCGATCGATCTCGCGCTCGGCCCGCGACAGCTCGCCGCATTTCTCGATGAAGAACTGCGCGTCGTGCTTCCGCGCCTGTTCCAGCCCGCCGAACATGAGCTCGGCGATGAACGCGCTCGGCTTCGCGTACAGGAGCGCCACGTGCATCTGCTTCGCGCCGGCGAGGCGGCGCGCGGCCTCGTTCGGCAGGTAACCGAGCTCCTTGATGGCGGCATGCACGAGCCGGCGCGTCTCCTCGCGCACGGTCGGCGCGCGGTTGATGACGCGCGAGACCGTCATGGACGAGACGCCCGCGTGCCGGGCCACGTCGTCGAGAGTCGGTGCGGTGCGGTGGCGCTTCCGCCGGGTCGGATCGCTCATCGGGGGCCTGCCGGTCGTGCGCGCTTCAAGGACGCTTTCTCGTTCTGGGGCCGCACCGATTTTCCGCCCGGCGCGGCCTCCGGGCCAATACCTCCCCCTGGCCGGGCCGCAGCCGCTTGTCATGGGCCAGCTTGTCATGCGCTAACATGTCACCAAGTGCCCTCGTGTATGCGACAAGAAGCTGATAATCAGTCATATTCTGTGGGTCTCTTGACAATCCGCCGCGATTGGCGGACATTCAGATGTTAGCGCAAACATCAGGCCAGCGCGAGGGCGCGCGGTCCGGGCGACATCGCCGCCGCGCACCACGCGGGCCCATCGCCTTGAAACCCGAGGGGGAAGAGATGAAAGGTCCCGGAGCTCTCCAAACAATCGCCGCCGGCATGCGGCGCAAGCAACTGGTTTGCAGCTTAAGCTTCCTGTGCACCGCGTTCGCGACGGCGCTGCCCGCCGGCACCGCCGTGGCGCAGGACGACAACGTCCTCGAGGAAATCGTCGTCACGGGCTATCGCGGCAGCCTGCAGGATTCGACCAACGCGAAGCGCGAGTCGGTCGGATTCGGCGATGTGATCTTCTCCGACGACATCGGCAAGCTCCCCAGCCAGAACCTCGCCGAATCGCTGAACCGCATCCCGGGCGTTAAGATCGCCCGTGACCACACCGGCGAAGGCCAGCAGATTTCGGTGCGCGGCCTCGGCCCGAGCTTCACGAAGATCGTCCTGAACGGCAACAACATTTCCGTCGCTTCCGACGGCAACCTCACCGGCACGAACTCGAACCGGGAAGTCGATCTCGACATCTTCCCGCCCGAGCTCTTCAGCAGCCTCGTCGTGTCGAAAACGCCGACGGCTTCCCAGCTCGAGGGCGGCACGTCCGGATTCGTCAACCTGCGCACCGTCCGCCCGTTCGATTTCGAGCCGGGCCAACACCTGCGCATGTCGGCGGAAGGCGCGTACACCGACATCAACGACAAGATCAGCCCCCGGCTCTCGGCGATCTACTCCAATACGTTCAACGAGCGGTTCGGCGTGCTCGTGGGCGTCGTCACCTCGCAGCGCGATTACCGCGTCGACGGCTACGAAACCATCGGCTTTTCGGACGGCTGCGTTGCGGATTACACCGATCCGCCGGCCAACACGAACTCGAACTGCGACAACAGCGGGCCGTGGCTCGGCCGCAACCACTTCATGTACAGCCGGTACGCCACCGCCGATTACGTGGCGGCGCACCCGGAGCTCGGCCTCGCTGTCGGCGATCCGATCGATCCGATCGCGACCTCCGGCCTGACGCGCGAACAGCTCGATCGCGGCATCCTCCCGTACCTGGGCCGCGGCATGTTCACCGTCGGCGATCGCGATGCCACGAGCGCCCTCGCGTCGCTGCAGTACCGGCCGAACGACAGGATGGATTTCGCGCTCGACATCCTGTACGCGGA
>CAZBGV010000013.1:3197-53324 GCA_964491485.1 uncultured Woeseiaceae bacterium | reverse complement strand
GGCGAGCCGTCCTTGTGCGTGAATCGCCAGTTGCCGTCGGCCCGGCTCGCCAGGAGGTCGTCGTCCGGATAGTGGCATTCGTCGCCGGGGACGCGGTCGCCGATCTCCAGATAGACGACCTCTTCCGCCGTTTCGTTGAGCAGGCGGTGGCCGTTGCCCGTGCCGGCCCTGAACCCGGCGCACATGCCCGGAGAGAGGCGCGTCATCCCCTCATCGGTGTGCAGCGTGGGATGGCCGTGCAGGATGTAGACGAACTCGTCCTGCCGCGTGTGGGCATGGCGCAGCGCCGACGTCCCGCCGGGCGCGAGGTGCGTCAGGTTGACGCCGAAATTCGTGAGACCGAACAGGTCGCCCAGCGGACGTTTCAGCCTGCCCGCCATCCGGGATGCGAACGGCTCGGGATAGTTTGACGGTTTCGTCCGGGGCGCCGCGTCCTCGGCCGCGATTGCAACGGGGTAAGGCCGGTCTTGCATCCGATCCTCGCTGATTCGTCGGTTGAGCGGTATCTTTGTGCCTGCATGTTGCCACTGCTCCCCGACACGATCCACTGTGCCGCCGCCGGCCGCCAGAAGTTGCTCTGCGACGAGGTACGCGCCCTGCCGGCAGGATCCAATGAATAAATCGCCCAGGGCCGAAGGCGCTCTCGTCCGGTCGCTCGGCACGTTGGCCCTGGCGGCAAGCATCGTCAACATCACCGTCGGTGCCGGTATCTTCCGCCTGCCCGCCGACATGGCGGGCACGCTCGGCGCGACCGCACCCCTCGCATACCTGCTGTGCGCCGTGCTCATGGGGCTCATCGTGCTGTGCATGGCCGAGGCGGGCAGCCGTGTCGCGCTGACCGGCGGGCCGTACGCGTACGTCGAGGCGGCGTTCGGGCCGTTCCCGGGTTTCCTCTGCGGCTTCCTGCTGTGGATGCTGCTGACCTTCGCCATGGCCGCGGTCTCGACCGTGCTGGTCGCGAACGCCGGGGCACTCGTGCCGGCGCTCGCCTCGCCGCCGCGGTCCGCGGCGTTCCTCGTCACCGTGTACGCCGGGTTTGCGACGATCAACGTGCTCGGCGTCGAGCGTGGCGCCCGCGTCAATACCGCGATGACGATCGTCAAGATCCTGCCGTTGCTGCTGCTGGTGATCGCGGGATCATTCGCGATCACGCCTGAGCACTTTACCGTCGAAGAGCCACCGAGCGCCGGGACGCTGGCGCGCAGCAGCGCCCTTTTGATCTTCGCGTTCGCGGGTGTCGAGACGGCGCTCGTCCCGAGCGGTGAGATCCGCAACCCGGCGCGCACCGTGCCGCGCGCGATCTTCATCGGCATTGCGACCATCACCCTGCTCTACGCCGCGCTGCAGTTCGTCGCGCAAGGCGTGCTCGGCCCGCCGCTGGCGGAGGCGAAGGCCGCGCCGCTGGCCGATGCCGCCGGCGCTGCCATGGGAGAATGGGGGCGGCAGGCGCTGCTCATCGGCGCCGTCCTGTCCATGCTGGGCTACGTCGGCGCCATGACGCTCGCCGTGCCGCGCACCTTGTTCGCATTCGCTCGCGACGGTTTCCTGCCGGCGGTGTTCGGGCGTACGCACCCGCGCTATCACACGCCAGTCGTCGCGATACCGGTCCAGTGCGCGCTGGTGGTCGCGCTCGCGATCTCCAGCGAGTTCGAACCGCTTGCGATGCTCGCCGACATCTCGCTCCTGTTCCTCTACGGCACGTGCTGCCTCGCCAGCTGGCAATTGCGCCGCCAGGGCGTGCAGGCCGGCGGCACGCCCTTCCGCGTGCCGCTGCCGGGGCTCGTCATCGTGCTTGCGTGCGCCGCCATCGTGTGGCTGCTGACGAGCATCACGCTGAAGGAATGGACAGCGTTCGGCCTGGCGATCGTGGCCGCCACCGTGATCTTCTTCGTGTCCAAACGCCACCGCCAATCGCTTTCGGAAAAGGACTGAAACGTGCACAGATTCCGCCTGCTATACGCCGTCCTGCCGGGATTGCTGCTGCTTCAACCCGCGATCGCTTCCGCCGAGCCTGCGGCCGCCTCCGCCGGATCCGCCCTGCTGCGCTTCTCCGTTTCGGAAGGGCGCGTACAGAACGAGTTCTTCAGGGAGGGGCCGATCGCGGCGCACGTCGTGCTCACCTCCGGAGCAGAGCCGCGGCTCGTCTTCGCTTTTCCCGCCGGCAACAGCGGCGCGGCGGTCTGGTTCGATACCGCGCAAGGGCCGCTCGCGTGGCAGCCGGGCACAACCCTCGAACCGATGGAGCGCGAGGTCGGTGGCGGCACGCTGCGCGGCGTCGCGGCGGAGATCGCCGCGAAGGGAGCGCCGGTGACCATCCGGCACGTCATTGCAAGCAACGTGCGCGTCATCCGCGATTACGGGTACACCGGCAAAACACCGCCAGAGGTCACGACGCCACCGCAACTCACCGGGAATACCGTGGTGTGGCGGCGGGAACGGCTCGACGGCGCGCCGGGGTATTACCTGTCGATCGAAGTGCTCACGGGCACGCTCGCCGGCGGCGATGGCAAGCCGATCGAGCTCCGGCCGGACGCCGACGGCAACCTGCGGCTGCGCGTGACCGGGCTCACCGGCGACGAGCCGCTCGCGCCGATACCGCAGGACGCGCTCCTGAACGCGGCGGCGCAACCCGATCCGCGCCTGCGCCACATACTCGCGTTTCTCAGCTATGAGCAAAAGCTCCTCGCCGGCTCCTGGCGCTTCAACACCTATTTCGGACGCGACACGCTGATGTCGCTGGAGCTGCTGCTCCCCGCCCTGCAGCCGGGCCCGGTGGAGGCCGGCCTTTCAGCCGTGCTCGAGCGGCTGGACGCGGTGGGTGAAGTCGCGCACGAGGAAGACATCGGCGAGTACGCGGTGCTGCGCCACCTGGCGGAAGGCGACGGCGCGAGCGCCGCACCGATCTACGATTACAAGATGATCGACGACGATTTCCTGCTCCCCATCGTCGCCGGGCATTACCTGCTGGACAACCCGGAAGGCTCGCGCCGGGCGGCCGCGTTCCTCGCGCGCAAGACGGCCTCGGGCGAGCCTTACGGCGCCGCGCTGGTGCGCAACTTCAGCTTCGTCGTTTCGGCCGCGGCGGGTTTCGCCCACGATGCGCAGTGGCGGAACCTGGTGTCGCTGAAGCCGGGCTGGAACGTGGGCAACTGGCGCGACAGCGAGGAAGGCCTCGGCGGCGGCAGGTATCCATACGACGTGAACGGCGTGCTGGTGCCTGCCGCACTCGCGGCGATCGCGCGATTCCACGAGAGCGGCTTGCTCGAGCCGTATGCCGAGCCCGACACCGCGGCGACGCTGGGCGGCGCGCATCGCTTTGCGCGCACGTGGCAGCTGCAGGCACCGGAACTTTTCCTGACCACTTTGCCGCCGGATGCCGCGCGGGACGAAGTCGTGCGCTATGCAAAACGCATCGGCGTGGACTCGAAGTCGGCGCTGGAGGCGCTCGGCGACGCACCGGTCCGCTTTCATGCCGTCGCTCTCGATGCAGCGGGCAGGCCCGTGCCGATTCTCAACTCCGACGAGGGGTTCGCGCTGCTGTTTCTGGATCTCGCACCCGAACGGGCCGCCCAGGTGGTCGAGACGCTCATGCGGCCCTTCCCCGGCGGGCTCATGACCGACGTCGGACTGCTGGTCGCGAATCCCGCGTACGCACGCGACACGCTGGAGCCCGAGTTCGGACGCAACCGTTACCACGGCACCGTAATCTGGTCCTGGCAGCAGGCGGTGCTCGCCGCCGGTATCGCCCGCCAGCTCGAGAGCAACCGCCTCACGCCGTCCGCGTGCACGGCGCTCATCGACGCACGCGAGCGCCTGCACGCCGCGATGGCCAGGGCGCACGCGGTGCGCGGCTCGGAGCTGTGGTCGTGGTCGGAGAAGGACGGCCGCTACGCCATAGAGCCGTTCGGCCAGCGTTCGGGAGACGTCACGGAATCGAATGCCGCGCAGCTGTGGAGCACGGTCCAGCTGTACTCGCCCTACGAGCAACTCGGCGAATCCGCTCTCGGCGCCTGTGCGGGCGGCTGACGGTGCCCGTCGGGCGAACACACGCCTGCCCGGTGGACCGCATCGTGGACTTCGCGTTGCCCGCGCGGGCGCGAACCCCGATAGTCACGGGCCTGGGGCCAGTATCTCGGGGAGCATCACTGTCATGTCACATCGCCTTGCACTCGTCGCGCGCGCCGCTTTGGCGCTCGCGCTCGTCCTGCCCGTCACCGCTGCTGCCGACAAAGTGGACGACTACGTCCGCTCGGTCATGGCCGAGCAGAAAATCCCCGGCATATCACTCGTGGTGCTGCGCAACGGCAAGGTCGTCAAGAGCGCAGGGTACGGGTTCGCCAACCTCGAGCACGAGGTGCCCGCGACCCCGCAGACGATTTACCAGTCCGGCTCGATGGGCAAGCAGTTCACGGCCGCCGGCATCCTGCTGCTGGCCGAGGACGGCAAGCTCGAGCTGGACGACCCGCTGGCGAAGTATTTCCCCGGCGGACCGGCGAGCTGGCACCGCATCACGATCCGGCACCTGCTGACGCACACGTCGGGTCTCAAGGACTACGGCGGCGACGAGATCGATTTCCGCAAGGACTACAGCGAGGACGAATACCTCGAGATCATGCAGCGGCTGCCGCTCGAGTTCGAGCCGGGAACGCAGTGGAGCTACAGCAACAGCGGCTACCTGATTCTCGGCCTCCTCACTTCGCGGCTCGCGGGCAAGCACTGGGGCGAGTTCCAGGCCGAGCGCCTGTTCCGGCCGCTCGGGATGAAGACCGCGCGCGTCATCTCCGAGCGCGACATCGTGATGCACCGGGCCGCCGGCTACGAGCTGGACGAGAACGGCGAGGTCAAGAACCAGGAATGGGTGGCGCCGTCCGCGAATCGCTGTGCGGACGGGGCGCTGTACTTCTCGGTCGAGGATCTCGCGGCCTGGGACGCGGCGCTGATCGCGCGCAAATTCCTGAAGCCCGAACACTTCGAGGCCTGGTGGACGCCGGTGTCGCTTGCGAGCGGCACCACCTACCCGTACGGCTTCGGCTGGTCACTGGACGAGCAGCGCGGGTATCCGCTGATCGAGCACGGCGGCTCGTGGCAGGGCTTTCGCACCGCTATCGCGCGCTACGTGGAGCAGGGGCTGACCGTCGCGGTGCTCGCCAACCTGGCGGAGGCGGAGCCGACCACCCTGGCGCACGAGATCGCCGGCATTTTGGAGCCCGCGCTGCGCAGGCCGGACCCCGCGCGCACGGCGCGCGACCCGGACGCCGGGCGCGCCGAACGCCTGCTCGACGTCCTCGCCGCCTGGGCGGACTACCGCGCCGTGCCGGCCATGGCGCGCGGGCTCGCGGAGACGGCATCGCACAGCGCGCGCGAAGCGTATTCCCGCGCGCAGGCGGGCCGGCGGCTGGAGGCGATGACAGGCTTTCGCTACCTCGGCGAGGACGATCTGACGGAGCGGCCGATCGAACGCCGCGGCGAACGGGTCGAAACGATCGCGTATTACGCGCTGGATACGGAGGACCGACGCCACGCCTACTCGTTCGAGCTGACGGCCGACGGGCGCGTCGTCGACTTCACCAGCGAGGAACGCTGACGGCGGTCCGGCGTGACCCGAGGCCGATCGGCTCTTATAGTGTAGGGCTTTCGCCCCGGAATCGGGAGAACGCCCATGCAACGCCTGTTTGCTCTCCTCGCCGCCTTCTCGCTCGGCACGATCGCGGCCTGCGGCGAAGGTACGCCTCCGAACGAACCCTCGGGGTCCGAACAACCCGCCGCGTCGCAGCCGGCTGCGTCGCAACAGCCGACCGCGTCGCCCTGGGCGAGCTTCCGCGAGACCTATCTCGAGGAGTGGCTCGCCGCGAACCCGACGCGCGCGATCGACCTCGGCAAGCACGAGTATGACGGGATGCTGCCCGACTACGCACCCGCGGCGCAGGCGGCGTACGTGCAGAAGCTGGACCGCTGGGCGCAGCAGGCCAGTGCCGTGGATGCCGCGCAGATGTCGGAGGCGGAGCGGTTCGAGCGCGAGTACCTCCTGAGTGACCTGGAAGAGGAGCGCTTCTGGCTCACGGAAGTGAAGATCCTGGATCGCAATCCACTGATCTGGGGCTACACCGCGTTTCCTTCCGTGTACCTCACGCGGGAATATGCGCCGCTGCCCGAGCGTCTCGATGCCTTCAATACGTATCTCGGCAATCTGCCGGCGTATCTCGAGACCATGCGCACGACGATCAAGGGCCCGATCCCGCGCACCTGGGCCGAAACGGCCGTCGACCTGTTCGGCGGGCTCGACAAGTTCTTCGCGGGCGCGGTGCCCGGCATCTTCGCGAGCGTCGAGGATCCGGCGCGCCAGCAGCGGCTGAAGGACGGCCTCGCCGACGCGCACGAGGCGCTGGCGGCCACCGTGACCTGGCTGAACGAGACGCCGCGCGACGAAGGCTTTGCGCTCGGGCCCGATCTCTACCGGCGCATGCTGTGGGTGACCGAGCGGGTGGACACGCCGCTGCCCGAGCTGAAGGCGATCGCCGAAGCGGACATGGAACGCAACCTCGCCGCGATCCGCGAGGCGTGCGCGAAGTTCGCGCCGGGCGCGTCCCTGGTGGACTGCGCGGCGAAGGAGCGCAGCCGGAAGGCGCCGGAAGGGCCCGTCGACGGCGCCAAGCGCCAGCTCGACACGCTGAAGCAATTCATCGTCGCCCACGACATCGTCAGCATCCCGTCGAACGATCCCGTCACGGTCGATGCGGCGCCGCCCTACAACGCGTCGAATTCGGCTTACATCGAAATCCCCGGGCCGTACGAAAAGAAGCTGCCCGCGGTTTACTACATTGCGCCGCCGGATCCCTCCTGGAGCGAGGAGCAGCAGCAGGATTACATACCGGGTGAAGCCGACCTGCTCTTCACTTCCACCCACGAGGTGTGGCCGGGCCACTTCCTCAATTTCCTGCATGCCAAGCAGTCGGATTCCGTGTTCGGGCGCGTCGCGGTCGGTTATGCGTTTGCCGAAGGCTGGGCGCATTATTGCGAGGAGATGATGTGGAACCAGGGGCTCGGCGAAGGCGATCCGGAGGTCCACATCGGGCAGCTCACCAATGCATTGCTGCGCGACGCCCGCTTCCTGTCCTCGATCGGCATGCACACCGAGGGCATGACGGTCGACGAATCGCGCAAGCTGTTCATCGAGAAGGGCCTGCAGGATTTCGGCAACGCGAAGCAGCAGGCCTATCGGGGCACCTACGATCCGCAGTACCTGAACTACACGATGGGCAAGCTCATGATCATGAAGCTGCGCGACGACTGGCTGGCCGCGCACGGCGGGCCGCACGCGCTGAAGGCGTTCCACGACGAGTTCCTGTCGTACGGCGGCCCGCCGATTCCGCTGGTGCGGCACGCGATGCTCGGCGATACGGATGACGGCAAGCTGTTTCCGGATCCGGCAACGCTGGGCAAGGCAGGGAGCAAGCCGCAGGCGGGGCATTGAAGTCGTAGGAGCCTGCCATGCGGGCGACTCGAAACTCCGAAGTCGCCCGCATGGCGGGCTCCTACGGGCGCTTCCGCGGCGTTGCGGGCGGCACGACCGTGGAAGCAGGCGAGATCGATGGCTTGTATTGCAGAGCGGTGGGCGAGTAATATAACAATCGTTATAACGCTGCCGCTACTCGACCATGAAGCTCAAGATCACCACCGTCGGCAATTCGGCGGGCGTCATCCTGCCCAAGGAGCTGCTGGCGCGGTTGCGCCTGCAAAAGGGTGACGAGCTCTTCGCGGTGGAAACGCCCGATGGCATCAAGCTGACCGTGTTCGATCCGACGCTCGCCGAGCAGATGGAAGTGGCGGAAAAAATCATGCGCGAGCGCCGCAGCCTTTTGCGCAAACTGGCGGAATAGCGCGACCTCAATGATCGTCTGGATCAGCAAGGCGCTCGCCCTCGCCGTCCACGATCGCCAACTCGCGGAACACGGCGGCAAGAATGGCATCCGCGACGACAAGCTCCTTGAATCGGCGCTGGCCCGTCCCCGGCAGTTGCACGCGTACGCGGATCCCTCGCCGGACCTGGCCGACCTCGCGGCCAGCCTGACGTTCGGCCTGGCGCGAAATCACCCTTTCGTGGACGGCAACAAGCGCGCTGCAGCCGTGCTCTGCGAGGCCTTCATCGTCCTGAACGGCGCCCGCCTGGAGGCCGACAATCTCGAGCTGTATCCCATGTACCTGGCGCTTGCCGATGGCTCGCTGCCGGAAGCGGAATTTGCGGCCTGGCTGCGGCAGCGCACCACCCTCGGAACAATCGGGCAGGTTCACGAGCAGCCCGCCCGCTACAAGCGGCGATAGCTTCAGCCGGCGATCAGCGTTTGTCGTTGCGCACCGGCCTTGGCTTGCCGGCCGTCGTTCAACTGCTTCCGCTACGCTGCTTCGCAGTGTACGGCAGCACGAACATGTACAAGCCGCTGACCAGGAGCAGGATGAGCGGGAACAGCGCGAGCAGTCCCACCCAGACGGCCTGTTTCTGCATGGCCAGCGCCACGAGGTTGGCGATGACGGCCGCCGTGAAGGCTATCGACAACCAGCGGTGACCCTGTCGAATCCATTTGCTCCAGTTCACTGGCACCTCCCCTCGATTTCTCGTGAATTACGGAAGCTGCGCAAGCAGGTCGACGAGCTTTCCGCTCATCATCTTCCAGCCGTAGCGCGCGCCGGCGAAGTTGCGCTTCTGGTGCGGCTTGAAGCCGGACTGCACGATCGACAACTGCGTGCCCGATGCCGTCGGTGTGAGGGTGAACGTCACGACGGTGTCGATGTCGCCGACGACCCAGGTCCAGCGCAGCTTCCTCTGGGGCTCGATCTCGAGGAAGCGGCAATTCACCTTACCGTCCCAGTTCGGCTGCGGCTCGGCCTGGAACGTGAACTCCGCTCCGGGCTCGAGCTTCAGGTCGAGGACGGGCAACAGCCATTGCGTGAGCAGCCCGGGTTCCGTGAGCGCACGCCACACTTTTTCCGGCGCGTGCGGCAGGTCGAAGTCGAGCGCGATCGATTCGGCCTGGTCCTCCGCGGTGACGTCGGCGAAAGTCATTCGTCCATGTTCTCCAGCAGTTGCTCAAGACGCTCGACGTGCTCGGTCCAGAAAGCGCGATACTGCGCGATCCAGTCGATGAGCGGCTGCATTCCCCGCGGGTCCGCCCGGTAATAGACACGCCGCCCCTCGCGCCGCCCGTTCACCAGCCCGGCCGCTTTCAGCGCGGCGAGATGCTGCGAGACCGCCGGTTGCGAGATGTCGAAACGCGCGGTGAGATCCTTCACCGCCACCTCGCCGCGCGTGAGTGACTCGAAGATCGCCCGCCGGCTCGGGTCGGCCAGTACCTGGAAGATCCGGTCGGCGGTCGCGGCCGCTGTTTGCATGGCCCATTTATAAGTCGTTGCTTATTTCTCGTCAACCCCCGCCGCATCGAACCACCCTACTCCCCCCGCACCCCCTTCACGATCTCGTCCAGCCGCCTGCGATGCGACCCCGCCCAGTACACACGCCCGCAACCCTCGCAGCTCGAAAACTTCCGGTGCTCCTCCAGCACCGAACGCGGAACGTCGCCGGCGACCTCGGCCGGGCTCGCGTCGCGCAGCACACCGTTGCACTGCATGCAGCGGGAATACGGGCGAAGCGCCGCAGGGAGATCGAGCGCGCGTACCACTTCGGCGAGCTGCTTTTGCGGCTCCGTATTGCGCAGCCAGTAGCCGTGCGTGACCCGCCCGTCCTTGAGCAGTCCCCGGTCGCGCGTGAGGATGATGCGCTGCCCGCTCCGCGCGCGCTCGATGATCTGCACGTCGTCGAGATCCCGTTCCCACACCGTATCGAAGCCGAGCAACCGCAGGTAGCGTGCAAGTGTGCCGAGATGCACGTCGGCGATGAAGCGGGTGACGCGCAACGGTGCGGGGCGAAGCCGCGTCACGCTGGCAACGTCGAAGCGCTCGAACACGGGATAGACGGACACGCGCTCACCGCCGCGCAACCGATAAGCAAAATCGACGGAGCGGCCATCGACGAGAATGACGTCGATCTCGGTATGCGGAACACCGATCGCCTCGATCGTATCCTTCACGGCCGGCGTCCCCTCGAAGGCCTGCCGCGCCGCAACCTGCCGCCTGTCCGCGGGCAGGAAATCGTTGAGCTCCGCGTAAAATCGAAACTCTGCTTCCGGCATCGAACCCTCGGCTGGAGCGCGCACCCCGCGCGACCGATCGCTGGCGCTTCCCCTTGACTTTACACTGCCAGCCCATACCAAGGTTTTCCGGGTGTAAGATGCGCAAGCCGATGCCGGGAAGGCACCGCCGCCGCCTGCTCCGCCGATCGAGGGAACGATGGACGTCACAACCGCAACATTCGAACGCGAGGTCCTGGAAGCCTCGAAATCCCTGCCCGTCGTGGTCGACTTCTGGGCACCCTGGTGCGGCCCCTGCCGCACGCTGACACCCGTAATCGAGCGGGTGGCCGAGGAGTACGCCGGCCGCGTCAAGGTGGTCAAGATCAACGTCGATGAAAACCAGGAGCTCGCCGCCGCGTTCGCGGTGCGCTCGATCCCGTACGTCGTCGCGATCCGCGACGGGCAGCCGGTGGCGCAGTTCCTGGGCGCGCAGCCGGAGGGCCAGGTGCGGGCGTTCATCGAGCAGCTCTTACCCTCAGCCTCCGAGCAGGCGCTCGCTCGCGCCGAGGCGGCCTGCGCGGAGGGCCGACTGGACGACGCCGAGCGCGAGCTCGCCGCCATACAACCGGAACCCGCGCTCGAGCTGCGCATCCGGGAGCTCAGGAAAGCGATCGCGTTCGCGCGCGAAGCCGAACAGGGACCGGGCGCGGACGAGCTGGAAGCAAAGCTCGCGGCCAACCCGGACGATCACGAAGCGCGCTCGGCGCTCGCGAAGCTATATGCGTCGAAACGTCGCTACCGCGACGCGATGGAGGCGCTGCTCGAGATCCTGCGCCGCGACCGGAACTGGCAGGAAGGCGAGGCGCGCAAAGAGCTGCTCACGCTGTTCGAGCTCGCCGCAGGCGAGCCGGAGCTCGTCGGCGAATACCGGCGGAAGCTGGCGCGGATGCTGCACTAGGCAATCGCCGAAGTGCACCGCCCGCGACTGCCCGCCGGCGACGGCCCCCGAGCACAACGGCTGTCTTTCACGCCTTTGCGATCGTTCACGCGATCGCGTCCAGATAGGGTTGCATCACGCTCGTAACGCGGCAAATTCGTGTGAACCGTGCCAGCTCCGTGGCGCCGTCGCGATGACGTCGCGTGAAATCACGCAGCGCCTCCACAGCGATATCGATGCCGATCTTGTTCCGGTACTTGAAACAGTCGGCCACGGTTTTCGCCGAGGCCCACCAGAAGAGCATCGATCACCGGTCTTCCGATGCGGTCGCCATTGAGAACCAAGCGATGACGGCGCTCGCGACCGCGAGCGCGCTGCACAGGAAAGTGAGCAAACGGAACGTGGCGACGTAGGCCGTCGCGACGGCGGCCGAGACCGCGGCGGCGACCGGTTCCGGTGTGCCGTGCGGCGGCCGCAATTCCGCGAGCTGCGAGGCGCCCCCTGAAAGCTCCGCAACGAGTGGCGATGGCACGCCGGCCGCCTGCAGATGACTCACGAGCGCGCCGCCGAAACGCCAGACCGCGATCGCCGTCAGCGATGCGATCGCGATCACCCCGGCGACGCGCGCCGCCGTGTTGTTGACGCCGGACGCGATGCCGGTCTCGCTCGCAGCGACGGAGTCCATGACGACCGTGGTAAGCGGTGCCACGGCCAGCGTCATGCCCACGCCGATCAGCAGGATCCCGGGCAGGAAGCCCGTGACGTAATCGGCATCCGTGCCGGGAATCGCGAGCGCCGCGAACCCGGCCGCGGCGCTGAGCGGCCCGATCGTGAGCATCGCGCGCGGATTGTGCTTGCGGATGCGGTCGCCGGCCATGGTCGAGCCGAATCCCATGATGAGCGTGAACGGCAGGAACGCCGCCCCGGCCTTGGTCGCCGACCAGCCCTGCACCTGGATCAGGTTGAACGGCAGAAAAAACAGCACGCCGCTCAGTGCACCGTACAGGAGCAGTGTCATGGCGTTGGCGCCGCTGAAGACGGGCGAGCGGAACAGCGAGAGCGGCAGCATCGGCGCGTGGAAGCGCCGCTCGCGCCACACGAAGGCCGCACCCGCGGCGACGGCAAGCAGCAGGAACACGGCACGCGCGGCGCCCGTTGCCGGCGCGGCGAGCCCGTAGATCAGGAGACCGAGCGATGCCGCCGCCGCCAGCGCACCGAAATAATCCAGCGCCGCCTGCGACTGCATCGGGCTCCGCGGCACACGCCAGCGGCAGATCGCGACCGTCAGCACGGCGAGCGGCACGATCAGCAGGAACACCGCCGGCCAGCTCCACTGGTCGACGAGCCAGCCGCCGAGCACGGGGCCGAGCGCCGTCGTGAGCGCGGAGGCGCCTGCCCACGTGCCGATGGCCCGCCCGCGCTCGTGCTCCTCGAAATGGCTGCCGATGAGGGCAAGGCTCGCCGGCACCAGCAGCGCGCCGCCGAGCCCCTGCAGGGCACGCGCGCCGATCAGCAGCGGCAGCGACGTGGCCAGCGCCGACGCAAGCGCACCGAGCCCGAACAGGATCGTGCCGATGATGAAGATCCGGCGCAGGCCGTAGCGGTCGCCGAGCGAGCCGCCGATCAGCATGAACGACCCGAGCATCAGCAGGTACGCGTTCATGACCCATTGCACGTCGCCCGAGCTCGCGCCGAAATCCGACTGCACCGCCGGCAGCGCGAGATTGACCACCGAGCTTTCGATGAACGCGAGGCTCGAGCCCAAGATCGAGGTCGCGAGCACCCACGGCTTGTCGCGCTGCGGGCAGGGGAACGTCCGATCGCGTGCCGCGGCAAAGCCCTGGTCGCCGGGATGGGTACTGCCGGAGGCTGTGGACATGGAGTGGCCGGCGCAGAAGACGAACGCCGCTCCTCGGGCAAAGCGACATTCTGCACCATCGGGCACGCCGGAAGGGGAAACGAGCGCTGGCTGCGACTGCGGCAGCTCGGTCAGGCCGAGCGACAATCAGCCCCGTTGGGGAGGGCTCTGCAGGATTTTCCGGACGTGGCGGATGCGGCTGACGGTGGACGCCGAGGTCACTTGCCCATGTCGAAGAGCAGGAACTCGGAGTTTTCGAGACCCCGCAGCTCGATCGCCGGCTCGTCGACGAGGGCGGCGCCGTCGCCCGCTTCGAGGCGTTCTCCGTTGACGGCAACGGCGCCGCGTGCGACCTGGATCCACAGCATCCGGTCCGCCGCAGGCCGGTGCTCTATCGCGCGACCCTTCGAGAGCAACGACGAATAGAGATCGACATCGCGCTGGATGACGACGGATTCCTCCCGCCCCTCGCGCGAGCCGATCAGGCACAGGCGATCGCGCCTTGCATCCTCGGAGAAATGCTTCTGCTCGTAGCCTGGCTCGCCCCCGGGGCGCTCCGGGAGAATCCAGATCTGCAGGAAATGCACGAGCTCGGTTTCGGACGCGTTGAACTCGCTGTGCCGCACGCCCGTGCCGGCCGACATGCGCTGGACGTCACCCGGACGAATGACGGAGCCGTTGCCCAGGCTGTCCCGGTGCTCGAGCGCACCTTCGAGCACGTAGGAGATGATCTCCATGTCGCGATGGCTGTGCGCGCCGAAACCCTGTCCGGGCGCGACGCGGTCTTCGTTGATAACCCGCAGCGGGCCGAAGCCCACGAAAGCGGGATCGTAGTAGTCGGCGAACGAGAACGTGTGCCGCGTATCCAGCCAGCCATGGTCGGCGTGCCCGCGGGCGTCGGCCTTCCTGATTTCAATCATGCTCCCCCCGCCCCATCACGGGCTCCCGCGCCGGCGCCGCTCTGTCAGCGTGATCTCGGTGCGCGCCCGCCAGCTCGCGCGCGCCGCCTCCCGGTCGGCGGGGTCCTGCGGTTCGTCCGGCAGCCGTTCGAGCACCTGCTTGAGCTTGCCGTGGGCGCTCGCCAGCTCGTGGCTCTGCTGCAGCAGGGGCCGGTAATGCGCGAGAAAGGCTTCATCCCTCAGCTCTCCCTCGCCGAAGATCAGGCCGCGCGCCCGCGCGGCAGCCGTGGCCAGCTCGGCCGCGCTGACCCGCGGATCGGTGGCGAGCACGTGGTCGATCTCCCCGACGAGCGACGAGATCGAGCGCAGCCACGCCCACTCCGGGTGATTGGCCAGCCGGTCGAGCAGGTCCAGCCCCTTGACCGCCGGATCGAACTGGCGCTCCGCCTCCAGCGTATGAAAGTGGACGTTGCGCAGCGCCTCGCTCAGGATTCCGAGGCTTTGCGGCTCGTCCAGTGCAGACTCACGCATCGCTGCTTTCCTCCGTGCCGCATCGCTTGGCGGCGGGCAAGCGCCCGGCCGGTGGCAGACCTGGCGCGCTACTCATCTCATGCTAGTTGAAACCGCCCCGCCCCGCCCAGGGAGTTTACTCCTGTCCTTCACCCGGACTCGCGGTGCTTCCTGCCGGAAGCTCCTCGACATCGTCCAATCGGTAAACCGGCTGCTCTGCATCGGCCGGGGCAATGGGGAAAAACAGGTGCACGGCGGTGCCCCGACCGGCGCGCGACTCGATGCTCATGCTGCCGCCGAGCTGCCGCATGAAGCCGTACACCTGCGGCAGGCCGAGGCCGGTGCCGCCGTCGCCCTTGGTCGAGTAGAAAGGCTCGAGTGCATGGGCCTTTGCTTCTTCGCTCATTCCGCTGCCGGTGTCCTGCACGGTGAGGCAGACGAACCGGGGCGCATCCGCGGTCGGCTGCGGCGCCGCCGAACCGCCCGCCCGGCAAGGGAACGCGCGCAGGACGATCCGGCCGGATCCCTGCATCGCGTCGCGGGCGTTGACGATCAGGTTCACCAGCGCCATGTCGAGCTGGCCGGGATCGCAGAGAATTTCCGGCGTGGACTGCCGGGTTTCCACCTCGATCGTCACGCCCGAGCCGGCCGCCTGCGCGAGCAGCGCCCGCGCATCCTGCAACCAGGTGTCCAGCGCGAGGGATTCGATTTTCAGCGGCCCCTTGCGGGCGAAAGAGAGCAGCCGCTCGGTCAGCGTCGTTGCGGCGCGAATGGCCCGGTCGGTGTTGGCGAGCGCAGCGTCGATGACCGGCCACGGGGGCCGCTGGCGTATCAGCGTCACGTTGGTCGTGACGAGGCTGAGGAAGTTCGCGAAATCGTGGGTGATGCCGCCGGTGAGCTTGCCGAGCGCTTCGAGCTTCTCCGCCCGGATCCTGCTTTCGCGCTCGTACTCCCGCTGCGCGCTCTCGCGGGCCGCGCGCGTGATGAACCACAAGAGAACGCACGTCAGCGCGAGCATGGCGACGGCCGCCCCGGTGGCCGTGCGCCGCCACTCCGCGAGCATGCCGCTCTTGCCGCGCGAAACCTGGACGATGAGCGGGGTGCCGGGGACGATGCGGTAGCTCACCACCTGCTCCTCGCCGGATGGTACGTCGGCGGTCCAGAACGTGCCGCGGCTCTCGGGAAGGTGCGCGGCGAACGGCGCGAGCCCGTCGAGGTGCTTGCCGACCTCGGCTTCCATCGCAGGCCAGTGCGCGACCAGTGTGCCGTCCTCGTAGAAGAGCCCCATCCCGTAGCTGCCTTCCAGTCCGGTGTTGCGGAACTGGTCGGTGAAGTAGGACGTCTGGATGGCCGCCACGAGCATGCCTTCGAATACCCCGGATCTGCCCAGTGCACGGGTCGCAGGAAGGAACCAGTCCGTGCCGGAGCGACCGGGCACCGGCGGCCAGACGACCGTGCGGCGCCCACCGTCGTTCGGATCCGCCTGGAAAAGACCTGGCCTGGCCGGAGAGATCACCGCTATGCCCGCGGAGTCGGCGTCGTGCAGGATGGAGCCGTCAGGGCCGATGATGTAGATCGCGCTCGCGAACGGCACCTCGGTCAGCCGGCGGCGGAGCATGCGCTCGAAGCCCGTATCGTTCCCGCTCGCGTGTTCCGACAGCTCCCAGGCGTCCTGGATGGCTCCGAGCGTGAGGTTTATCGCCTGGAACGTACGTACCGTCTGCTGCTCCAGGACCGCAGACAGCGCGTTGGCGGCACGCCGGCCGTTCTCCAGGGCGCGCTCCCGGCCGGACCAGACCAGCCACACGACGAGCGACAGGGCCGCCATCCAGATGATTGCCAGCGCCCCGAATTGCCGTTTGGACAATAGACTGGCTCTCCAGACTGGCTGGAACGAGCCGGCATTTTGCCCGGCCGGCAACCCGGCCGGTATCGCAATATTTGCGACAGGCGGACTTAGCTTGCGCGGGTCGGGCCGCGCGACGTTTGCGGCAACGAGACGGCGGAAGGTGCTAAGGTGCTAGTGAATCAGGCGGCGGGTCACGGCGTAACGCGCGACAGCGACGTTCGAGTCCACCCCGAGCTTTTCGAAGATCCGCGCGCGGTGCGTGTACACCGTGCTGATGCTGACGCCGAGCTCCGCGGCAATGCGCTTCACCGGTGTTCCCTGCGCGATGAGGCGGACGATCTCCAGCTCGCGCGCCGACAGCTTCCGGGTGGCCGCGGCTCCATCCGGGCCGATCGCAGCGCGATTTACAGCGCGATCGCGTTCGATCGCAAGTGCGGCGAGCTCGGCCGCGACCTGGACGAGCTGCTGCTCGTGCTCGCCCGGTTCCCGCGGCTCGCGATAGTAGAGTGCGAACGCACCGAGCGTCTCGCCCCGCGGCGCGACGATCGGGGTGGACCAGCAAGCCCTGAGGCCGTGCTCGAGGGCAAGCGACCGGTAGTCCCGCCAGCGGTGATCCGTGGCGATGTCCACCACGATGACCTGCCGGCCGGAATACATCGCGGTGCCACAGGACCCGGTGGCGGGCCCGATCTCCTGCCCATCGATCGCATTCCAGTAAGCGCGCGGCAGGTGCGGGGCCGCCCCGTGCACTACCCGCCGGCCGTCCGGCGAGAGGAGCAGCACGGAGCCGAGCATGTCGCCCGAAAGCTCTTCGATCGTGACGACGAGCGCATGCAGCACGGACTCGAGCGAGGCACCGGCCGCCATGCGCTCGAGCACGCGGCTCTGCGTTTCGATGAGCGCCAGGGAAAAGGCCCGGTCATTGACCGCGCGTACGGCGAAGCCGATCCTGCCGGGTTCCGACATGGCGTCCAGCACGGTCAGCTTCATGTCGATGGGCCGCCCGTCACGGCGCTGATGCCGCGCGATGCGCAGGGATCCGGAGTGCTCGTCCCGGCCCAGGGCGGGCGGCGCAGCCGGCCACAGCGCCTCGATCGGCAGCCCCGCCAACTGGTCCAGGGGATAGCCGTACGCCCGCTCGGTGGCGCGATTCGCTGCAATGATGCGGCGGGACAGACCATCGACGACGAACGCCGGTCCCTTGTGTGCGTGAAGAATCTCGTGAAGTTCCCGATTCGGACTGATCATGGGAGGTCGCCCCGATCGATCGACGACGGGGTGGTTCCGGTCAACCATCAGACAGCAGTCTACCACCCGGGGGGCGCGGGACAACGGATGCGCTATGCACCCTTTTGGCGCAGCCCGCCGCCTGCGCGGCAGGAGCTGCCTAGAACAGGTAGCGGATGCCCACGATCGCGCTCTCTTCGATTTCGCGATCGCCGGTCAGCAAATCGAATTCCAGCTTCCTGTAACCCGCAAATCCAATGATGCTGTTCGTGAGCGGCATCTCGACTCGCCCGGTGAAATCGTACAGGTTGTCGGCCGAGCCGAAGGTCAGGATGTCGGGAGCGTAAGCTCCTTGCAAGGCCACGGTGATGCCCTGGCGTTGCAGGAACTCGTAGCGGAGCTCCGCGGCGACGGCGATGGCAAAGACATCGGTGTTCTCTGTATTCAGCATGGCGGCATAGGCGACCGGACCGACTTGGAGGGTCAAGCGATTACTGCCGATCGCTTGCGCTTTGATGTAGTAGTGGCTGGTCGCGATGATGTCCCGGTTTTCGTTCAGGAACAGCCCGAACCCGAGCTCGCTCGACTGGCCGGTACCCCACGCCAGGTAGCGCAGCTGGACGGATTCGTCGCTCAACGCGACCTCGCCCGCGGCCTCCTGCGCGCGCGCCGCGTGCGGAGCATTGACGAGGACCGCGACGACGAGCAAGGCGGCCAGGGGGAAATGCGAATGCGCCATGGTTCTCTCCTGCAACCGGTCGGCAGCAAGCAGGGCGCCGGACGGCTGCCCTGTCCCCCGCGCTCGCACCGCGCGCAGTGGCTTGCAACGAGCATGCCAGCTGGCGAGACCGCATTTATGCCTGCCCGCGCGCTTGAGGCAGGTCCGACACGGCTGTGGAAGGCTTTGCAGGATCGGGACACGCCGGATGGCCCGCCGGGCCTGGGGGACAGGTAGAATTTGCAGGCGCGCGGGCAGGTTCTACATCACAGCCGTTGCGATCCTTCCCCGCGCGGCTTTGACGAAACCGGCGGGTCTTTCCTGCTGTCCGATGCGAATGCTTATCATTCCAGAAACGTTTCCGCGGAGGCGTCCGAGGCGCGGCGTATGTCGCTCACGATGAAAGCCATGGTGATCGGCCGGATCGCCCCGATCGACGAGGTGGAGCAGCCGCTCGCGGTGGTCGACGTGCCGATGCCGGAGCCGGAAGACGACGAGATTCTCATCAGGGTCTCCGCCTGTGGGGTCTGTCACACGGAGATCGACGAGATCGAGGGCCGAACCGCACCGCCGCGGCTGCCGGTGATTCCGGGGCACGAGGTGATCGGCGTCGTGGAGCGCGTGGGCCGGAGCGTGAGCGAGCACCGGGTCGGCGACCGGGTGGGCGTGGGCTGGATCTTTTCGTCCTCGGGCGCCGAGGACGAGAACCTGAGCCCCGAGTTCGTGGGTACGGGCCGCGACGCGAACGGCGGCTACGCCGAGTACATGGCGGTGCCGGCGCGCTACGCGTACCCGATTCCCGAGGTGTTCTCCGATGCGGAGGCGGCCCCGCTCCTCTGTGCCGGCGCCATCGGCTACCGTTCGCTGAGGTTAACCGGGCTGCGCAACGGCCAGCGGCTCGGCCTCACCGGCTTCGGCGCTTCCGCGCACATCGTGCTGCAGCTCGCCGGCGCGCTGTTTCCGGACAGTCCCGTCTGCGTCTTCGCGCGCAGTTCGCGCGAGCGCTCGTTTGCGCTCGAGCTCGGTGCGGTGTGGGCGGGCGATACGGTGGACCGCTCTCCGGCGCCCCTGGACACGATCATCGACACGACGCCGGCATGGAAACCCGTCGTCGAGGCGCTCGGCAACCTGCGCCCCGGCGGACGCCTCGTGATCAACGCGATCCGCAAGGAAGAAGCGGACAAGGACTATCTGACGAAGCTCAGCTACCACGACCATCTCTGGATGGAGAAGGAGATCAAGTCCGTCGCGAACATCACGCGGCGAGACATCGCCGAATTCCTGCCGCTCGCGGCGCGCATCCCGATCCGGCCGACGGTGCAGACGTTTCCGCTGGAGCGCGCGAACGAGGCGCTGCTGGCGCTGAAGCGCGGCGGCACGCCGGGCGCGAAGGTGCTGGTGATGCGCGGCGCGGGCGCTTGCCAGCCGTCTGCCTGATCTCAGGTTCAGGAAGTCAGCGCATCCGCGCGGCCTATCCGGCTCGATATTGACAGTATGAGGGCCAAAGGCCCTCAGGCGCACGTCCGTTTTCTCCTGTTGCCAGGAGCGGACTAGACGCTCGTCGCATCTCTTAGCCGCTGAGCAAATCGCCGGCGCGCTTTAGCAGCCCACTGGCAATCAGCGCATTTAATATCTGAAACAACCGACGGTGCATCGGCGACGTCACGCGCTGGAATCCGAGATCGTTCGCAGCTGCCGAGATAGCATCGTTGGTGGACATTGAGTAATTACGCTTCACAGTTTCCAAAAGCGCGCGCGCGATTTCTTCGGACGCCACGCGCTCCAGCTTCTTATCTTGTGGCGGAAAATCCGTGCGATCGCGGACGACCAGTGGTCTTTGTTCCGGCACCCAGAGAAAGTCCCTCTTCCGGCGCAGCTTTTTCTGACGTACCGCAATGGCGATGGCCCGCTGCACGACATCCTGAATTCGAGAGCCGGCCCGCTGCAAACCCGCTGCTTGAGTCACGCGCCGGATCACATCCTCCAAGTGAACCGGCGATTCCACTTCCACGATGCGCGTGATCGCATCGACCAGCTTTGACGGACTCATCACGCCTAGCTGCTCCGTTCCTGTCTCTATAGTTATCTCCGCGCGCACGTACGCGCGCGCTGGTTTGAAACCCTCGCGCGACGCCGTCGATGGCTTCAATACGTCGCCTGCCGATCCCACGGAGGGGAGTCGAATTCCGGCCTCCGTTTCAGCCTCGGTTATCGGGCTGCTACCGCGGAAGGAAGCGACATGGGTCACCGCGTGCCGATGATTTTCAGGCGCGTTTTGCGAGGCAGGTATGCGACCACGCGGTTCCGCCAAAGCCTGGCTTGATTGGGTGCTTGGCCGCGACTCCTCGCTGTGTTCGAAACCGGCAGCCGCCTCCGCAACCTGCTCTTCCTCGCCTCCTCGCGTCCGCTCGGCTTCCAAGTGCTCCCGGAGCTTTGCATCGAGTGCCTCGAGCGCCGATGCCTTGTTGATCCACCATTCGGTAGACCAGACACGAAACAGCGTCCAACCGAGCCCCTCCAACACCGCCTGTCGAATCTTGTCGCGCTCGCGTGCATATGCCGAGCTGTGGTACATCGCTCCATCACATTCGACACCGGCAAGATACACTCCAGGTCGATCCGGATGCACCACTCCTAGATCCACACGGAATGCCGAGACGCCTATCTGAGGGTGAACCGTCCAACCTTTCTCCCGAAGCCCAGCCGCTACGGCGGCCTCGAACGGAGACTCGAAGTCACCCAGCGACCCATGGACGGCCGCACCCAATGCTGACGGGCCCCTCTCGGCGTATTCAAGGAAGTGTTTGAGATCCGCGACGGCGCGACCGCTAGTTCGTGACAGGTCGATCATGTCGGGATGCAACGTGGAAAAGACCACCATCTCCGCGCGCGCTCTTGTCATTGCAACGTTGAGCCGGCGCTCGCCGCCCTCACGATTCAAAGGACCGAAATTCATCGACACGTGTCCGGCACGATCTGGCCCATAGGTCACGCTAAAAAAAATAACGTCTCGCTCGTCTCCCTGGACGGTCTCCAGATTTTTCACAAAAACTGGCTCAGTACGATCCTCTGCAAACGCCCATTCAATCTTTGGATTCCGGGAGCGCTCCTGGTCCAGCAAATCCTGGATTAAAGACTGCTGCTCCGAATTGAAAGAGACGACTCCGATGGTCTGGTCCCTAAACTCCAAGTCACCCGAAGTCAGTCGTCGTACTACTTCCGCTGCAATAGCGCGAGCCTCTCCCTCATTAGTACGCGACTTACCTCGATCGTAGAAGCCGTCCGGTCGGACGAGTCTCACACCTCGTTCCGTCCGCTCTGGCGCAGGGAAAGTCACAAGTTTGTTGTCATAGTAGCAATTGTTCGAAAACGCGATCAGACTTTCACGTCGCGACCTGTAATGCAAGTTCAGGGTAAGCTCCGGTACATTCGCGCTGCGGAGCTCGTCTAAAATACTTTCGAGATCTCCTTCGTAGTCAATATCACCATCGACATCGTCCTCGGAACGGGTAAAGAAATTCGTGGGTGGCATCTGTTTAGGATCTCCAGCCACGATTACCTGCTTACCGCGCGCAATCGAACCAACCGCGTCCCAGACGGTAATCTGTGACGCCTCATCGAAAATAACCACGTCAAACGGCGACTGTTCCGGCGAGAGATACTGCGCCACCGAAAGTGGAGACATCATCAAGCACGGCGCAAGCCTTGTAATCGCTTCAGGTGCCTCTTGCATCAGTTGGCGCACAGGCTTGTGACGTGCCCGTTTTGTAATCTCGCGCTTGATAACACCCCACTGAGAACTTTGGAACACGTCATCCTGTCTCGGCAATCCAGCGCTGAGCCTGGCAGCTATATAGCGCGCGGTGGCGGCCTGAAACGCCTCGTCGACCTGGCGAAAAGTCTCGATGGTGTCCGAGTGCTCAGCGCTGGAAAACGTGCGCAGCACGTCATCTTCGTCCAGAACTCGCTCCGACCACCAGGCGCCGTGCGCTGCCTCAAATGTTTCTGGAATTTCCTCCACCGGCACCTCGCCAGATTCGATGGCCTCCACGAGAGGCCCAAGGTCCAGATCAAGCGCCTCATTGCGCCGACGTTGCCATGCGCACCAGTGATTCAGCCGCGCGCCCTGCTCGACTATTGATTCTGCCGTTTCGGATATCTGTTTCAACGTGTAGCCAACGTTCGCAAAGTGCTCCCGTACCGACTTGCCGGCTTTCTCCTCAAACGCAGCCAAAGCCTCGTTCAACTCCTGTAGCGCCCGCAGGAACTCGGCCGCGGCCCGACCGACAGGTGCGTCGGGTGCTAATAGGTCGTTACCATCTTGGAGCAAGGCGTGCACCTTATTGCGAACCTGCATTAAAGCTTGCGGAGACTCTACTAAATGCCCCACTGAGGTTCGGACCCGCATTCCGAGCAAGCGAAGTTCATCAATGGAACTGGGGTCACTGTCGTGCGCTTCCCAGTCACGGAGTGACTTGAGTTGACGATCCAGCCGATCGATTGCCTCGCCCTCTTTTCGCAACCTGATCAGCACTGCGGCGTCGGCAGGAGGGTTGGGCTTTCCCTTTGCGCCACCCGTCCGCAATTCCTTTCGGATAGCTCGCTGCACCAGAAAGCGTCTGGGGAACCAGAACCCTTCGGCTTCTTCCCAACGACCCAGCAGGCTTTGGCCGTCGAGCTTGCGCCAAGCCATTGGGTCATAAGGGCAACTCAACTCCGCCTGTGCAGCGGCGTACGCCTTCAGGTGAGAGACTGCCTTCTCCAGCGCCTCGATGCGATCCTGCCCATCTGGCGCCAGCGCGTACGCAGTCTGCTTTCTGTAAGCCTGCTTCAGAATCTCGGCGAAGGCGCCAAGTGCGAGGAGCCGCCTGAGGTCGTGTTGCGCAAGATCGATTCCAATCGAGGAACAAAGCGCGCCGCAAGCGACATCTGCCTTCCGGGCTGCCCCGGCCAGGCGTGTCGCGCAACCAAGCACGGCATGCTCCCAACTTGGGCTCCATTCGCCATGGGAGATCAGGTGAAAGGGACTGTCGCTTAACGTTCCCGCGGCTCGGGCCTGCACCTGCAGCAACCCGACCACCTCGCGAATTCGCTTAAGATCCGCTTCTGAATGCTGATCCTTTGAAGGCCAGACAAAGTGTACGCGCCGAGCTCGCACTTCCTCATGCACCTTAATTCCCATAGCGCGGTGCGCGGTCATCCCGTTGCGGTGCTTGCGATGTAGGTGGTGCACAACCTGATTGAGCCGGTCGCGCAATCCCTCGAGCTTCCTGGCCTCTCGCTCCCACACCTCCTCGCTGCGAGACAAGCCCGCGTCCCAGGCTTCCTTAAGCTGGTTCAGCACGTCAGCCTTGCGTGCCTTGTTTGAATGCAACGCGAGGCAAAATCGACCGAGCCCTATCTCGTGCAAACGGCGGTACACCACGTTCAGGGCCGCTGCCTTCTCGGACACAAAAAGCACGGTCTTGCCCTTCCCCAGCAGATGGGCAATTAAATTGCTGATAGTCTGACTCTTTCCCGTTCCGGGTGGGCCGATGATGATGAAGTCCTTCCCCTGGTCGGCCGTCGCGATCGCGGCCATCTGAGAAGAATCGGCTGGCAAAGGCGTGAGGAAGTCGCTAGGGCGGAACAGCCGATCGATTTCGTTTCGGTCGACGAAACCGATGTCTGAGCGATATGGGTCCCGCGGCGTATCGATGAGATGCCGCACAATCGCGTTCTTACGGAGGTCGTCCGTACGATCAACTAAATCCTTCCACATGAGGTACTTGGCAAAGGAGAAGTGGCCAAGCACCGCGTCTTCTACTACCTCGAAACCAGGGGACTCGACAGTTGCTCTACGCACCCTGTTCCACACGCCGCGTACATCCACGCCGCTTGCATCAGCGGGAAGCGGCCCATCAAGCCCGGCAATCTCAATGCCGAAGTCCTTGCGCAGCATCTCCAATAATGTGGTGTTAAAGCGCGGCTCATCGTCGTGAGCGAGCATCTTGACGCCGCTTCTTACGGACTGGCGCTGAAGCGAGACAGGTACGAGAATCAATGGGGCGCGGAAGCGGTGACTATCTGTTTCGTTGCGCTTCCAGAGCAGGAAGCCGATCGCGAGATACAGCGTATTCGCACCACCTTCCTGCAGTGACGTCTGCGCCTTTCGATAGATCTCCACGAGCCGCTTGTCCAGCTCGGCTTTCGGCAGATCCACGAGTACCTGACGCTGTTCGAGCGCGTCACGGGCATAGGCCTCGTCGATCTGCTCTCCCGTGCGCTGCCGGTGCAGATCCCGATCCTGCTCAGCGGACTCCGCCCGGGGCACTGGGACGATAGAAATTTTCGACCCGGCAGCCAACTTGTCCTCGAGTAAGCCGGGATCCGGACAAAAAATCGGGATGCTGCTCTTAGTCAAGCGATGGTTCAGCAATGGATTGCGGGCCGACAGATCCAGCAGCTTGCGTTGCCATCGTTCAATACGCCCGTCGGCTGTCTCCGGTCTCTCCTCCTTAACTCCCTGATCAAAATCCGGCAGAGCTGGCGCTTCTTCTAAAGCGAGCTCGATTTCTGCGATCTCGTTGCGCGCGCCGGTGGATCCATCGCGCTCAGCCCGGAACCCCAGTGGCGAGATTCGGTGAGCTCGAGCTCGGGCGATATCCACAGCGGTAACGAAACTGGCTTCGCTTTCCGGCTTGAGGTGGTCCATCGCTCGTTGCACAGCTCGGGAGAACGGCAGGGCCGGATGAGCGGTCGCGAAAGTCGACTCAACCAGAACTAGTTCGTTCAACGGGAAGCGCTTACGCAGCACTTCGGCCTCGTCGTTGGTGATACTTGCGAGCTTCTCAGGCTGGAGCCAAACGCCAGCAAGCGCGTGGTCCTCAAGTAGCGCCACAATAGGATTCAATCCTGCCTGCTCGAAGCCTGCTGCCAGAAGCAGTGCTGTGTCCAGACAGGTTGCGACCCGGCTCTGCAGAATTTGACTGGGCAGTCGAATTTTCTGGCCATTGACTTCGAAACTTGCCGGCGGGGTAGCATAGCTGATACCCAAGTTGGCTACGGCCGTGTAGATCGCCCCGGCGATCTCCCACACGCGGCTTCGGCTCTTGGATTCGTAGCCATCGATAGAGGTGGCCTTGCCGGCGCGACGCAGAACCGCCGCTGCGTCATGAATAATTTGGTCTACTGCCGGGTCATTGGGCATGCAAAATGCTGCGAGCAGCTCGGGCATGTAGCCCGCACCTCCCCATTCATTGGGGGCCAAAAGCTCGATCGGCTGCGAGTACTCCCCCACTAACTCACCACTGTGCTCTACACGGATGTTCAACGAGCCACGCACGGCCTCAGTGATTCCGAGAAGGAACTGCCCGTTCAGATCCAAATCTCTGAACCGGATTGGGACGATGCCTTTCGGGTCGATACGATCCACGTGCCAGATTCTTGGCTTCAGAAAGCCGGGATCAGCCTCGGCCGTGACTACGAGATTTTCGAGCGGGTGCTCTTCGTCGAGGTTCTCTATACGCAGATCACGTAGAACCGCATAGGAATTTTGGTGGCACGCGAAGTTCAGTTTTTCGGAGAGAACGCAGTGAACTGCTGCTCGCCTCAAAGCTTCCGCTGCTGAAGAAGCGATGGTCTGCCCATCGATAACAGCCCGTTGCACCACATTAGCGCCACCGGCGGATAGCCTATCGACTGCGTCGCTTATCGTTTGAACCCTTCCCTGAAGCTCGTCTCTTTTCATTTTCGTCGTCCTCAGCTTGAGCCTGCAGCTTACCGATATCGACTACGGCATCCGCGCGATGTCAATCACATTCGGGATCATCCAGAATCCAGAGAAACGGCTTCCGCCGCATCGGCTTTCGTATGCAGCAAGCGCGACTTCTTGGAAATCCGCAAATGCTCGACCTGCGTAGGCTGTCCGCATCAACTCCTTCCGCTTCCGCCCCCCGGGCTCAGCGTGCTTGACAAATCTGAGGTGAATTTGAAGACCAGACCGAAGACGACATGCTTGTCCTCGGGCGGCGCACACATCGCGGCCCAATGGATCAACTGACGCCCAGAGCTTGGCTTGGTAGTCAGATTGGCTGTGCTCACCGCTTGCTTGCATTTGGTCTTGGACTGAGCTTCCGCTCTTACTTGGTGTTTTCTGGCGACCGGTGGGATCGAGCGGGCTCAAAACTGGGATTGAAGTAAGCGGTGATAAGTGCTGCCTGACGTGACCACACCTGCGAGCGTGACGGGGGTACGCGGGCGAGCGCCCGTTGCGCAGCGCTGGACCGGCTCGTCCACTCGATCCACGCCAATCCCGCCGCCCCGCCCCAGCGAGGCTCGCTGGCCGTGCTGTCCCCATGGGGCCAAATATACCCAGAAACGACAGGAAATTCCGTGATGAAGGTACAAATGTGCTGGGTTGCTCGCTCTGACCGAGCCGCGGCGGCATCGCCGCACCGGCTTGGGATACCGAGTGCCCGGTTCGATCAGCTTGTGTGTGTTTGACGGCCTTTTTCGACATACCGCGCGAAGTTGTCCAGGATGGCCTGCCATCCCTGACGCTGCATTTCCGGCTCGTTCTCCGACTCGGCGTCGAACGTCTCGCGCACGAGAATGCCATCGGCGACCTTGCTGAACTGCACGCTGACCTCCCTGCCGTCCTCCATCGTGTATTCGATCAGCTCCTGGGGCGCGATGCGCGTGTACGTGCCCGTGAAATCGAAGCCCGCGCTGCCGTCTTTGGCTTCCATTCGCGCCGTGAACTTGCCGCCTTCGCGGAGATCGACGCTGCTGCTGGTCGTATGCCAGTCGTCCGAGGCGGCATTCCATTGCTTGATGGCCTCCGGGTCGTTCCAGGCGCGCCATACCGTGTGGAGGTCCGCCTTGACGATCGTTTCCACGGTGATTTTCATCGGAAAGTCTCCTTTGCGCTGATAACTGCATGTCGGTCGAGCGGCGGCGCGCGAAATCGACACGAATCCGACGCAAAATCACGCCGCGCCTTTACGGATGTCGCCAGAAACCGACGACAAGCGGCTTGACCATGCAGCGTGACTCCGGTCACATACCGCAAACGACAAGCGAGCTGACAATCAGTTTCATTGCTTTGGGGGGTACCAGTCCGTGCTATCGAAAGCGGCCGCGATATTCCTGCTATTACTCGCTGGCGCATGGCTCACCGAAGCCGTCGCCGATCCTCCTCCGCACGCGCCGGCCCACGGCTGGCGCAAAAAGCACGATCCCTACCACGTCGGCTACACCGGCAAGCACTGGGAGCACGACTACGGCATCCTTTCGGGTCACTGCAATCGCGAGGCGGTAGCCACCGTGCTGGGCGGTGTGATCGGAGCGACGGTCGGAAATCGTACCGCTGATCCCGAAGACCGCACCGTCGCCACGATCATCGGCGCCGCTGCCGGCGCGCTGCTGGGCAACTGGATCGGTCGCAAGCTCGACGACGCGGATCGCGCCTGCATCGGGCACGCGCTCGAGCTCGGCAAAGCCGGACAACGAGTGCTCTGGAGGAACGACTCAACCGGCGTGCGTTACGAGCTGGTACCCGGCGCCGACCGTAAACGCGACGGCACCGCCTGCCGGGAGTTCACGCTCGCTGCGGTGGCCGGCAAGGAAAAATCGTCACGGCGAGGCGTCGCCTGTGAGTCGCAGCCCGGCGCCTGGGAGATCGGGTTCGGTAACTGAATCGCGGCGCGCCGTCGCATCATCGCGTGCCCATCTGCCAGCTTCAAGACTCAAGGTCGCGGCCGCACGTCTCATCCGCGTGCTGGCTTGCCATCTAAAGAATCAGCTCGAAGGTGCGGGATGCCACAACTTGGAGCGGTGGGAATTCGCGGCAGAATGATCGCTACTCGCGCTACTGCGCTGCATGACAACAGGCCGGACCGTCGTTGCTACATCACGGCCCCGACCTGCCATGGCACGAACTCGAGGTCGCCGAAGCCGCTCCTCTCGCTCGCACTCCGCTGCCCGCTCGCCGTCCGGAGGATCAGGTCGAAGACGCGCGCACCGCAGGCCGCCAGCGATTCGCCGCCGTCCAGCACGCCGCCGCAATCGATGTCGATGTCGTCCTCCATCCGTTGCGCCATCGCCGTATTGCTCGCGAGTTTCAGGCTCGGCACGGGCTTCGCGCCGTACACCGAGCCTCGGCCCGTTGTGAAGCAGATGATGTTGGCGCCGGATGCGATCTCGCCTGTTGCCGAGCACGGGTCGTAGCCGGGGCTGTCCATGAACAGGAAGCCGCGGCGGTCGATGCGTTCACCATATCGGCACACGCCGCGCAACGGGGATGAGCCCGACTTCGCCACGGCGCCGAGGGACTTCTCGAGGATCGTCGTGATGCCGCCCGCGATGTTCCCGGGCGAGGGATTGTTATCGAGGCTGGCGTCGTTTCGAGCGGTGTATTCCTCCCACCACTCGATCAATCGTCGCAGGTCGTCGTGGATCTGCGCGTCCGCGGCGCGCGCGTAGAGCAGCGATTCCGCGCCATAGATCTCCGGTGTCTCGGCGAGGATGACGGTGCCGCCGGCGCGCACCAGGCTGTCCGCGGCGCAGCCGAGCGCCGGGTTGGCGGTGATGCCGGAAAAGGCATCGGAGCCGCCGCATTGCAGGCCCAGCACGAGCTCGGCGGCGGAGATCGCCTCGCGGCTAGCGATTTCGGCGTCGTCCAAAAGCTCGCGGACGATCCCGATGGCCTTCTCGACCGTCTTCAGCGTGCCGCCGGCTTCCTGGATCGTGAGCGTGCGCAGGCGCGGGCCGGGCTCGAGGCCTTGCGACGTCAGCAGGCTATCGATGTCGTTCACCTCGCAGCCCAGGCCCACCACCAGCACGCCCGCGAAGTTCGGGTGCGCGATGAAGCCGCCAAGCGTGCGCTGAAGGATCTCGATCCCCGGCCCTTTCGACGGCATACCGCAGCCGGTCGTGTGGGTGATCGGGACGACGCCGTCGACGTGCGGCCACGGCTTCATCGCCGCGCCGGCGAAACGCTCCGAAATTTTGCGGACGACGGTGGCCGAGCAGTTCACCGTCGAGACCACGCCAATGTAGTTGCGCGTGGCAGCGCGGCCGTCCGGGCGGCGGAAGCCCTGGAAAAAATGTTCCTCGCGTTCGTCAGTCCACGCCGGTTTCGGGAGCGGCAACGAGGGGTCCGGTTTGGCGAAGGCGAGATTGTGCGTGTGGACGTGGGTGCCCGGGGTGATGTCCTGGGTGGCGATGCCGATGAAGTGGCCGTATTTGAGCACCGGTGCGCCGTTGGCGATGGGGGCGATGGCGAATTTGTGGCCGGTCGGGATGGCATCGGCCAGCGTGACGTTCAGGTCGGCGAGGTGGGTGGCGGATGGGAGGTCCGCGGCGGCGATGGCGACGTTGTCGGCGGGGTGGAGGCGGAGGGAGGAGGTGGGGGCCATTTCGGCGGTCAGGTCATGATGGGTCGCCCGCATGGCGGGCTCCCACGGTGGCGGCGGCGCCGTTTTGGAGCAGGCTGGTCAACGCATCTTGCACTGTACGCCGGAAGCGGGGGCTTTCCGGTAAATCTGTGCCGAAGACCTCGCGGATATCCAGGAAGGCATCCGTGAGAGACCCGGCTTCGCGGGGCGTTTCCGCGGAAACGCGGGCGAAGCGCGGCGCCAGGGGATCGTCCACGTCGTAGGCTCTGCCGTGCTCGTCCCGTCCCAGGCAATACCGGATCCAGGCGGCGACAGCGAGGCACAAACCCTCCACGGGCCCGTCACGCTCGAGCTGGGCACGGACGGTGTTCAGCAGCCGCTGCGGGAGCTTCTGCGAGCCGTCCATCGCGATCTGGCGCGTGCGGTGCTGCAACGACGGGTTCGCGAAGCGCGCCAGCAGCGCCTCTATATAAGAGTGGTGATCCAGCCCCGCGGGCTCCGGGGTCACCGGCGCGATCTCGTCCGTCATCAGCCGGCGCACGAACGCCGCGAACGCGCGGTCCTGCATCGCCTCGTGCACGTACTCGAAACCGGCCAGCGATCCCAGGTACGCAATCGTCGAGTGCGCGCCGTTCAGCAGCCGCAGCTTCGCCTTCTCGAACGGCTCCACGTCCGGCACGACCAGCGCCCCGCCCGCCTCCCAGCGCGGCCGCTCGCCCGCGAAGCGGTCCTCGATGACCCACTGGCGGAACGGCTCCGTCTTGACGAAGCCCTCGTCGCGCAGCCCGATCGCCCGCGCATTCGCCGCGATGTCCTCGGCCGTCGTCGCGGGGACGATACGGTCCACCATCGTCGCGGGGAACGCGACGTTCGCGGCGATCCAGTCGTGCAGCGCCGCGTCGGCCTCCGCGGCGAAGCGCAGCACGGCGCCGCGCAGCCGCCCGCCGTTGCCCGGCAGGTTGTCGCAGGAGACGATGCTCGGCGCCGCGGCGCCTGCCGCCGCCCGCGCGGCGAGTCCCGCCGCGAGAAAGCCGATCGTGCCGCGCGGCGCCTCCCGGTGCTCGAGATCCCAGGCGACGTCCGGGTGCTCCAGCGACAGCTCGCCGCTGTCCGGATCGAGCGTGTAGCCCTTCTCCGTCACCGTGAGCGTCACGACTTGCACGCGCGGGTCGGCAAGCAGGCGCACGACGGCGGCGGGATCTTCGGGCGCGACGTGCACCGACTTGATGCAACCGATCAGGCGGCGGCATTCCGACTCGGCGTCGAATTCCCCGACGACGTAGAGCCCGTCCTGCGGCGCGAGCTGGTCGCGCACGTCCGGCCGGCGCAAGCTGACGCCGGCAATGGCCCAGTCGCCGCCGGCTGCTTCCAGTGCATCGTCGCAGTACACCGCCACGTGCGAGCGCATGAATGCGCCGACGCCGAGATGCACGATCCCGACACCCGCGCGATTCCGATCGTAGGCCGGCCGCCGCACGCTTTCCGCGAGCCTCGCGACCGTGCCGGAGGAAAGGCGCTCAGGCGGCTCGGGATTGCTGCTCGGGTGACCACGGCTCGTCATGCCGGCAAGCATAATCGTTCGGCGTTCTCACTGACAATCGACCCTGACCGGCAACCGACGATCGCCGCCGATGCCTTCGGGTCAACGGCTGCACTTCACGACGTTGATCCTGTCCGTGCCGGTGAACGGTACGCCGCCGAACGTCTCCCCCGTCAGGGTCGCCTCGGTGTCCCGGCAGCGGATGCCCGTCTCGGGAATCCTGAAGTGCAGCACCGCATCGATGTCGCCGTCCTTGCCGACGTCGCGCAAATGCACGCGGCCATGTTTTTCGACGGCCTCCTTCGGCCCGAAACGCACGCTTTCCCAGTCGACCTGCGTGGCATCGAACTGGTTCGCCGAGAGGATGGCAACACCGATGTTGCCGTGCGACCGCGGGTTGATCTTGTTCTCCTTGCTGGCCGGCCGGATGTCGATGCGAACGCCTATCTCCGCGGGTATCGGCGTCAACAGGAACGCGCGGGTGGATCCGGATGCGGTGTTACCGAATCCAACGATGTAACCGGAATCGCTGATCTCCCGCGCCGACTTGAGGTGATCCCATCCGGAGAGATCCGCCACGAGCTCTCCAAGGTCGAAAAGCTCGCCGTCGATGTACAGGAACGCTCGCGAATCCTCTCCCCCGGAGCCCGTCTCGCCCACTACCCAGCCATCGTTGTTGATGCCCCAGCCGGTGAGCACGCCCGCCCCCACCCGGGTCACCTCGCCGTCGGAATAGACGAAGGCACCGGAATCGCCGTCGCCCAGGGCGAATATCAGGACTTCGCCGTTGTCGTTGATGTCGTAACCCGTCGTGCCGTAGTCCGGCAGCAGGTCTCCGACGAGGTTCGTCTCGCCGGTATCCGCGGAGTACACGAAAGCCGTCGAGCGGCACGCTTCGCCAACATGCTCGTACAGGTGGCCGGTCAGCTCCGTCGCATTGTTGATGCCGTAAGCGACCGCGCCATAGTCCGCGCAACCCTCCGAGCCGCCTGCTTCCGGCGGCAGCCCGACCGTCGACAGCGTCGAATCCCTGTAGATGAACGCGCGCTGCCCGTCTTCGGTGATTATCTGCCCGGTCACCTCGCCGAGATCGTTCATGGCTTCCCCGTTGGAGATGCGAAAGTCTCCCGTCTGCTCACCGACATCGAGCATCGCGCCGTCGGTGTACAGGTACGCCCGCTGGGAATCCGGGGTATCCGCAGTGCCCGCGACCTGCCCGGAATCGTTGATGTCGTTGGCCGTCGAGTCGAATCCCCCCAACGTACCGAGATCGTGCATCACGCGCCCGGAGTACAGGTACGCGTGATTGTCTTCTTCGTCGATGTCGACTTCGAAAAGGAAATCGCCGACCACCTCGCCGGCATCGTTGACGGACCACGCGACCGAGGCACGGCCCAGGTCCTTGAGCTCGGTAATCCGGTATTGTGGCGGCTCGGCCGTGAGCGCGAGTGCAGGCGTGCCCGCACAACAAATACAAACGACGGTCCTGACGGTGGACGATAGTGACTTCATTCGGGTAATCCCTGCCGAACGGTTTGTATGGGAGTTGCGGCGTCGGGTGTCTGGTAATCGCGACGCTTGCGGGTTTTATGTCGCGAATCCGCGCGGGCTGGCGGTGCGCTGTGAACAGAGAGCTCCGTCCCTGCCCGCAGTATAGACGAGTTCAGGCGAGCTTGTAGGCGCGACGCGGCAGGTGGTATGCGAGGTCAGCGATCACATCGCCCGCCTCTTCTTCCGTGAGCTGGTGCTGCGCTACGAGGCGTGCGAGGTATGCTGCGTCGACGCGGCGCGCGACGTCGTGGCGCGCCGGGATCGACAGGAACGCGCGCGTGTCGTCGTTGAAGCCGACCGTGTTGTAAAAACCGGCCGTTTCCGTCGTGCGCTCACGGAAGCGGCGCATGCCTTCGGGCGAATCGTGGAACCACCACGCCGGGCCGAGCTTCAGCGTCGGGTAGACGCCGGCGAGCGGCGCGAGCTCGCGGCTGTACGCGCTCTCATCCAGCGTGAACAGGATGATCGAAAGCCGTGTGTCGAGGCCCACGGCGTCGAGCAGCGGCTTCAGGTCGCGCACGTAGTCCGTCGGCGTCGGTATGTCGAAACCCTTGTCGCGACCGAACGTCTTGTGCACCAGCCGGCTGTGGTTACGGAACGCGCCCGGGTGGATCTGCATCACGAGCCCGTCGTCGAGACTCATGCGCGCCATCTCCGTGAGCATCTGCGCGCGGAAGAGCTCCGCGTCCGCAGGCGACGGCCGCGCGCCCGTCACCCGGCGGAACAGTGCCTCGGCCGCGCGGGCGTCGAGATCCGCGGTGCGCGCGCTCGGATGGCCGTGGTCGGTGGACGTGGCGCCGCCCGCGGACTTGAAAAATTCGCGCCGGCGCCGGTGCGCGAGCAGGTAACCGCGCCACGTGCTCGTGTCCTCTCCCGTCAGCTCGCCCAGCCGGCGCACCCGCTCGAGGAAGCCTTCGTGCTCGGGGTCGACCGTCGGATCGGGGCGATACGCCGTGATCACGCGCCCCGGCCAGCCGCTCTCCCGGATCGCGGCGTGATGCTGCAGCTCGTCGAGCGGCGACTCCGTCGTTGCCAGCACCTCGATGTTGAAGCGCTCGAACAGCGCCCGCGGCCGGAATTCCGGCGCGGCGAGGCGCTCGCCGATCGCGTCGTAGTAGCGATCGGCAGTGGCTTCCGAGAGCTGCACGTCGAGCCCGAACACTTCGGCGAACACCCAGTCGAGCCAGAGGCGCGAAGGCGTGCCCCGGAACAGGTGGTAGTTCGCGGCGAAGCGGCGCCAGAAGATGCGTGGATCGCCCTCCGCCGGCCTGCCGTCGGCACGCGGCACGCCGAGATCGCTGAGCGCAACGCCCTGGCTGAACAGCATGCGGAAGAGGTAATGGTCCGGCGCGAGCAGGAGCTCGGTGGCGTTCGTGAACGGCTCGTTGCCCGCGAACCAGCGCGGGTCGGTATGGCCGTGCGGGCTCACGATCGGCAGGTCGGCAACTCGCGCGTACAGGCCGCGGGCGATGGCGCGGACCGACGGCTCCGGCGGGAACAGGCGATCGGGGTGGAGGCGGAGCGGAGCGGTCACGGGGAGCGCTCCCCTGCCCCGTAGGAGCCCGCCATGCGGGCGACAGCGATCATCGGCTTGCACCGACACCCGGCCACATTGCCGGCCATCGCCGGTCGCCCGCATGGCGGGCTCCTACGGGGCGGTCGGGCGGCAAATTGGCGGAAGTTAGCGCTCCCATCGGGGCAGACAGTACCATATTGAGCCCCGGCGCCCGAGAGGCACGCCGCCCTCAGCGAGCCAGCCAGCCGCCGTCGACCGGCAACAGCGCGCCGTGGACGTAATCGGAGGCGCGCGAGGCCAGGAAAACGGCCGCGCCCGCGAGGTCCGCCGGGTCCCCCCAGCGGCCGGCCGGGATCCGCGCCAGGATTTCCCGGTTGCGCAGCGGGTCGTTCCTCAGCGCTTCCGTGTTGCTGGTCGCGAAGTAGCCGGGCACGATGGCGTTCACGTTGATACCCCGGGCCGCCCACTCGTTCGCGAGCAGCCGGGTGAGCCCCGCGAGCCCGCTCTTGCTCGCCGTGTAGGACGCGATCCGGATGCCGCCCTGGAACGACAACAGGGAGGCCACGTTGATGATCTTCCCCCCGCGCCCGCTCTCGATCATCTTCACGGCGGCCGCCCTGGCGAGGAAAAACGGCGTCTTCAGGTTGGTGTCGACGACTGCGTCCCAGTCGGCTTCGGTGAAGTCGAGCGCGTCGGCGCGCCGGATGATGCCGGCATTGTTCACGAGGATGTCGAGCGAGCCGAGCGCCGCGATGGTTTCCGCGACGATGCGTCCGCAGTCGCCGATCGAGGACAGGTCGGCGCGGATGACCACCGACTCACCGCCCTGCTCCGCGATCAGCCGCTCCGTCTGCGTCGGGTCGGAGCGGCAGACGAGCGCCACCTTCGCACCGGCGCCCGCCAGCGCCACCGCGATCGCCTGGCCGAGCCCGGTGTTCGCGCCGGTGACGGCGGCGACCCGGCCGCCGAGATCGAACAGGTCACGCATCCGGGCGGGCCTCAGCGCAGCTGGCAGATGTCGAGCACGTGCATGTCGGTGTAATCGAGGTTCTCACCGCCCATCGCCCAGATGAACGAGTAATTCGCGGTGCCGCAGCCCATGTGGATGGACCATGGCGGCGAGATCACGCATTCGCCGTCGCGCACGACGATGTGCCGCATCGCATCCGGCTCTCCCATGAAATGGAATACGCGATCATCTTCTCCCAGCCCGAAGTAGAAATACACCTCGGAGCGTCGATCGTGCAGGTGCGGCGGCATCGTATTCCAGACGCTGCCGGTGTTGAGCTCCGTGAGCCCGAGCAGCAGCTGCGCCGAGCGGCACGTATCCGGGATGATGTACTTGTAGATCGTGCGCTCGTTCGAAGTCGCGAGCGAGCCGAGCTTCAGCGGCTGCGCCTGGTCGATCGAGATTTTCGTGAGCTCGAAGCGCGCGTGCGCCGGCGTGGACGCGAGATAGAAGCGTGCCGGCTCGTCGCGGCTGGCGCTTTCGAACGAGACGTCCTGCGAGCCCATCGGGATGTACAGGCCGTCCCTTGGCTGCATGTCGATCACGTCGCCATCGACGACGATGCGCCCGGCGCCCTGCCCCACGTTCACGACGCCGAGCTCCCGGCGCTCGAGGAACGGCTTGCCGGCCACGGGCTCCTGCTGCTCCGGCAGCCGGACGGCAGCGGATACCGGGGCGGCGCCGCCGATCACCATGCGCTCGTTGTGCGTGTAATTGAGGCTGATCGCGTCGGCTTCGAACAGGTTCTCGACCAGGTAGCGGTCACGCAGCGCCTGGTTGTCGACGCCCTGCATCATGTCGGGATGGGTGGCCTGGTAGGTCTTGCGAAACATCTGAACACCTTTGCCGGATGGCGGTCACCGCACGGGGAAAACCGCTATGGTAACCGGTGTCACTCAGGGCGGCAAACCCGGGCCGCGCGGGGGTTCAGGCCAGTCGCGTGAGCAGGACGTGGCGCACCTTGAACACCCGTTTCAGCCAGCCGAAAACCGGCAGGATGCGGTTGGCCCTGCCGATCAGCCGCAGGCCGGCCCGCCAGTGGGTATCGAAATACTCCTGGTCGACGAAGCGGTAGTCGAACCCGAGGTGGCGCCAGATGACCTTGTACACGGCCGAGGACACGTAGTTCAGGCCCTGCTGGCGGTACAGGAGCGCGCGCTCGGCCGCCTCGGCGGCGCTCAGGGAATAGCCGTGATTGCTGCGGAAGCCGAGCCGTGCCCAGAACCGGTACCAGGCCGGCCGCGAGATGAAGCTGCCGAGCGGAATGCGGATGTGCGGCTCGATGAGGCGGTACGGCGAGGGAATGATGTGGAAGTGCCGGCCGCCCTGGCGCGTGATCCTGTGCAGTTCCTGGAAGACGGTCACCTGATCCAGCACGTGCTCGAACACCTGGTCCGAAATGACGAGGTCGAACGTGCCGTCCGCGTACGGCAGGCGTCCGTCGCCGGTCAGCGACGTGCGGAACCGCGCGCGGTCGTGCGGCGAGCGCAGTTGCAGATAATCCTTGATGTCGAAGCCGCGCACGTTCGTGTACCCGAGATCGAGGAGCGCGTACGTGTTGCGGCCGTTGCCGCAGCCGAAATCGAGGATAGCCGCATCCTTGGGCAATCCATCGACGATCCTGAGCAGCGACTTGAAGCGCTTCGGCGCGAAGCGCACACGATGCAGCGCACGCTCGCGGATGGCGGCAGGAACATCGCTTTCGTTTTCGTTTTCCTGAATCGCCGGCGGCTTTTCTGCGGGAGCCCATTCGAGCCGCGATTCTGCTTCGTCTCGAGCCATGACTTCTGGCTCCTTGTTCGTTCTCGCGCACGCAGTGTAACAGCTGCCTCGCGCAATTCGAGACGAAAATGCGTCCCTTATCGGCGACAGATCAGCGCGGTTTTCCGGTCGAATCGCGGACCAGCAGCCTCGGCATCACGGACGTCGCGGAAGGCGGCTCCATCGCCATGCGATCGTGATTGGAGATCAAAAGCTGCGCGGCGATTCGCCCCATGTGCACGATCGGCAGGCGAACGGTCGTGAGCGTCGGCCAGATGCGAGTCGCGATCGGCGCGTCGTCGAAACCGACGATCGACAGATCCTCCGGGATCGCGAGCCCCGCGCGCCGTGCCGCCTGGTACACGCCGACGGCCATCTCGTCGTTGCCGCAGAAGACGGCGGTCGGCGGCTGCGGAAGCTCGAGTAACTGCCGGCCGCACTCCATGCCGGACTCGAACGTGTAGCCGCCCTTCAGCACGTAAGCCGGGTCGAGCTTCAGGCTGTATTCGGCGAGGCCGACCTTGAAGCCGCGCAGGCGCTCGGACGCGGAAAGGAACGTGTTCGGCCCGTGGATGTGCGCGATACGCTCGTGACCGAGCGACGCGATATGGCGTGCCGCCTCGGCGGCGCCGACGTAATCGTGTGTCTCGATCATGTTTTCCGGCGTGTCGAGCGAGACGGCCGCGATGCGCACGTACGGGCATTCGATCCGGCGCAGGCGGCCGATCAGCTCGTCGTCCTCGGAGATCGACGGCGTCAGCACCACTCCGAAGAACTTCTGCAGCGTGATGATCTCGCAGATGTCGTCGTAGAGCGTCGGCGAGCTGCGGTCGCAGGGACGCACGACCAGCTGGTAGGCCGTGCCGGCCATCGCCTCGAGGATGCCGCGCTGCATGTCGACCACGTACTGCGGGTTCGGCTGGTCGGAGATCAGCGCGACGAGATACGAGCGGCGCAACGCGAGCGCCCGTGCCTGCGGGTCCGGCCGGTAGCCGTGCTTGTCGACGATCTGCAGGATCCTGTCGCGGGTCGCGGGCTTCACCAGCCCGGAATGGTTGATCACCCGCGAAACGGTCTTCTTGGAAACGTTCGCGAGCCGCGCGATGTCGCTGATGGTGAGCTTGGAGCCGGCGTTGGAACGCCGGCGCCGGTTGTTGGGCTCAGGGGGCGTCTCGCGCTTCTTGCGTGAACCCTGGGTCTTTCTCTTTTCAGGCATGTAACGGGGCGGCGGCGGCGGAAACCGGAATCATCGCCGAAAAAGCACAAGACAGGAACCCGGCCACGGGCTTTACGTACCCTTGCCCGCGTGCGCGGAATCGAGCACGTCGGGCGACTTCGGCGTCATGGTCTCGAGGTGCCAGTCGCCGGGATCGAAAGGCCGGCGGGTCACCGGCATGTCCGGATAGCCGCCGACCTCGGCCTCGCTGTCGATGATGCGGCCGCGGCCCTCCGCCGTGTCGGCAAGGAGCCGGATGTCGTGGTGGTCGCGGTCCCAGGGGCGCGCGCCGGCGTTCTCGAGCACCCAGCGCTCCACGTCCCGTGACGGCAGCACCTCGAGGCCTTCCCACCACACCGGCGGCTCGTCCACCTCGATGATCCGCGCCTCCGTCACGCCGTAGCGGCCGAACATGGGCAGCGGCTCGCCGATGCGGTCCACCGCCACGTTGTCGCGCCCGTAGTATTCGAGATCGCCGTGGCCCCCGAGCATGAGGAACGCGATGGGTGATTCCGTCGAAGGCCCGGCGCGCAGCACGTTGCCGATGGCAGTCATCTCGCCCGCCTGGAACGGCTCCTCGCCCCACTCGAGCGCCATCAGGTTGTAGTGCACGGCGCGGGTACCGGGATCGTAGATGAAGTTGTTGACGATGGCGCCGTGCACGCCGCCCTTGAACAGCGGGTTGCGCTCGCGGTTGTGCGCGTAGAGGTTGCCGTAGATCAGGACCTCGGTCGCGTTGTCGTGGATCAGCGAGCCTTTCGAGTGCTCGCCTTTCGGGTGCGTCGAATCCTCGAGGCCCTCGGCGATGATGTTGTGGCTGAACGTGATCGCATGCGAGGTGCCGCGGCGCCACTCGTCCGGCGACACACCGGTGAAGCGCGGGCCGCTCGCCGAGAGGTTCTCGTCCGTGCCCCACGTCAGCGTGCAGTGATCGACGATCACGTTGTATGCAGCCTGGGTCGAGACCGAGTCCTCGCCCCACGTCCAGCGCTCCGCTCCGGCTTCGCCGGCGCGAATGCGGATGTGGCGCATTACGACGTCGTGCGTGGCGATGTCCATGCCGCCGCGGATGAGCGTGATGCCGGGCGACGGCGCCGTCTGTCCCGCGATGGTCACGAACGGCTGCTCGATCTTCAGCGTCTGGCGCTCGAGATCGATCACGCCCCCGACCTCGAACACGATGATGCGCGGCCCCTCGTGCGCCAGCGCCGCGCGCAGCGAACCCGGGCCGTCGTTGTTCAGGTTCGTCACGCGCAGGATCTCGCCGCCCCGTCCGCCGGGGGTCTCGGCCGCCCAGCCGACGGCCCCGGGAAACGCGAGCTCCGCGGCCGGCGCCGCGGCCCACGCCAGCGGCAGCAGCACCCAGGCCGCCGCCGACAGCTTTCGGATGGTTGTCCTGTCCCTCATTGGCTCTCCCCTGGCTTCGGCCGGGCCGATCCGGCCGCAAAAATGACACCGGTTTCCAAAACAGCTTGGACCAGATACAATCCCATGTCCAGCGGGGGTTTCCGACCGCCGTTCGAGCATGGGGAACACGATGACGCAAAAGCGGCTCGCCACGCGCGCTCCGGGACACGTCCCACGGCGGCGGTGCCACGGTATCGATCGTGCCGGCTGACGACGGGACGCGCCCCGCCGACCGCGAGCTCGAGGCGATCGCCCGCGCGTTCGTCGCGGCGCGCCGCGCTGCGATCCCCTTGCCCGATTTTCCGGGCAGGATACCGGCGGACATGGCCGCCGCCTACCGCTGCCAGGACCTGGCGATGGAGCTCTGGCCGGACGCGCTCGCCGGCTGGAAGGTCGGCCGCATCCCGCCCGAGGTCGAGGCGCGCTACGGCTCCGACCGGCTCGCCGGGCCTGTTTTCGCGAAGACGGTACGGCACGTCCCGTCGGGCGAGACGGTGGAGCTGCCCGTGTACGCCGGCGGCTTCGCCGCGATCGAGGCGGAATTCGTAATCGTGGTCGGCGCGGATGCGCCGCCGGACAAGCTCGAGTGGTCGCGCGAGGAGACCGCGGCGATGATGGAGGATCTCCGCATCGGCGTGGAGATGGCGAGCAGCCCGCTCGCGAGCATCAACGCGCTCGGCCCGGCCGTCGTCGCCTGCGGCTTCGGCAACAACGCGGGATTGATCGTCGGCCCGTCGATCGCCAACTGGCGCGAGCGCGATCTCGGCACGATGACCTGCGAGGCGTTCATCGACGGCAAGCGGGTCGGCAGCGGCGGCGCCTTCAACCTGACCGGCGGGCCGCTGCGCTCGCTGCAGTTCATGCTCGAGCTCGCCGCGCGCCGCGGGCGCCCGCTGCGCGCCGGCGCGGTGATCGCCACGGGGCAGACGAGCGGCATCCACGACATCCGACCCGGGCAGACCGGGCGCATCGATTTTGCCGGCGACGGCACGCTCTCCTGCCGCGCCGTCGCCGCCAGGCCGATCGACTGAGCTCCGCACGCACCGCGCTGCAGGACTGCATATCACGCGCGAGGAACGATCCGCGGAATCGTCGCGCGACAATATTCGCAACCGATCGCTCGCGCGCGATGCGCGCCCCTACGGTGAACGATTCGCGCTTCCGGGCGTGGGAGCGACGCGGGTGATCCAGTGCAGCGCGAGCTCCGGCCACGCGGCGACCGGCAGGTCCGCGGCGCCGCGGATGCCGAAGCCGTGGCCGCCTTCGGCGTAGACGTGGAGCTCGACGGGCACGCCGGCGTCGCCGAGAGCCCGGTAGAGCGCGAAGGTGTTGCCGGGATCGACGGCGGGATCGTCCGCCGCGTGCAGCAGGAACACCGGCGGCGTGCGTGCTGTCACCCGCGCCTCGACGGACCAGCGCGAGCTCGCCTGCGCCGAAGGCGACGGACCGAGCAGCTGCTCGCGCGAGCCGCCGTGCGCGAGCGGCGCGTGCATCGACACCACCGGGTACATGAGCACGGCGAAATCCGGCCGCGCGGAGCGGCGATCGATGGCGTCCTGCGGCAGGTAGTCGTCTGCTTCCGTCGCCGTCGCCAGCAAACCGGCAAGATGCCCGCCGGCGGAGAAACCGAGCACGCCGGCGCAGTCCGCGCCGCCCCCGTGCTCATCGGCCCACGCGCGCACGAAGCGCAGCGCGCGCATGGCGTCGTGCAGCGGCAGCTCCGGGCGCGGCCGCGCGTACTCCCCCGGCAGCCGGTAGCGCAGCACGAAGGCGGCGATGTCGTGCGCGGCGAACCAGCGCGCGGACTCGTAACCTTCCTTGTCCATGACGACGCGCTGGTAACCGCCGCCGGGAAGGATGAGGAGAGAACAGCCGGAGGGCGCGGCGGCCGGGAACAGCGTGAGATCGGGCGCGACGATGTGGGTCGCGTAGCGGTCGCGCGGCTCGCCGGGTTTTGCGCGCTCGGTCACCACGGGCTCCTGCGGCCCGCCGGCTTCTTCCGCCGCGCGTTCAGGCCATATCGGCACACGCTCCAGGCCGTCGTCCGCGCCGGCCGCGGATGCGCAGAGCAGCAGGAACGCGCAATGCAGGAGCGCGCACTGCGCGCGACCAGCGGTTCGCGGAATCGCCATGCGCCTGAGTACGGCGACGATCGGTCGCCCGCATGGCGGGCTCCTACGGTGCAGTTGTCCGATCACGTGCCGGGTTGTATGTATGGCACGCGTGCGAACAGCTCGCGCTCGCCACCGCGCGGGTCGTTCTCCATGCGCGGCGGGCGATCGATCACCAGCGTCTCGCGGCGCGGCAGCGTGTACGGCTTCCACTCCGGGATGCCGCCGTGGTTCGGATCGCCGCGCCGTGCAAAGGCGAGGAATGCGTCGCTCATCATCGACGAGACCTCCCGTGCCTCGGGCCCGTCGCCCGTCAGTGAACCGGGCACGTCGAGGTTACCGAAAACGAGCGGAATGTCGAATGCGTGCGGCGCGCCGAGCTCCGGGCGCACCGGGCTACCCCAGTCCAGCTGGTAGACGTAAGCGGGCGACTGGCGCGCCCTCTCCTCCGCCTCGATGATCGCCGCACGCCACGAGCGCCCCGCGGTGGTCGCGGCGAAGAACACCTCGGTGGGCGTGCGTTCCGGGTACAGCTCGCGATATCGAGCGACGACGTATTCGGGGTGGATGTCCACGCGCATGCTCGGCACCAGCAGCTCCGGCAGATCCTCCCAGGCAAGGTCCTCGTAGCGCGCACCGCGCAGGAACGCGCGCGTCTCGTCGTGGGTGTTGCCGATGATCATGGGAATGTGCGCGGACTGCGGCGCCGCATCCGGGTAGAACGGATGCCGGGTCAGCGAGCGCATGTCGAGCACCGGGCCGAAGTACACCGGGCCGTAATCGTGTTCGTACACCGGGTCGGGTGTGTCGAGTGCCGCGACGAGCTGCTCCATCGGCAGCGAGCGCACGCGCTCCACGTCGTCGGGCGCAAGGCCCAGCGTATCGAGGTACGCCCGGGCGCGGCGCGTGGCATGCTGCGGACCCGAGGCCGTCACCTGCTGCCCGCTCATCGTCGCGGCGCGGTGAAACAGCCCCGCCGCCGCCGGCATGGCCATGAGGGTCGCGATCTTCGCACCGCCGCCGGACTGGCCGAACACGAGCACGCACCCCGGATCGCCGCCGAACGCCGCGATGTTGTCGCGTACCCAGGCGAGCGCCAGCACCAGGTCGAGCTGGCCCACGTTGCCCGAGTCGGCGAGCTCGGGGCCGCCCAGGCGCTGCAGATACAGGTAGCCGAAGGCGTTCAGTCGATGGTTCACCGTGACCACGACGACGTCGCCGCGGCGGCAGAGCGCGCGGCCGTCGTACGACGGGCTCGCGCCCGAGCCCTGGGAGTACGCACCGCCGTGGAAAAACACCATGACGGGCCGCTTCGCACCGCGCTCGGTGCCCGGCGTCCACACGTTCAGGAACAGGCAATCCTCGCTGATGCGCTCGCCCGTGCCGTCCTGCGGCGAGGCAGGGCCGTATTCGACGGCGTCGACGACGTCGCTCCACCGCGGCGGCGGGAGCGGCGGACGGAAGCGCCGCGGCGCGGTGTCGGCGCCGTAGCGTATGCCTTTGAACACCTGCACCCCGTCGTCGAGGTAACCGCGCACCGGTCCGTGCGTGGTGGCGACGACCGGCTCGCCGCCGCCGCCCGCCGCGCGCGCGACGCGGGCGACGGAAAGTAGCGCCGCCGTCTCGAGGCCGGCGGCGAGCACGGTGCGTCGGGTCAGGGTGTGTTCCGGCACGGTGATTTCCTCCCGGCAGGAGCGCGCATTGCGCGACCGAACGGGGCAGGACGGCAGCGCATCCCGCAAACCCGAACAAATTCGACGCCCGGGCCGGCGAACCGGTCCCGGGCATCGCGGGGGAAAGCGGATCAGCGCGCCCCGAGCGCCGACCAGCGGACGCCGAGCAGGTACTCGGTGCCGAAATGATGGTAGACACTCACGAGGTCCGCCGCGTCGAAGACCTGGTGCTCGAACTCGTCCGTCAGGTTGATTGCTTCGAACGTGAGATCGAGCTGGTCGTTCAGCCGGTACGACAGCGCGAGGTCGAGGTTGAACGTCGAATCGTAGCCCTGCTCGTCACGGCCGGTGTCCTCGTCCGGCGACTCGGTCCGGAAGGCATCGCGATACGCGCTGGAAAGCCGCACGCTCAGGCGATCGTCCTCGTAGTACAGCGTCGCGTTGAACGAGTCGGGCGAGAACCCGAGGATCTTGTCGGAATCGACGTGCGTGTAGTTGCCGGCGAAGCCGAAATTCCGCCAGAAGCCCGGCAGGAACGAGAACGGCTGCTGATAGATGACCTCGATGCCCTTGAGCTCCGCGCTGCCGCCGTTCTGCACCTGGCTGACCTCGACCTCCGGATCCTGGCCCGCATCCAGCGCCACGCGCAGCGGGCTGGAGGCCGGCGCCAGCGTGAGGGGCAGCCCCGTCTGGCTGTACGGCATCAGGACCGGGGCCTCGTCGAAGAAGAAGGAATCCACGTCCTTGTAGAAGCCGCCCAGCGAGACCAGCGCCTCATCCGCGAAATACCATTCGAACGCGATGTCGAAGCTGTTGGCACGGAACGGATCGAGGCCCGGGTTGCCGGCCTCGAACTCGAACGGCGGACCGTTGAAGCTGTCGAGCGAGCCGCCCGGCGTGAGGTTGCCGAGATCCGGCCGCGTCATGACCCTTGCCGCCGCGAACCGCACGAGGAAATCCTCGTGCAGCGTGCCGACGAGGTTGAGCGACGGCAGGAAGTCCTCGTACTTGCGTTCGATCGTCACGTCGACGTCGTTCACCTGGCCGGTGGAGGTCGTCGTGGTCTCGACGTAACGCGCGCCGAGGTTGCCGCGCAGCGGCATTCCACCGAGCTCCGTCTCGAAATCGAGCTGCAGCCAGGCGCCGACATCCTCTTCCTCCACGTTGCGGATGTTGCCCGCCTGCGGCGCGCCCGGGATGCCGTAGATGCCAAGCAGCGCGGCGGCGGCATCGACGTCGGGCGACAGCCACTCGCGATCGATGCCGGGCGGCGCGCCGAGGCCCGAGCCGAAACCGGTGACGCGGCCGACGAGGTCGCCCGTGGCCGGCGCGCCGGGGATGTCGTTCACGCCGTCGTCGTCGGTATCGCAGTCGAACAGCCCGGCGTCGCAGACGCGCGACCCCGAGGTGCTTTCGCGGCGGAGCTCGGTGGTGTCGAACTCGAATTGCTTCCAGCTCAGGCCGCCGGAGAGCACCAGGCTGTCGCTCATGTCGAACGCCAGGCTGCCGGCGACGGTGTCGTACCCGTTGTCGACCGTCTGCGGCCGGTCGCGGAACTCGGTGAGCGCGAACTGCGCCGGGTCGGTGACGTCGAGCGAGCCGAAGTTGATGAGCGGCGTGGTGGAGCTCTGCGTGAAGTCGTAGCGGTAGCCGGTCACCGTCGGGATGGCGTCGAAGAAAACCGTGGTCTGCTTCGGCACGTCCTGCTTCGACTGGCTCGTGCCGGCGAAGCCGCTCAGCGTGAGCCGGTCCGTGAGCTCGTGGTCGATCGACAGGGTCACCTGGGTGAAATCGGTATCCAGCTCGTCGAAGCGGTGCTCGCTGCGTATCGGGTGGGTGCCGTTACCCACCGGGCTGATGTCGAACACGCCGCTGCTCACCGTATGGCTCGAAGGGTCGGTCGTGAAGTCGGCGACGTCGATCAGGCCTTCCTGGCTGCGGAAGAATACTTCGAGGTATTCCTCGTCGCGCTTCGCTTCGAAACGCGAGAACAGCGCGTCGAGCGAGATCTCGGTACGGTCGGACGGCGCGAACTGCAGCGAGCCGGTGATGCCCAGCCGGTCCTGCTCGTGGGTCAGGCGGCCGTAGCGCGGAATGCGCGGGTGGTAAGTCAGCGAGTTGGTATCGATCGCCGCGCAGCCGGGATCGGCCGGGTTGGCCGCGCAAGTGACGCCGCCGACGGAGCGGAAGTTGGCGTCCTGCCAGCGCACGGTCGAGAAACCTTCCTCGAGGATGTCGCGGTTCGACCACGCTACGGACAGCAGCGCGCCGAAGGTGCGATCGGCGTTCGTGTGCGAGATCAGTCCGGCGAAGCGCGGGTTGAACTCTTCGGAAAGGTCGTTCCAGCCGCCCTGGATCGACGATGCGGCCGTCAGCCCCTGGGAAAAGTCGAACGGGCGCGCCGTGCGCAGGTCGACGGTGGCGCCGATCGAGCCCTCCTCGGTGTCCGCGCTCGCGGTCTTGCGCACGACGATGCCGGTGAACAGGTCGGAGGCGAAGGTGTTGAAATCGAAGCCGCGATCGCGGGTCGAGCCGCCGGAGGAATCCGACCCGCCGGTCGTGTTCATCGCTTCCATGCCGTTGATGCGGATGCGATTGAATTTACCGGGCAGCCCGCGCACGGTGATCTGGCGGCCCTCGCCATTGACCCGGGTGATCGAGATGCCCGGGATGCGCTGGATGGATTCCGCGAGGTTCAGGTCCGGGAAGTCGGCAATGTCCTCGGCCGTGATGGCATCGACCACGCCCGTCGAATCGCGCTTGGTCTCGAGGGACGCTTCGAGGCTGCTGCGGAAGCCCTGCACGACGATCTCCTCGATCGTGCCGTCCGCCCCGGCCGACTCCTGTGCTCCTGCCGCGGCGGGCAGGCCGCACGCGAGCAAAGCCGCGAGGGATGTGAGGAGGTGTGGCGAAAGCGAGTGGTGCGGGCGTGACGCGGCGGAGTCTGCTTGATCGAACGTGCTCATCTCATCCCCCCTGGCGATGCGTGATCTGGCAGCGTTTATCGGCGGCAGCGAGCGCGCCCGGTTCTGCGGGGCGGCTCTCCCGACCCTGCAAATATGGCGCGTAATGACACCGGTGTCAAACAGTTTGTCGGCGCAGCGTTCGCCGGCGCGCAGACGGCGGCGGGCCCGACGAGCGGATGCCGGCAACGGCTCGTGACGGTGCGCGGCGCACTCAGTGCATCCACTCGTCCTCGAGAAGCTCCGCCGAGCCGTCCGCCCAGCGCACCTCGCGTTTCACCTCCGCGCCCCCTTCCCCGCCGCCAAAGAACTCGTAGATGATCACCCCTTCGCCCTGGTGGCTCTCGATGATCCGCTCCGGCTGCCAGCCGGACGGCAGCGCCGAGCGCACCGGCCCCGGCACCGCATCCATCGCGATATCCTGCTGTATTTCAACGACTTGCCAGACGTCTCCACGCCGCATGAGGTCGAGCTCGAGCGCGCTGCCGTCCGGGAGCGTGCCGCCGACGTCGTAGTACTCGCGGCCGTCCCGCCGCTCGTGCTCCGCCGCCGCCACGGTGAGCTCCGGGCGTGCCGCACGCACCGCGGCGAGCACCGCCGGCGGCACGGCATCGAGCGCCGTCGCCTCTTTCCCGGTGGTCTCGACGGAGCGGCCGGCGGGTACGGGCGCGGGAGACTCGTCGGCGGTCCGCTCCGCGGGTTCCGGCGGGCCGTCCGCATCACAGGCGAAAGCAGCGAAGCCGAGCAGGACGGCGCACAGCGCGCCGGGCACTTTACCGAAAGCCATGGGCGTTCTCCCTCGCAAATGGAGGAAGAATGGTAACCGGTTACCGCTGAACGCGCCCGGAGGCGTCGCCAGCCATCAGCTTCTCGACTTCTGCGACGCCCACGCGGTTGAAGTCGCCCGAAATGGAGTGCTTGAGGCAGCTCGCCGCCACCGCGAACTCCAGGGCACGCCGGCGATCGTCGTAGGCGTTCAGTCCATGGATCAGCCCGGCCGCGAAGCTGTCGCCGCCGCCGACGCGGTCGACGATGTCGGTGATCTCGTAAGCCCGGGACACGTGAAATCCGTCCGCGTCGCGCAGGCAGGCCGCCCAGCCGTTCACGTCCGCGCTCCGCGACTCGCGCAGCGTGATGGCCATGACCGAGAGGTTCGGGTAGGCGGTCATCATCTTGAGACTGAGCGCGTCGTAGCGGGAGATGTCGAGCTCGCCGCTGGCCACGTCCACGTCGGCGGTGATGCCGATGGATTTCTGGCAATCCTCCTCGTTGGCGATGCCGACGTCGACGTACTTAACGAGCTCGCGCATCACCTCGGGCGCGCTCTTGCCGTACTTCCAGAGCTTGCCGCGATAGTTGAAATCGCAGGACACGGTGAGCCCGCGGGCTTTGGCAGCCTTCGCCGCCTCGAAGCAGAGGTCCGCCGCGCTCTGGCTCAGGGCCGGGGTGATGCCAGTGAAATGGAACCAGCGCGCGCCGTCGAAGATGCGCTCCCAGTCGAAGTCGCCGGGGCGCGCTTCCGCAATCGCCGAATGCGCGCGGTCGTACACGACTTTCGACGGGCGCTGGTTCGCGCCGGTCTCGAGAAAGTAGATGCCGACGCGCTCGCCCGCGCGGCGGATGAGGGAAGTATCGACCCCGAAGGAACGCAGCTCGCGTACGGCTGCATCGCCGATGTCGTTGTTCGGCAGCGCGGTCACGAATGCGGCGGCGCGCCCGAAGTTCGCGAGTGACACGGCGACGTTCGCCTCGCCGCCGCCGAAGGTCGCCTCGAACGCGGGCGACTGGAAAAAGCGCTCGTTCGCGGGCGTCTTCAGGCGCAGCATGATCTCGCCGAAAGTCACGTATTCAGCCATTTTCATCCTCTCCGCGCGGCGGCCGCGATCTCGCGGGCCTGGGCCGCCAGCGCCGTGATTGCCGCAAAATCGCCCGCCGCGACGGCGGCGGACGGCGTGAGCCAGCTCCCGCCGCAGGCGAGCACCTGCGGCAGGGCGAGGTATTCGGCGAGATTGGCCGCGGACACGCCGCCGGTGGGCATGAAGCGCATGTCGCGGAACGGCGCGGCCAGCGCCTTCAGCGTCGCGACGCCGCCCGCCGCGCTCGCCGGGAAGAACTTGACGGTGCGCAGGCCGAGGTTCCAGGCGCGCTGCACCTCCGTCGCGGTGACGACGCCCGGGAACACCGGCAGGTCGCGCGCGCGAGCCGCGCTCACCACCGATTCGTCGAGCCCGGGCGACACGATGAAGCGGGCGCCGGCATCGGCCGCCGCCTGCGCCTGCGCTTCCGAGAGCACCGTGCCGGCGCCGACGATCGCCTCCGGCACCTCACGGCCGACGGCCTCGAGGCAGTCGAGCGCCGCGTCGGTGCGGAACACGACCTCGATCACCGTGAGCCCGCCGGCGGCGAGCGCACCGGCGATGCGCACGGCGATGACGGGATCCTCCGCCTGCACCAGCGGCACGACGGGAGTTTGCTCGAGACGTTGCTGCAGGTTCATCGTGCAGATTCCTTTCTATACAGTGGGGCCGGTGTCGATCGCGGGGGCGCCATGGGCGCTCCGTGAACATCCGGGTGTGATCAGGATCGTCGTCGCCCGCATGGCGGGCTCCTACGGGGGGACACCGGTTTCCTGCGCAAAGATATGCCACTCGTCGCGCGCGCGGCAACTTCCGCCGTCAGCGATGCCATGCGCGTGCCGCTGCGGGCCGAGCCGGCGCCGGCCGCAGGAGACCGGGCCGAATCCGAATCAGGAAAGGTGCTTGCCGAAAAACTCCAGGGTGCGGTTCCAGGCGAGCTCGGCCGCTGCGGCGTCGTACCGCGGGGTCGAGTTGTTGTGGAAGCCGTGCCGGGTACCGGGATAGACGTACGACCGGTATTCGACGCCCGCCGCCTTGAGCGCCTGCTCGAATCCCGCCCGCGTCGCGTTGACGCGCGGATCGTCCTCGGCGTAATGCATGAGCAGAGGTGCCTTGATCTTCCCGACGTCCTCGCTTGCCGGCGCGGCGCCGTAGAACGGCACACCGGCATCGAGCTCCGCGCCGAGCTCCACCGCGAGCTGGTTGGTGGTGCTGCCGCCCCAGCAGAATCCGGTCACGCCCAGTTTGCCCGTCGAGAGCTCGTGCCCCTTCAGCCAACGCGCGCCGTTCAGCATATCCTCCCGGAGCTTCGCCGGATCGAGGCTCTGCTGCATCTCGCGGCCGTCGTCGTCGTTGCCGGGATAGCCGCCGATGGGCGAAAGCCCGTCGGGTGCCAGCGCGAGGTATCCCGCCACCGCCGCGCGCCGCGCCACGTCCTCGATATACGGGTTCAGCCCGCGATTCTCGTGGATGACCAGCACGCCCGGGAACGGGCCCGGGCCCGCCGGCTGCACGAGATAGCCGCGCATCACGCCGGAGGTGCCGCCCGGTGACGGATAGTCGACATAACGCGGCACGATGCGCTCGTCCGTGAAGGCGATCTCCGCCGCCTCCGCGTAGACCGGCAGGAGCGCCTCCGCCATGGCCACCGCCGACACGCCGCCGACGGCGAGCGCCGCACGCTCGAAGAACTGGCGGCGGCTGATGCGGCCGTGGCAGTACTCGTCGTAGAGATCGTAGACCCGCGGATCGATGTTTTCTTTGCTCATGGTGCGCCCCTTCGCAACAGCCGACGGCCCGCGCCGGCGGCCGCCGCAGGTATTCTCCCACAACACCGCGTGGATGGCAGGCAGTCGGTCGCCCGAGGCCTGCGTTCGGTCGCGCGCGGTGCGCGCCCCTGTGGGGCGGCGTGCCTTCGTTCGTGGTACGGGCCTCCTTCGGTCGCCCGCATGGCGGGCTCCTACGGGGCGGTGTGCCTTCGTTCGTGGTACGGGCCTCCTTCGGTCGCCCGCATGGCGGGCTCCTAC
>CAZBGV010000013.1:0-3097 GCA_964491485.1 uncultured Woeseiaceae bacterium | reverse complement strand
GTGCCTTCGTTCGTGGTACGGGCCTCCTTCGGTCGCCCGCATGGCGGGCTCCTACGGGTGCCTTCGTTTGGTCATTCGGCCGCGGGCGGGGGCGGGTCACTGCTCGTAGGTGAAGCGCAGGTAGCCCATCCGTCCGGGCAGGTCGTAGGCGACGAGACTCATGCCGACGACGCCGCACAGGCAGGGCGGCGGGTCCTCGTCCAGCACGTTGTTGACGCCGAGCGCGATCGTGAACGCGTCGTTCGCGAACGCGGGGGTGAAACGCAGCTGCACGTCCGTGAAGAGAGCGGAGTCGAGCGGCCCGCTCGGGTGAGTCATGTCGTCGATCCAGCGGAACGCGAGGCTCGCCCCCCACTGCCCGTAGAGCCAGTCCACGTTGGTCGTCCAGCGCCATTTCGGGAACGCCCGCTGGAAGGTCTCCTCCGTGTGCTGGCCGGTCAGGTCGGTCACGATCGGGTTGCCCTGGGCATCGACCGTGATTTCCTCGTACTTGTCGAGGTACGAGGCGTTGAAGCGGGCGTTGAATTGCCCGAACCCGGTCTCCGGACCCGTCCAGGCCAGCGCAATGTCCACGCCGGACGTCTTGATGCCGCCGATGTTCTGGAGCTGGTTGTCGATGAGGCCCAGCTGGCCGCTGCTGGTGCGCGGCGTCAGCGCGCAGGTCGTCGGGTCCAGGGTCAGCACGCACGCCTCGATGAGAGTGCTCGGATCGAGCCCCTGGATCGCGTCGTCGACCTCGAGGTCGTAGAAATCGATCGAGGTCGTCAGCCCTTCGATCCAGGCGACGTTCTCGAACCCGGGGCTCCAGACCAGGCCCACCGTCCAGTTGTCGGAAGTCTCCGGCTCGAGGTCCTCGTTGCCGGCCGACACCGCGGACAGCTGCGGGTTGGACTGGGTCATCGTGACCGGCACGCCGAGCGCCGCGCAGTTGTCGATGATCTGCTGCGGCTGCGGCGCGTCGCGCCCGCCGTTGGCGGACCCGAACTGTCCCAGCACGTCCGCGCACGGATCGAGGAAGGTGAAGTCCTCGCGAGCCGCGCCGCCAAACAGCTCGCCGATCCCCGGCGCACGGAGACCCGTGGAGTACGAGGCGCGGAACGACAGCTCGTCGATCGGACGCCAGAGCGCGCTCGCCTTCCACGTGCTCTCGGAGCCGAACGTGCTGTAGTCCGAGGTGCGCCCGGCGAGGTTGAGCTCGAGGTAGTCCGCAAACGGCGCCCCTTCCAGCAGCGGCAGGCTGACCTCGGCATAGAATTCGGTCACGTCGAACTCCCCTTCGGTGGATCCGGAGGGGATGCCGGCGGTCTCGCCGCTTTCCGCGATCGGGTCCGCCCGGAAGAATCCGTCGTGATCGCGGAACTCCGCGCCGACGGCGAAGGCGGCCTGGCCGCCCGGGAGATCGACGATGTCGCCGCCCAGGTTGAACACGAAATCGCGCATCGTCTGCCCGCTCACGTCGCGCTGGGTGAAGCGGACGAAGTCGAGCATTTCCTCCGTGATCGAGCCGGTGCCGTCGGGTCCCTGCCCGCCGAAAAAGTTGAACGGCACGCAGTTCGGCACCGCGGCGCAGACCGCGGGATCGCCCATCGCGATCTGCAGCTTCGCGGCGTTGTGGGTGTTGAAATTCTCCTGCACGCCGTAGTTGTCGCCGTAGCTGCCGGTCAGGTCCCAGAACATCGAGCGCCCCGCCAGCTCGAACTCGCCGTCGAGCGTCGCGCTCAGGAAGTACGTGTTGATGTCCTGGAAGAACAGGCGCGGACCGGATTCCAGCGGGCGCCGCCCGAAGAACTCGAGATTGCCGTTGGCGACCGACAGGTCGACGCCGAACGGGTTGTAGGGGTTCAAAGCGGAAACGACGAACTGGTCGTTGATGCGATTACCGCAGCCGTTGCCGAGGCAAAGCGGCTCGGGCGCGGCCTTGGTCTGCGACTTCCGGTTCGTGTACGTCGCCTTGAACGTCAAATCCAGGTTCTCCGCGAGCTCGTGGCTTACGGACGCGTAGATATTCGTACGCTTGTTCGGCGTACGCAGAAAGTTGAACCCCGGTCCGTTGAAGTTGAAGCGGTCGGCGCCGGTGAACGCGTGAAAATCGCCCGAAGCCGGGTTGTTCGGATCGAACACGGGGACGTTGCCCGCACCGTCGTTCAGCACGCCGTCGTTCAGCGTGATGTCGGCGAAATCGAAATTCGGCCCGAGCACGAAGCGGCCCTGCGGCGTGAACGACGAGCACAGGGTGTTCTCCACGTCGCAGCTCGTGGCAAACGGGTTCGGGAACGCGGACTGCGCGCGGTCCGCCGTCTCGACGCCGCGCTCATCCGCATAGCTCGCGCTCAGCACGAGGTGGGTGTCTTCCGTGCCGCCGCCCCACAGCGCCGCGTACTTGTACGTCTCGCCGTCGCCCTCGCTGAGGTACTCGCCCACCTGCGCGTCCGCGCGGAAGCCCTCGTAGTCGGAGGTCGTGATGATGTTGACGACGCCGCCGATCGCATCCGAACCGTAGATCGCGGAAGCGCCGTCCTGCAGGATCTCGATGCGCTCGATCACGTTGTCGGGAATCGTGTTGAGATCGACCGCGCTCGGCACGCCGGAAGCGGACGAGCCCGGAATCCAGCGGCGCCCGTCGACGAGCACCAGCGTGCGTTTCGCGCCCACGTTGCGCAGCGCGATTTCCACCGCACCGGCGCCGATGCCGGAACCGTCCTGCGGGAACCCGGAGTTGCCCGGCACGTTGAACTGCGAATTGATCGCAGAGCCGGTGACCGGCAGGTTCTGCAATGCATCGCCGAGGTTCGTGAGGCCGGTGCGATTGAGATCGGCGGTGCCGACCTCCATGACGGCGGCCGCCTCGTTGAGCGGATCGCGCCGGATGCGCGAGCCGGTGACGACGACTTCCTCGAGCTCTTCGTCCGCGGCGGGCGCCGCGGCCTGGGCGCGCGCGAACCCGGCCGGAATGGCGCACATCATGCAAGCAGCGGCCAACGTGGCGGCGCGGACGGAAACGAGCAACTTCATGGCGGTATCCCCCTTGACGGAACGCGACGGAGCGCAACGGGGCCCGGGAGCGGGACGCACGACGGTGGAAGCGACAGCGGCCCGG
>CAZBGV010000012.1:48101-55395 GCA_964491485.1 uncultured Woeseiaceae bacterium | reverse complement strand
CCGGACCGTGACCTCGGCGACGCCGGAGAAATCGCTTTCCACGTTGGACGTGTTGAACGCGGTCGTCGCGAAATACCAGGTGTTCGGGGAGAGGTTCTCGACCAGGTACGTCGTGATGCCGGGGCTGTCGATGCGGATCTCTTCGGTGTAATCGCCCGGTGCGAGCCCGTAGTAGATCTTGAAGCCGGCGAGATCGGTCAGGGCCGTGCCGTCCGTGTTCATCGTCGGCGCCTGCCAGGACAACGTCACGGAGCCGTCGCCCGTCTGAGTAACGGTGACGGAGAAGGCGAGCGAGTCGCTCGCAGTGCCGTCGCTCGCGGCGATCGAAATGTTGTTGTAAGGGCCTTCGTCACCGGCCTGCGGTGTACCGGACAGGCTGCCGGTGGCGGAATCGAAATCGGCCCAGCCGGGCTTGCCCTGGATGCTGAACGTCAGCGCGTCACCGTCCGGGTCGGAGGCCGTCGGGGTGAACGAGTAGGGATCGCCGATCTTGACCGAAGGGGGCGGGCTGCCGGAGATGACCGGCGGGCTGTTGCCGCCCGCCTGGCCGCTATCCGGTCCGCCGTCGCTGTCCGAGCCGGAGTTGCAGGCCGCGAGCGCGAGCGATGCGGCGAGAGCGGCTCCGACGAGGCTCGAGAGCTTGCGTGCCGAGCGATCTGTCGTCATGCGCTGTTGTTTCCCGTGTTGAGTTCCCGACTCGTGCCGGGGGCGTGGCTTTTTGCCGGCACGGGCCCGACTGTAAACCAGCCCGACAATTGCGAACAAGGACTTTCGTCAAGGAAATCAGTAGTTTGTTGTCGGCGATCGGCGACACCTCCCTCGAATCGATCTCAAGAGCCGGGGGCAAGCCGAGAAACGCGCTTAAAAATCGCGGCCGCAGCGGAGGGCGGACCGGCCGCTCCGGGCTACGGCGCGCGCAGGGGAAATCAAGCGCCGTGCCGGGTAAACGGGCGAGGGCCGCGCACGCGGCCCTGCCCGGATTGCCCGAGCGAGTGTGAAATGTAACGTCCTAGGTGGTCGGATCGAGCGCCAGCTCCGCCGAGTGCCGGCTCTCCATGTCCTGGCCGTTCACGGCCGTCATGACCAGGAAATACCTGCCGGGGGCGATGCCGTTCAGCTGATAGCTGGTGATGCCCGGCTGGTCGAGCAGCACGCTGTCGGTGTACTCGCCGGAGATCATTCCGTAGTAGATGCGGTAACCCGCGAGATCGGTGAGTGTCGTGCCGTCCTCGTTGCGCGTCGGCGGGTCCCAGGAAACGGTGTACGAGGCGGTGCCGGTCTCCTGCACCGTGATGGTGAAGCTCGCCAGCGCCGCGATGCTCGTGCCGTCGGTGACGGAGATTTCGATCGGGCTGCTCGTTCCCGCGTTGGACACCGTGGGTGTGCCCTGCAGCCGTCCCGTCGCCGGGTCGAACGTCGCCCACGCGGGCTTGTTGGTGATCGAGAAGCTGAGTTTGTCGTCTTCCGGGTCGCTGGCTTCCGGCTGGAAGGCGTAAGTGTCGCCGGCGGCGACGAACTGGTTCGGATCGCCCGCGATGGTCGGCGCCTGCGATACCGGTTCGTCACCGGGATCGTCACCGCCCTGAGAGGGCTGTTCCGTCACCTCGATAGAGAAGGCCGGCAGGGACGCGACGCTGTTGTCGTCGGTCACGGAAATGACGATCTCGTCGTAGTCCCCGACGTCGTCCGCGGCCGGCACCCCGCGCAGCTCGCCGCTCGTCTCCTCGAACGTTGCCCACTCCGGCTTGTTGACGATGCTGAAAGTCAGCACGTCGCCGTCGTCGTCGTCGGCTTCGGGTGCGAACACGTATTGCGTGCCGGCCATGACGCTCGTCGCGGGTTCGCCCCAGATCGTCGGCGGTGCGTTCCCGGTGGCCGGGTCGGCCGGCGGCTCGCTCGTATCCTCGTCGCTCGACGAGTTACAGGCCGCGAGCGCGGCACAGCCCAGGAGAATGAGAAGGGAACGCGTAAGCGACTTTTGGTTTTTCATAGTTGCACGACCGCCTTTTTCTATACGTCAAGCCGTCGGTCGTGCAGGGGCCGCCGCGAACGCTTTGCGCCATGCGCAGTGCGCCGTCCGCTTTCGCGAACGCCGGGATTGGCGGCCCCGCTGTCCTAGGTAACAACCCTTAGACCGGTGGCTTTGCGTCCCCGCCTTTCGACGGGTTTGCCTTTTTCAATCGGGCATTGCTGCCCGCCCGCGGACATCGGCGGTGCGTCGCGTGGAGGGGACTTCGGCCCCGGGGAGGCGGGCAGGACGGGGGAATTCCTGCTTCGGCAACCCCGCTGTCCCGGGCGTCCCGGGACCGGTGGCTTTGCGTCCCCGCCTCGCGACGGGTTTGCCTTTGTCGTTCGATGATGCTCCGGTCAAACCGGGCGAAATTCAATACGGGTTCTCACTGATCCCCGTGAGCCCGTTCACAATTCACGTCACTCGATACCGATTATGTAAAGCTGCGCAGCCGTGCCGCTTCGGGCGAGGGCCGGCCGAGGACGTCGAGGTACACCGCCCCGGTCTTCGCCGCCAGCCGCGCGGACGAGAATTCCTCCTCGACCCGGCGGCGGGCCGCCGCTCCGAGCCGCGACCGGAGCCCGGAGTCCTGCGCCAGCGCGAGCAGCCGCTCGCAGAAGGGCGCCGGGTCGCCGAGCGGCACGAGATACCCGGTCTCGCCGTCGCGCACGATGTGCGCGTTGTCCGAAACCGCGGTCGCGACCACCGGCACGCCGCACGCCATCGATTCGAGCGCGACGTTCGGCGTGCCTTCGAACAGCGACGGGAGCGCGGTGACGTCGCAGGCCGGGTACAGCGCTTCCATGTCGGCGCGATTCCCGGTCGCGAGGATATGGCGCGACAGGCCGAGGCGGTCGGCGAGCGCCAGCATCTCCCGCTTGTATCCGCCCGACCCGTGCAGCCCGACCACGAGCTCGTCCCCGACCAGCAGCAGCCGGGTGCGTGGCTGCCTGTCGAGCACGCGGCGCAGCACCTCGAACAGCAGCGCGTGATTTTTCTGCGGCTTGAAGCTGCCGACCATGCCGATCACGAACTCGTCGTCGGCCAGCCCGAGCGGCCGGCGCGCGGCGCCACGCTCGGCCGGCCGGAACCGCTCCGTGTCCACGCCGTTGTGCACGGTGTAGTACCAGTGCGCCGGGTTGCGCAGCGTCCGCTGGCTGAAGCGGGCGCCCGACTGCGAGTTTGCGACGTAGAAATCGACGCAGCGGCGGGTCGCCGCGTTCGCCAGGAGCTGCACGCGCTGCATGCGGTAGTCCGCGTTGCGCTCGCTGTTGCCCACCGCCCGTGTGCCGGCCAGCCTTCCGGCCAGGCGTGCGGCGATTTCCGCGTCGAACAGGTAGCCGTGCACGATGTCCGCATCGAGGTGCCGCAGCAGGCGCGCGAGGCGCGGGATCACGGTGAGGTCGTAGCGCCACCGCTTGTGAATGACGTGCAGGCGCGTGTCGGCGCCGGCGAGCATCCCGGCCAGCGGCACGTGCGGCGACAGCGAGCAGACGTGCAGATCGAAGCGCTCCCCGTCGATGTGGTTCGCGAGCTCCACGACCTGGCGCTGTGCGCCCCCGTACTCCAGGCTGCTGACGACGATGACGACCGTGATCTTCCGTCCCGGGTCGCCGCGCAGCGGTCCGGGCGTGCGCGCCGGCGCCGCCGATTGCTCCCCCGAATCCGTGCCGGCGCTACTGCGAGTCGCTCGCAAACACCCAACCCCGCTCGGCAGTGGCCGCGACCGGCCTTCCGAAGGTCGCGCGGCCCTTCTCCAGGTCGATCAGGCCGACGGTCTCGCGGATGTTGCGCTCCGACGAGGCGCCGAACACGACCGACTGGACGTTCTGCTTGTTGATGAAGTCGTACGCCTCCCGCGCCGGGATGGCTCCGGAGGCGAGGGTCGACATCGCCATGATCTGGAACCGCGCCGGGTCGTTGTGCCGCGCCGTCTCCGTGTAGGACTCCACGTCCGGTGACATCAGGTAGCCGATCTTGTTGAAAGACGTGCAGATCACGACCTCTTCGATACCCGCTTCCGTCAGCAGGGCGTGTGCGAGCGGCAGGTTCTGCGTGAGCAGGCCCGGCAGCACGCGGTAGTTCCGGCGGACGTACTCGCAGTATTCGCCCAGCAGGTTCACGGCGCCGAGGCCGAGCATCAGGTCGGTGATGATGTTCTGCAGGAAGATCACCTTCACGTCCAGGCCCTGGAACGTGCGCATCTCGATGTCGATCAGGAGCTGCATGGCCCGGACCTCGTCCCGGGTCAGCACGCTCAGGCCGCCCTTCGTCAGCATGCCGAGCGCGCCCGACGCGCCCTTGCCCTGCAGGATCACGTCGCGCAACGTCGAAAGCATGCCTTTTTCCGCGATCGAGTCCGCGTATTTGTGAGGGTAGGGGATCGACGGATACCATGCGATCGGGGGCAGCTCGGAAGCGTGCGACCGGAACCATTCGCAGATCGCCGCCGCGCGCTCGTTCGTGTTCAGGAGCACCGCGCGGATGCCGGCTTCGAGGGCGTGCTGGTAGACGCGCGTGATCGCCGAGAGATCGCGGAACCGCTCCGCCTGCTGCTGCGCGCGCTCGGCGGACATGTGGTTGATGCCGAAGAACTGGTTGTCCCCGAACACGATCTCGTCTATCGGCTCCATCATCGTCGCATGCCTCCGTTGCTTTTCCCGTCCTCGAACATGGATTCGATGACGTCGTGCGTCTCCGCGCCCATGCGGAAAGTACAGTGGCCGTTTGCCCGCTCCCCGCTCACGTTGGCCACGAAATGGCGGAGCTGGCGCGTGAACTCGTTGCCGCGCACGTAGTACGGCACGGGCTGGAACACGTCCGTGATGTAGCGCGTGTTCCAGCCTTCCTCCAGGCGCCGCTCGGGATCGGCCTCCTCGAGCCAGATCCGCACCGAGTACTGGTCGGCGCTGATGCGGCCCTTCTCGCCCGCGATCTCGATGCGATTGGCCGGCTTGCGCACCGTGCGGTTGCACCAGTCCGCAAGCATCGTCCCGGCGCAGCCGTCCTCGTGCAAAAGCGTCGTCGACACGACGTCCTCGACGTCCCTCGAGTAGACGCGGCTCATCACCGTACCCGTCACGCGGTCCGGTTTCTTCCTGAGCAAGAAGTTCACGAGGTCGATCGCGTGCGATCCCATCTCGTAGGTCACCCCGCCGCCGGTAGCGTGCGAGCCGCGCCAGCCGTCACCGCTACCGTTCTGCGGCCGCGTCACCGTGGCGCTCACGATGTCGGTGCGGTAGCGCTGGATCCGCCCCAGCACGCCCGCATCGAGCAGCGCGTGCACGTGCGCGAACACGTCGTTGAAGCGGTTCACGTAGCCGACCTGGTTGACCAGGCCCGCCGCTTCGAATGCATCCGCGAGCTCGTGCGCACGTGCTGCCGACACGGTGAACGGCTTCTCGCAGAACACGTGCATGCCGTGCTCGAGCGCGGCGCGCAGGATGTCGTAGTGCAGCGTCGGCGGCGTGCAGACGATGAGCGCGTCGGGCCGGTCCTCGGACAGCAGCCGGCCGTAGTCGCGGAACGTCCGGCACCGGACGTGGCGTCCGAGCACCTCCAGCACCGTGCGCGACGTGTCTGCGACGCTCGAGATCTCGGCGCGCGGATCCGTGTTGAGGATCGCGAGGTGGGTCAGGCCCATCCTTCCGGCGCCGATGATGCCGATACGGACCGCGCTCATGCGCCTCTCACCGGCTTAAGGCGCAGGAGCGCGAGCAACAGGTGCCAGAAATAGATGCCGATGTTCGGATAGCGCTTCAGGATCTCCGGCCGGCGGATCGTGCGGATCAGCCAGCCGAGGTGCAGCCTCCACCAGATCGGCGCGATTTCCGCCTCGTTGCCGGCGAACCAGTCGAAGACCCCGCCGACCGATACGATCAGTGAGGTGTCCAGCCGGTCGCGGTGGCGGTGCGCCCACTTTTCCTGTTTCGGCGCGGTCATGCCCACGAACACCGCGTGCGGGCGGAAAGCGTTGATGGCCGCGATCATGGCGGCATCGTCCTCGGCCGAGAAAACGGGCTTGAACGGCGGCGAGTACGCCTCGACGACGAGATTCGGGTAGTCGCGCGCGCAGCGCGCGCGGATCTTCGCGAGCGTCTCGTCCTTCGAGCCGAGGAAGAACACGCGTGCGTGCCGCTCGTTCAAACGGCGCAGCAGGCTCGCGAATACCGTCGGGCCGTTGTTGATGCGGGTCTTCCGTCCTTCCAGCAGCAGCGCCGCGAGCCCGAAATACACTCCGTCCAGCACGAGGTAATCCGCGTTCTGCAGCGCCTCGCGGAACTCGGCGTCGCGGGTCGCGATGCCGTAGGAGTTCGGGCTGATCGTGCTCACCGTGCGCGGCGGGCCGTCGAGCGGAATGTTGTCGCAGTGATCGTCGAAGACGCGGTAGCCGAAGCTGGCCACGCATCTCGTCTTCGCCGATCCCTGGCGATCGTCCCTGAAAACGTCCGTGCTCATGTCAGATGTCTTCCTGCGTTCGCTGTCACCGGTGTTCGCGTGGATGCCGTATGCGAGCTCGCGCGCCGCATGCCCTCGCGGCGTCACGGGTTGCGGCCCGTCGCCGCGATCTTCTTCGTCAGGATCTTCACGTCCTTGGCATACAGCTTGAACAGGATCCGCACGAGGAGATCGATGGCGCCGGTGATGACGAGGCCCACGTAGTTCATCGGGTTCCTCCAGAACACGTACAGCTTGAGCGGGTGCACGGCGACGTCGACGAATCCGCCAAGCGTCATGATCTGGCGCAGGCTGAACTCGGTGACGGTGTAGAAGTGATCGATGTTGTGTGCGAGGTTCTCCGATCCGTGCACCGGGTGCGCGCCGTTCATGGCGTACACGAGCAGCAGGCCGCCGGGACGGAGCGCGCGGCGGCAGAGCGCGAGGAATTCCAGGGATTCGTCGAGCGTCAGGTGGTTGAGCTCCTGCTCCGCGACGATCACGTCCCAGGCGGCCTCGTTTCCCGCGAGGTGCTCGAAAGCCCGCTCGACGCGGCAGTTGAGCCCGCGCCGCTCGGCGTACGCGATCTTGTCCGGGAACGAGTCGATGCCGAGCACGTTGCGGTAACCTGCTTCCGCGAGCGTTTTTACCAGATACCCGGGGCCGCAGCTCACGACGAGTATGTCCGCGTTCCGGTCGGCCGGAAGCAGCGGCAGGAAGTTCGCGCGGTAATAGGCATCGAACTTCGCGTAGCCGCTCTCGATGTCCTCCGGCGCCTGCCAGAAGGAATCGAAAGGCTCGAGTTTCGCGGCCAGCTCCTCGGAGGTGCGGGTGCGCGCACGAAGC
>CAZBGV010000012.1:25597-48001 GCA_964491485.1 uncultured Woeseiaceae bacterium | reverse complement strand
CCCGGTACCACTCCGCCGTGATCCGCGCCCCCTCGTCGAAGGATCGCTGCGGCGGCAGCGCGAGCAGCTGCCGCCGCTGCTCGGTCGAGAACGCGAGGCTCTTGCGGAAAAAATCCAGCCGGCGCCGATGCAGCGGCGGCTGGATACCCGCCCGGCCCAGTGTCGCTTCCATGCCGGCGGCCGCCACCACGAGCGGCCACATCGGCAGGTGCCGCCGGCTCACGGTCGTGCCGAGCGCGCGCGCGATGCTCTCGCACATCTCGCGCGTCGTGATGGCCTCGTCGCCGGCAAGCACGAGCGGCCGCCCCGCGTTCTGCGGCGTCGCGAGCAGGCGATCGATCGCGCCGGCGAGATCGTCGACATAGACCGGCTGGTGCAGGTTGTCGCCCCTGCCGACCAGCCAGAAGCGGCCCTTCGCGATACCGGCGAACAGCTTGTGCAGCCGCCGATCCCACGGCCCGTAGGTTTCGCCGATGCGCCCGATGAACACCGCGAGGCGGTGGCGGCTTTCGCCGAGGAAGCCTGCGATCGCGGTCTCCGCGGCCGCTTTCGAGCGGCCGTAGGGGTTATCCGGTGCGAGCGGTGTGTCCTCGTCGATCACGCCCTCGTGCGCGCCGTACACGCCGATCGAGCTCGCGTAGAAGAAGCGGCGTACGCCCTGTCTCTCGCTCGCCCGGAGGAGCGCGTCGGTCGCGGCCACGTTGACGCGTACGAAATGCTCCTCGCCCACGTTCGCTTCGTGCTGGGCCGCGGCGAGGTGGATGACGGTCTCCACTTCGTGCAGGGCTTCGGCGATGTCGCCTGCCGCGAGATCCGCCTCTACCAGCGGCACACCGGCCCGGCGCAGCGCGTCCGCCCGCTCGGCTTCGGTCTCGTTGCGGACCAGTCCCGCCGCGAGGACGTCGCGCCCCTCGGCGTGCCACAGCTCTGCGATCCGGCAGCCGATGAAGCCGGTGGCGCCGGTGATCAGCGTCCGCGACATGCGTGGTCCAGCGCGTCGGCGTCAGGCTCGGCGACCGCGGCGGCATGCCGCTCCGAGATGCGGCCGGCGTGCGACGTCGTCGGGAAGCGGCTGATCACCGCCGCGAGCTCGCGCTGCCGGCGATGCACCGACCACCCGAGGCGCCTTGCCATGAACTCGGCACAGGCGACGAGCACCTCCTTGCCGGGATTACCGGCCGCCGCGAGCGGCGTGCGGCGGAACACGACGTCGCCGAGTGTCTGCGCCATCTCGTTGTCGATCGCTTCCGCGAGCTGCACGCCGAGCACGTCCGCGCCCGCGATGCGACCGAGCAGGCCCTCGTCGCGCCCGCGCTGCACGAGCGGCAGCGCGCGCGAGCCGTAGAGCGCCGCGAGCTCCGCGGCCAGGCCGGAGGAATCCTCGCCGGTCAGCATATCGCGCACGTCGCCGACCAGCGTCTCGAACGTGTCGAGATCGCCGCCGGCGATCGGCTCCTCTGCGGAATCGGGCACCGGCCCGCGCCGGCCGAGCTGGCGGTCGACGATGCCGATGGCCCGTGCGGCATCGCCGCGCGCCATCGTGTGGCGCACGCCGATCAGCGTCACGAGCCCCTTGATCCCGTGCTGCCTGGCGCTGTCGACGAGGTGCGAGCGCTTGCCGAACTCGAGCTCGATGCCGCTCGCATCGCTCGCGCCGAACGGCACGAGGCCGGCATTCACCAACCGGATGTCCTCGCGCCTGATCCGGACGACGCGCTGCGAGCGATTCAGCTCGTCGAGCAGGCGCTGCATCTCGGGTTCGGAAACCTCGATCGCATCCGCTCCCTTGCGGTAGACGATGTGCCAGACGCCGATCAGGCGCCGCCCGCGCCACGGAACGATGAACAGGTGCCGGGCGCCGCGCGCGATGCGCGCGCCGCGGTCGATCGATTGTCCCTGGATTGCGAGGCCGAGCTCCGGCTCCGGCGCGCCGTCGATGATGAAGCACGTGTCGCGCGAATAGACGCCGCCGTCGGCGATGCGCGGGACGTGGCAGTCGTCGAGCAAGTGCTCTGCCCAGGGACCCGCCGCGTTCACCACCATGCGGCTCTTGATCTCGAACGTCTCGTTCGCAAGCCGGTCGTGCACCACGAGACCGGCGATGCGGTCGCCGCGGCGCACGAACGAGCGCACCTCGGCGTAATTCAGGGCGACGGCCCCGCGCTCGGCGGCGGACTGCAGGAAGGCGAGCACGAGACGCGGCGGATGGTACATCTGCGCGTCGGCGAAGATCGCCGCACCCGTGAGTCCCCGCGCGTCCAGCCCGGGAAACCGCCGCAGTGTCTCGGCACGGTCCATGAAAGCGGCGCGCGGGATGTGCCGCTCCCGGTCGCGGATGCCGCGATTCCTGCCGGCGGTGAGCGCGTCGTAGACGACCAGGCCGGTGCCGAGGAAAGCCTTGCCGTTGCGGCCGCGGCCGTAGGTCGGGATCGCAACCGGCTGCGGTCGCACCAGGTGCGGCGCAATGCGGAGCAGGGCGCTGCGCTCGGCGCACGAAGCGCGCAGGCGCGCGACGTCGAGGTGCTGCAGGTAACGCACGCCGCCGTGCACGAACTTGAACGAGTTCGCGGAAGTGCCCGAGCCGAAATCGTTGGCCTCGAGCAGCACGACCGAATAACCGCGCAACGCCGCTTCCCAGGCGGCACAGGCGCCGAACGCGCCGCCGCCGACGATTGCGACGTCGAACTGCCGGTTCCGGATCGATTCTGTGTTGCGCTGCACGTTACTCCTGCAAACGGTGAGGCGCTCCCGACCGGGGGCGAGTTTCTTCCGGATACCCCGATCTCCGGGTGTTGCGGACGCTGCCCGCAGGCGGGCCTTTGTACCTTGGTGCGAGACACGCTCGTCCGGACACACGCGCGCGGCGTGTTCGCGGCTCGCGTTGGGATTCGGGGGGTGTGAGCTTGTAGGGCGCTGGAGATTTCCAGCCCGGCGCTTTGCATTCTAGCGGATTTCGCTCGCGTGCGGCCAGCACCACTCGCGGCGCCGTGCCGCGTACAGGCCGGGCCTCGTCTTTGCGGGCGTTTTCAGCTACATTGCCCGCAAAATCACGGGGAAAGCCGACCGGCAACCATCGGAGCGGCCGGCGCACACTTCCCTGGCGCAGTCAGCCGCGGTCGCGCCGCCCCGGACACCGGGCCCTGCCGATCTTCATTACCGGATCAGCCAGTGCGGATATTGTTCGTCAACTACGAGTATCCGCCGCTCGGGGGCGGCGGGGGTGTCGTCAACGCATGGCTCGCGGAGGAGCTCGCGCGTCGCCACGAGGTGACAGTGCTGACCTCGGGCGCGTTCAACCTGGCGGATCGCGAAGTGGCGAACGAGGTCGAGATCATCCGCAGCCGCACGCTCTTCCGCCGCCAGATGGCGGTCGCCAACCTGCCGTCGATGGCGAGCTTCATCGTCGGCGGCGTGCGCGCCGGCCGCAAGCTTCTCGCGAAACGGCAATTCGACGTGATCAACACGCACTTCGCTCTGCCGACCGGGCCGGTCGGCGTGGCCATAGCGCGCGCTTCCCGGCTGCCGAACGTGCTCTCCGTGCACGGCGGGGATCTCTACGATCCCAGCAAGTGGCTTTCGCCGCACCGGCATGTGCTGCTGCGCTCGGTCGTCCGGCGCATCGTCGCCTGCGCGGATGCGGTGGTCGGCCAGTCGCGCAATACGAACGAGAACCTGTGCCGCTATTACCATCCGCCGCGGCCGCCGCAGCTGATCCCGCTCGGCATCCCGCGACCGCCCGCCGCGACCGTGGGACGGACCGAGCTCGGGCTCGCGAGCAACGAGTTCGTGATGACGACGATCGGGCGGCTCGTCGCGCGCAAGGGCATCGACCAGCTCATCACGATGCTGTCGCACCTTCCCGGCGACGACGTGCGCCTGGTGGTGATCGGCGACGGGCCGGACCTGGTGGCACTGAAGGAGCAGGCGGCGCGCCTGCGGCTGGCGAGCCGCGTCACGTTCACGGGCTTCGTGTCCGACCAGCAGAAGGTGAACTGGCTCGCCAATTCGGATCTCTACGTCTCGACCAGCCAGCATGAAGGCTTCGGCCTGGTGTTCCTCGAAGCGATGGCGCAAGGCCTGCCGATCGTGTGTTACGACCACGGCGGCCAGACCGACTTCCTCGCGAGCGGAGTGAACGGCGCGGTGCTGCCGCTGAACGACCTCGCGGCGTTCACGCGCGCGGTCGGCGAGCTCGAGGCCGACGGCGGCAAGCGTCATGCGATCGCGCAGCGCAACCTCGCCGACATCGAGCACTACTTCATCGATCGCTGCGCCACGCGCTACGAAGAGCTGTTCGAGTCCGTGACCAGACGCTGCCGGGCGGGTGTCGCTTGAGCGCGATCTTCGGCGTCATCGGCCGGGTTTCGGGTGCCGAGCTCGAGGTCATGGGCGCGCGCCTCGCGCATCGCGGTCCCGTCGCCTCGTGGAAAGAGGTCGCGCCGGGCGTGCGCCTCGGCAGCGCGGGAGAAAGCCTGCAGGGCGTCGTGCATCGCGCGGGCATGACCGCGGTGCTCGACGTCGCGCCGCTCGGCCGGCAGGCCGACGCCGAAGCGCTGCTCGACGGGCTTGCGAGCGGCGGCGCACGGGCGCTGGAGCGTACCGGCGTTCCGTTCGCGCTGGCGGCCTGGGACGAGCGCACGGGGACGCTGCGGCTTGCGCGCGACTTCGTCGGCCAGAAGCCGCTCTTCTGGTGCGCGCTGCCCGGCGGCGGTGCCGCGTTCGCGACCGAGTACAAGGCGCTGCTCGCGCTCGAAGAGCTGCCAGTCGAGCCCGATCTCGACGCGGTGCAGTACCTGCAGTGCTACAAGAGAACGCCGCCGGGCGGCACGCTGCTTGCGGGCATACGGTACGCGCCGCCGGGCGCGGTGATATCGCTCGACGGCCGCGGCGCGCTGCTCGCGCAAGACGACATGTCGCCGCTCAGCGTCAACGTACGCCCGGCGCGGGAAGCCGAGGTGTGCGAGGAGCTCGCGCGGCGCTACCTCGCCACCGCGCGGCGGTTCGTGGAAGGGCAGTCGCGGATCGGCGTCGCCGTTTCCGGCGGCATCGATTCGCTGAGCATCGCGTTTGCCGCGCGGCTGGGCGCTCCCGACGCCGAGCTCGTCGGCTTCACCGCGGGTCACGGCCCCGACGATCCGGAGATCGCCACCGCCGCGCGCGCGATGCAGAGGCTCGGCGGGCGCCACGTCCCCGTCACCGTCACCGCGGACGGGCTGCGCGATTCGCTGCCGCTCGCGATCTGGCATTTCGAGCACCCCGTCGGCCGCACCGAGACGATGCAGATGTTCGAATTGGGCCGCGCCGCGCGCGCGGCGGGATTCGACTGGCTGCTGAGCGGCATGGGATCCGACTCGCTGTTCGCCGGCATGCCGAAGCACAAGGTCCTGTGGCTGAGCCACCTGCTGCCGCCGCTGCGGCGCGACCTGCAGGAGTTCTACGCGCTGACGCAGTCCGGCCGCAAGCCGCAACGCCCGCTCGCCCGCTGCATGGACGCGCTGTATTTCCGCGGCAAGGTGCCGCCCGTGGCGCGGGTGCGGGGTGCAACGTGGGCGCCGGGGCCGGTGCAGCTGCCGCCGCCCGGTCCGGAGTTCCTGAACCACGCGCTCGTCGCCAACGTGAACGAAACCATGTCGCGTTCACTCGTGCGCCTCGAGCGCCCGCTGCAGGCGTTCGGCGTCGCCTTTGCCTCGCCGTTCTTCGACCGCGACTTCATGGAATATGCCTTCACGCTGCCGAGCCGCTTGAAGATCAGGCGGGGCAGGGAGAAGTACATCCTGCGGGCGGCGCTCAGGACGATCGTCAGCGCGGACCTCTTGCACGTGCCGAAAGGCATCTCGCGCATTCCGCCCGATCGGGCTTTCGCAGGCACCCTGCTCGAGCTCAGCCGGTACTACCTGCACGGAACGGCCGCCGCGCGCCGCGGCTGGTTCGTGCCGGACGAGATCCGGGCCATCGAGCGTTCCCTCGGCCGCCGCCATTATCACGTCGAGGCGGCGATGCGCCTCTGGACGGCGATCGTCACGGAGCTCTGGGCGGAGATCTATGTCGACGCGCGCGGCGCACCGCCGGCGCACGGCGAGCCGCCGGCGCGCGCCGCGTAGCTGCGCGAGTCCCGCGGCCGGGCGGGGCGCCTCCGGCTAGAGCTCGAGCTCGGAGATCGTGTAGTGGTGCTTGCCGCTCGGCGAGGGAGGGATCTCGTCGGGGAAACAGAAAGCGACCTCGCAGCGCGGACCCATCGCCTCCCGGATGCGGCCGCGGATCAGGTCGAGCTCCTCGGGGGGTGGAGCATCGGCGGCAACGATGTGGCAGGTCACGTGGTCCAGCGCTTCCTGCACGATCTGGAACTGCCGCACCCACGGGCGGAAAAAGAACTGCCGGGCAAGATAGCCGCCGTACACGAGCTCGCCCGCCGCCGTGCGGAAATGCGAGTGCACGCGGCCCGTGATCGAACGGAACAGTTTGCGGCGGCAGCCGTAGCGCGCATCCTGGTCGCCCGTCCACGGCTCGACCGTGTCGCCGAGGTCGTAACGCAGGAGCGGCATCGAAAAATTCGTGAGGGGCGTGACCACGGTCCGGCCGTCGACGATCTCGACGTAGTTCAGGTAGGGGAGGCCGCGCAGCCCGTTCCGCTCGTGGGTTTCGAAGGCGACGGCGCCGGCTTCCCGGCAGCCGTACTGGTTGTACACCGGGCAGCGGAACACGTCCTCGACGAGGCGGCGCACGTCTTCGTGCAGCGGGCCCGCCGTCGAGATGATCAGCCTCGGGGAATGCAGCGCGAGGCCGGTGCGCTGCACGAATTTCGCGAGCAGCTCGAGCGACTGGACGTAAGCCCAGAGTGAGACCGGCCGGAATCGGTTGATCTCCTGCACGTAACGCGCGAGCGTCTCGTCGTTCACGCGGTAGAAATTCTGGAAGCGCCGGTTGTACAGGAAATTCACCAGCCGTCCTTTCATCCCGAGGCTGCCCCGCAGGACGTCGCCGGAGGATCCCCACAGGTCGATCTCGGGCTCGCCGGGCTGTTTGCCGAGCACGCCGTTGTAGACGAGCTTGGCGGCGATCACGTTGCGGTCGCGGTAGGCGGCGTCCTGGAGGAACGTCACCGGCGCCCCGGTCGACCCGCCCGAGGAGTTCCAGAACGCGCCCCGCCGGCCGGCGTCGTCGCTGGTCAGCTCCGTCGCGTGCGCGCGCAGCACGTCCTTGTCCAGCAGCGGCAGCCTGGCGAGCTCGCGCGGCGTGAAGCGGTCGGACAGGTCGACCGCGTGCTCATCCAGCTGGCGCCGGTACCAGGGCACGTGCGCGTGGCAGTGACGCAGCAGCCTGAGCAGCATCAGGCGCTGGTATTCGTCGATGGTGCCCGGCGGCGCTTCCTCCAGCCGTCGGAACAGCCGCAGGCTCGCAGGCACGTCGCTGCCCGAAGCCAGCAGCAGCAGGTCGATGAGGCGCCGCCGCCAGCGGCCGGGCCGGCGATCAGGGCCGGAGGTGCGAGCGGATGCGGAGGCCCGGCCGGGCGTGCTGTCCCTGTCCGAGGACGTCGCTGTAGACCTCGGCGTAGCGCGCCGCGATCTGGTCCCATGAGTATCGTTCGAGTATGCGTTCTCGTTGCGAATGGCTGATCTCCCTGTGCCTGTCCACGTTCGACATCAGCCGCAGGATGTTCTCGCGCAACGACAGCGGCTCGCCGGGCGGGCAAAGCAGCCCGTCCACGCCGTCGCGTACCGTTTCCGGAATGCCACCCACGTTCGAGGCCGCGATCGGAAGGCCGCACGACATCGCTTCGGCGAACACGAGGCCGAACGATTCGGTTTCCGACGGCAGCACGAAGATGTCCGACTGCCGGTACAGCTCGGGCAGTTCCTCGTTGGGCACGAAGCCTGCGAACTTCACGCGCTCGGACAGGCCGAGCTCTCGTGCCATCTCCCTGAGCTCGGCCTCGTAGGGGCCGGTGCCGACGATGACCAGCTCGACGGGCAGGATCGTCGGCCTGGCGCAGGCTTCCAGTATCGTCTGGATGCCCTTGCGCTCGAGGAGCCGTGCGACGGTGATCAGGCGCGGCACCGGGCGGATGCGGCGCTCCCGGGGAGGGGAGAAGCGCACCGGGTCGATACCGTTCGGGATGACCGCAATCTCGAGCTCGCGGTCGGTGCGGTGCGCCGTTTCGGCGAGCGCCTCGCTCAGGGCGACGACGCGGGCCGCGCGTCGCCAGATGCGGCGGGTCAGCGGCTTCAGCACGCTGTGCAGGCGCTCCACCCGCTTGTTGTAGCGATCGTAGCCGGGCACGTCCGAGCCGCGCAGGGACAGGACGTACGGCGTCCGTTGCACTTGCGGGACGAGCGTCAGCAGCCCGGTGGGAAGAGAGAAGAAATAGTGCTCGAGGTCGTAGTGCCGTTCGCGGCGCAACCGGCGCAGCTTCGCCGCCGCCGCCAGCACGTAGGTATAGGCGCCACGAAGACCGCAGTCGTGGATGTCCACCCGCCACGACGACACCCGGTGCACCGGTACCCCGTCCACGATTGACCCGTCCGGCTCGCCATCGATGCGCGATGTGAGCACCTCGGCCTCAATGCCCATCCGCACCAGGCCCGAAGCAATGTTCGCCGTCGCGTGTCCCGCGCCACCACCGACGGGCGGAAACTCATAATTGAGCAACAGTACTTTCATCCGCCGATTCGGAAGAACTGCACGAGTAGCGGCCTCATCCGTGACCTCACTGCGGCGTGACCCGGGCCTCGCCGCGAACCCCGGGGCAGGTGCAAGAAGCCTGCCAGAAGCCCCGAGCGCAACGCGCCGGGATCGGCGCGTCAGCGCTTTCTCGTCCCCGCGGGGACGCCGCGGCAACGAGTTGCCGCCGTCTGCAAGGCCAGCCCGCACCCGCTCACAATCGCAGGTGCAGCGTGGCAGTGCAAACCGTCGGCAGTTGCAGACAGCGGAATCAGGTGCGGACGTTTGTTACATCCGCGCCTGCAATTTCTACATCGGTCGCGCTCGCTGCAGATCGCGAGGCGGCGTCATCCAGGCGCTCGAGCCAGGCGGGAAGGGCGACGTTCTGCGCGAGCAGGAACTCGCGCAGCCGGCGGTTGTAAGGCGCATACACCTCGCGCAGCCGCTCGAGCGTCGCGGGTTGGACGCCCGGTTTGTCGGCCCGGGCGCCGGCGAGCTGGTTATAGATCCTGCGGACTCCGCGTTTCAGCGCCGGGTGCCGGCGCCAGAATTCCTCCGTGTGCATGTACCAGCGTGTGACCTGCCGATGCATTCGGCGGAAACGGTAATGCAGCGTGCGATTGGAAACCTCGAAAGGCTGCGCTGCGATGAGCGCGGGGTCGAGGCCCAGCCAGCGGCAGACTTCGGCGGTAAGCGCACGCCCGTCCGCCTTCAGATCGTCCGTGAACAGGATCCTGAGGTTGTCGCCGAACAGCGCGTGCCAACGCAGCAGGTGATCGATGTAGAAGCCGTCGCGCAGCCCGCGGGTGAAGATGTAATCCTCGCTGTCGCCGGGCTGCCACGCGAGCGATGCGGTAACGTAGTCGTCGAAGCTGAAATCGCGCGGGACGTCGGAGTGGGCCACGGCGCGGTTGTACAGGGAGAGCAGGCGCTGCACAGGCTCCCGCAGCAGCACGATGATCCTGGCGTCGGGCAGCGACGATTGGACGAGCTCGGCGACCGGGTGCCGGCTGCAGACGTACGCAGGGCTGGCCTCTAGGCGGTAACGGGCATGCTCGCGATAATGGAACAGGCGGTCGTACTCCTCCAGGTCCGGAACGGCGCCGTCGCGGGCGGCCCGGCTGAAGTAGCGAAGCTCCTTGATGCGCGCCGGCGATATGCCCGGGTGCGCTGCGAGGTATTCGAACAGGGAAGTAGTGCCTGCCTTTTGCACGCCGGCGATCATGACCGTGATCGGTTTTTGCGGCGTGTGCCGTTCGCTGTCTCTTGTCATTGCACGTCGTGTTGGCGTGTTTGTGCTTCCTCGAACCGCTAAGCGTTGCAATTAGCGTGCCACACGCTCGCGCGTGCCGGCTCGCCTGCCAGGGCGTCGCCAGCGTAGCGCAAATCGCCCTCCTATACTCGAAGCAGGAACCCCGGCAAGAAGAACGCGAAGGGAAACAAGAATGTCCAAGATACTCTGCGCATGCTTGCGCGATGGCTCCCGCAGGGAGCTGACCGATCTCAAAAAGCGCATCGCGGCGGGCGCAGCGCGCATTCAGCCTCCGGGTGTCCCGCTCCGGCCCGCGAGTTTCATCGCCAGTGGCGGTGTCGTCACCGCGATCGTCAACCCATCCACGACCAACCGGGTGCACGGCGCCTCCGTGGCGATCGGCTGCGTGGGCCGGTGTCCTCGCTGGCACGTGGTCGGCACGCCGGGCCCGGAGGGAAGCTACGCCCTGTGCCGGTCGGACGGGCGGAGCGTCGAGCTGGTATCGGACGCGGTGGCGTCCCGCACGCTCTGGTACTACCTCGATGACGAGGTGTTCATCGCCTCCACGTCGCAACGCTGGCTGGTTTCCGTGCTCGGCGACTTCGAGCCGAACGGCCGCGCGGTGACATGGATGCTGGCGACCGGGACTCTCGGTCCGACGGATGCCTGGGACGCACGCCTTCGGCGGCTGCCGCCGGATTCCACTTTCACGCTAGACCGGCGCGCGTGGACGAGCCGGCTCACGTGCCTGTCCGGCGACGTGTTCGTCCCGCGGCGCGGCAGCGTGGAAAGACAGTGGCACGTGCTGTACGGAGCATTACAACGCAACTTCGATGAGCTGGAATTCGATTACTCGATCTGGGCGCTCCCCCTGTCGGGCGGATACGACAGCCGGGGCATTCTCTGCATGCTCCGGAGTCCGCGCGCGGTGCAGACCATCACGTGGGGCACCCGGTCCGCCATGGCCAACGCGGCCAGCGATGCGGCAGTCGCTCGCCGCCTGGCGGAGTCGTTCGGCGTGGCCCACGAGTATTTCCATACCGATATGGCCGGGACGTCGCTCACTGACGTGCTCGACCTGTTCGTCGCCTGCGGCGAGGGGCGCATCGATCACATTGCGGGCTATCTCGACGGATTCGCGATCTGGAAAACCCTGGCGAGCCGCGGGATCGAGGGCATCATCCGGGGCGACGAGGGATTCGGCTGGAACAAGGTCTCGAGCTGCGAGGAAGCACGGCAGTCCACGGGTCTCCTGCTGTGGTCGGATTACGGCAACCTGCCGGATCTCGACCAGCTGGCACTGCCGCCGCAGGAGCTGCCCGAATGCCTGCGGTACAGGCCGGGTGAAACGCCTGCCCAGTGGCGGGACAGGCTTTACCACGGATTCCGCATCCCCACGATGCTCGCCGCCCTCACCGACCTGAAGGCGTCCTTCGTCGAAGTGGCGAACCCGTTGCTCACCCACCTGATCATCCGGCAGGTCCGCGGGCTGCCCGATGGCATGCGGACCGAAAAAGCCTTGTTCCGCGAGATCGTCGATGCCGTCAGTCCCGCCGTGCCGTACGCGACGGAACAGGCCATTGCGGATTCCCGGGCGGTATTGAGGACCCGGCAGGCCGTCGACGTGCTTCTCGAGGCGCTCTGCTCGGAAACGGCGCAATCCCTTTTTCCGGCGCTGCTGCTCGATTACGTGTCGGCGCACATCGCTTCCGAAGCGCCGGCACGGGCGATGCATCGGCCGCGGCGCGTGAAGCGAATGCTGCGCAAGCTTCCCGGGCCCGTACGCCAGGCCCTGCGCCGTTGCCGGCCCCGCCTGCGAATGGATCTCAACAAGCTGGCACTCCGGCTGCTCATCGTCTGCAGGATGCACGAGCTGCTCGAGGCCGATGCCTGCGCGCGCGCGGCGAATGCCGCCGGGGGCGAGTGGGCGGTCACGAGCGCCGACTCGCAGCCGTCGTACACCGGGGTTCCCGCCGGTGTCATCAGGGGCGAGTTGAACCCGAGTCGCTCGATATCCTCGGCGTAGTCCCGGTGCTACCGGCCGGTCGAGCGCGGCGGCGACTCATTGGCGGGGACCGACGGGGCGCGCCTGCGCAGCACCTTCCCGAACGACGCGCCGGGCATCACCCGGCACACGTCGGTGTGAATGGCGTCGTGCGTTACGTTACATTGGTGCTATGAGGCATCGCGGCGCGGGCATCCCTTGCGAGTCACGGTTCGACCGGGGCTCGCTCGTACGTACGCATTCGTGACGGCGTCTCGTCCACACGTCTGCTTCCTGGCGCCGAATGCCTATCCCGTGCTGGCGGGCGGTGGAGCGGTCGAGTTTGCGGGCGGGGCCGAGCTGCAGCAGGTGCTGGTCGCCAGGGGCCTCGCGCAGCGCGGATACCGGGTGTCGATGGTCTGCCTCGACTTCGGCCAGGAGGATCGCTGCGAGATCGACGGCGTCGTGGTGCACAAGGCTTTCCGCCCCGACGCCGGCCTGCCCGGGCTGCGATTTTTTTCACCGCGGCTCACCAGCCTGTGGAGATGCCTGCGGGCCGCCGGCGCGGACGTCGTCTACCAGCGTGGAGCGGGCATGACCACCGGCGTGGCCGCCGCCTACTGCCGGCGACATGGGAGCCGTTCGATCTTTGCCGTGGCGGGGGCGACGAAAATCCGCTTTCTTCGCGACCGCTGGATCTTCGACTACGGCATCCGGAACGTCGACTGCATCGTGGTGCAGAACGAATTCCAGCGCGAGCTCGTGCGCCGCGAGGTCGGGCGCGACTCCGTCCTCATCCCGAACTGCTACGAGCCTCCCGCCACCGGGTCGCGACAGGAAGGGAGCGGCGTGCTGTGGGTGTCCACGATCCGGCGCATCAAGCGGCCGCACTTGTTCCTGGATCTCGCGGAGGCGCTGCCGGAACACGAGTTCACCATGGTGGGAGGGCCGGACCTCGTGAACGGTGTCCTGTACCGCGAGATCGAGGCGCGTGCGGCGACGTTGCCGAACGTGCGGTTCGAAGGGTTCGTTCCCTATTCGGAAGTGCACCGCTACTTCGATGAGACGTCGCTCTTCGTCAACACTTCCGAAAGCGAGGGGTTTCCGAACACGTTCCTGCAGACGTGGAGCCGCGCAAAGCCGACGGTTTCGTTCGTCGACAGCGGCGCCCGCCTGAACGGGGAGCCGGTGGGCGAGATCGTCGCCACGCTTCCCGAAATGGTCAGCACCGTAAAGAAGCTGCTCGACTCCCCGTCCGAACGCGCGCGGCTCGGTACGCTCGCAAGTGAGTACGTGCGGGCGCAGCACGGCATGGATCGCGTGCTCGATCTGTACGAAAACCTGTTGCAGCACCTCTGGTCCTCGCCAAAGGATGCAAAGGAAGCGCCGCGGCGCGGCGTCGCTGCCGGCCCGAACGCCCGCCGCCCTGCGAAATGGTCGCGCGAGTAATGACATACACCGATCTCCGGTCGTGAGCCCCGGCCCGCGCGTTGCCGCGGGATGCGATCGACTGCGAATGTCGCAGACGCGCGACAGCTTGTTCGGAACAAAGTGGTGTGCAATTCTCCGCGCCAAGTCGGGCGGAGAACCGGCGATGCGGTGCAATCGGAAAACACCTATTGGGCATGACTCCGGTTGCATCTATCTTGGCTTGGGTAAGGTACACGATGCGCGGGGCAGGGCGCGCCTGATTCGGCGATCGTTCGATCGGCCGTCCGGCGGATGTCACCAGTGGATGCACAGCGTTCATTGCCCGGATTCGCGCGACCTTGCTTCGTGGAAGGCGGTGATGATCGTCGAACAGGGCGTCAAAGCCGCCGTGGTGCGCACCGGGGAGTAAAGAATGCACAAGAAGCAGTGGCCGCAGCTTGCGGCTCTTGCCATATTTGTCATGTTCGCGGGCAACGCGCGGGCGCTGCCGGTGATCCCCGGTGCGGTCGGGTTCGGAACGGAAACGCCCGCCGGCCGCGGAGGGAAAATCATCCGGGTGACGAACCTGAACGACAGCGGCAGCGGCTCGTTGCGAGCGTGCGTGAACGCTTCGGGACCGCGCATCTGCGTCTTCGAGGTGTCGGGCACGATTCGCCTGAAGTCGAATCTCACGATCAGTGAGCCCTACATCACCATCGCGGGCCAGACCGCTCCGTCACCGGGGATCATGCTGCGCGGCTGGGCACTGAAAGTCGCGGCATCCAACGTGCTCATCCAGCACATCGCCTCGCGGGTCGGCGATGCCACGGACGGCCCGGACTTCAAGGTGCGGGACTCGCTGAAGATCGTCGGTGACGAGTTCATCGAGAACATCGTGATCGATCACTGCTCGTTCAGCTGGGGTGTCGACGAGACCGTCGAGGTCTACAGGAAGTGGGACAACGTCACGATCTCGAACACGATCATATCGGAAGGCCTGCGCGAGTCACGCCATCCATCCGGCCCGCACGGGCTCGGGGTGCTGATCCTCGCCCGGCGCGACGACACGCACATGGCGATGATCGGCAACCTGATGGCGCACCACTGGGGCCGCAATCCGCGGTCCAACGCCGCCGAGTTCGTGCTCGTGAACAACGTGGTTTACAACGCCAAGGAGGCGGAAACGATCCTGTACAACGAGCACGGACTGACGACGAAGAGCACGGTGATCGGCAACGTCTACATCCCGGGGCGGGACTCATGGGACGGCATGCGGCCCGTCAAGCTGGTCGGTGAAACGAAGTGGGGCACCGCCTTGCTGCGCGGATCGAAAGTGTACCTGGAGGACAACGTGTCTCCGTACGCCACCGATGACCCCTGGTCGGTCGTCGACAATCGAAGCGGGATTGCCCGATCGCTGCTGGAAGCGCTCTCCGTGCTGTCCTGGCCGGATCGCCTGGAGGCGATGCCCGGCAAGGACGTCGTGAAACACGTGCTCGCGAACGCCGGCACTCGCCCGGCCGATCGCAACGAGGTGGATGCCAGGATCGTCGCGGACGTGAAGAACGGCACCGGACGCATCATCAACTGCGTCGGCGATGACGGATCGTCGCGCTGCAAGAAGAACGCCGGTGGCTGGCCGAAGATGGCGGAGAATCACCGCAGCCTCTCCATCCCGGACAATCCGAACGGCGATGACGACAAGGACGGCTATACGAACGTCGAGGAATGGCTGCATGACATGGCCGCGCAGGTCGAAGGGCGGGTGAATTCCGAGGGCGATCCGCGCGAGCCTGTTTCGGTGAGCTCGCCGCCGGAACCGCCGCAACTGCACGACTGATCCTGCCGCACACCCGCTGACCGGGGAGGCGCGCTGTCGCTCAATCGCGACAGCGCGCCCCGGCATTTGACATAAGCTGGCAACGCGTGCAGCATGCGCACGCTTCCGGGCCCGCTCCGAAAGCCACTACCGCGCACGAGCCGGGACCCGGTTCCCCATTCCCGAGACTCCATACAGTTGCAATGCGGTGATGATCAGCAAAACGGCGTTTGCCAGGTTTCGCTTTCCCTTCCTTTTCTCCCTGTTCTGCGCCGGCATCGCGATCGGCCCGAGCGCGCTGGGCGCATTGCCGGTCATTCCCGGGGCCGCGGGCTACGGCATCGACACGCCGGCGGGACGCGGCGGCAAGGTGTATCGCGTCACGACCCTGGATGACAGCGGCCCCGGCTCGCTCCGCGAATGCGTCACGGCTTCCGGGCCGCGCGTCTGTGTGTTCGAGATCTCGGGCAGCATCCGGCTCGAGTCGAAGCTGGTCGTCGAAAACCCGCACCTGACCATCGCCGGCCAGACGGCGCCCGATCCGGGCATCCTCATCAGGAATGCCGGCCTGTACATCGATGCCTCGGACGTGCTCGTGCAGCACATCGCCGTACGGGTGGGAGACGACCCGGACGGGGAGAAGCCGGACATCCGCGATACGTTCAAGATCGGGGGACACGGCCGGGTGAAGAACGTGGTGATCGATCATTCCTCGTTCAGCTGGGGCATCGACGGCGTCGTCGACATCTGGGGAGACTGGAGCGACGTCACCGTGCTGAACTCGATCATCTCGGAGCCCCTGCACGATTCGCTGCATTCGGAGGGGAAGCACGGATTCAACATGCTCATCGGGTCCTACGACAAGAAGGCCCGGGTGGCGCTGGTCGGTAACCTGCTTGCCCACGGATTCGGGCGCAACCCGAGGTCCGGCGCGGCGGAGTTCGTGTTCGTCAACAACGTGGTCTACAACCCCGGCGAGTTCGAGGCGATGCTCTTCAACGCCAAATACCCGACCAGGAACAGCATCGTCGGAAACGTCTTCATCAAGGGGCAGAGCTCGCGGGAGGCGGCCAAGCCCGTGTTCCTCACGGGGCCCGACGCCGTCGGCGTCGCGACCGAGATCGTCAGCGGCACGCGCGTGCACGTCGCCGACAACGCGGCGTACGGCGCCACCGACGATCCGTGGTCGGTGATCGAGAACGACAGCACGTTGCCGAGAAAAGCGGTGGAAGCGATCGAGCCGCCGGTATGGCCCGACGGTCTCGAAGCGCTGCCGGTCGGGAACAACAAGGTGCGGGATGCGGTGCTCGAGAATGCCGGTACCCGTCCGGCGCAGCGCAACAGCGTGGACGCGAGGATCGTCCGCGAGGTGAAGGACGGCACGGGAACGGTCATCAACTGCGTCTCCGACGACGGCACGAAGCGTTGTGAGAAGAACGGCGGCGGCTGGCCGGAGCTCGCGGTGAACAAGCGCCCGCTCGAGCTGCCGCCCGATCCGGACGGTGACGAGGACGGGGACGGATATACCAATCTCGAGGAATGGCTGCACGCCATGGCCGCGGAGGTGGAGGGCCGGGCAGGCGACAAGGTGATGTCGAACGCGGACGAGGGGCGCGAGATCGCTCCCCCGGAGGCGCCGCAGCTGCACTGACACGGCCGGCGGGCGCCGCGGCCCGGCCGTCGCGACAGTTACTATAATCCTGTCGGGACCGGTGCCCGCTTTCCGATTGCCGACAGGAGCTCGCCTTGAGCGAAACGCTGTTTCGAATCTGCCGCCCACGGGACGAGGGAACACGCCTCACGCTCCTGCTGCTCGCCCTGGTGGTGGCGCTCGGAACGGTGCTGCGGTTCTGGGGGCTCGGGAACATCGGCCTGCACGGAGACGAGGACGTGATGGCGCTTGCCGTTCGCGGCATCCTCGACACCGGGGCACCGACGCTGCCGAGCGGCATGCTCTATCCGCGCGCGCTGCCGCAGCTCTATCTCATGGCGCTGTCCGTGCTGGCGTTCGGCGATTCGGAGTGGGCGCTGCGCCTGCCCTCGGCCGTAACGGGAAGCCTGATGATCCTCATCGGCTACGCCCTGGCACGGCGCTTCCTGACCGTCCGCTGGTCCCTCCTGTTCGCCGCGACGATCGCGCTGCTCCCCGAGCTGATCGCGGTGTCGCAGACCGCACGCATGTACGTCTTCTACGTCGCGCTGGTGATGCTCTTCGGCGTGGCGATCTTCCGGTGGGAGCGGACCGGTACGATCCGGGACTGGGTGCAGGCCGTGCTCGCGTGCATCGCGGGACTGGCGCTGCACTCGCTCACCGTCTTCGCCAGCCTGCTGTACTTCTATCCCGGTATCGTGAAGCGTTCCTGGCGTCTGCTCGGGTTCGGGGCGGCCGGATTCGCGGTCAGCGTCGGCGTTTTCAAGCTGCTGGCGCAATGGAACTCCGACCAGTATTTCCCGCTGGTATCGCCGGACTCCGGCGATGCGGGCGCCGCCGTGCCGGAGAGCCTGCAACACGTGCCCGGACTCGCGGAGCTCGGGGTGGGGGCGGCCGTCGTCCTGATCGCCGCCGCCGCGGCCTGGTTCGCGGGCCGGCGCGAGCGGGTCGCGGAGCGGCTGTGGCTCACCGCGGGCGCCGGGCTGCTCGTCACGGCACTCGCAGCCGCCATGCTGATCCAGTATCACGTTGCCGCGCTGGCGTGGTTTTTCGGCGCGGTCTTCTACGTGCGAGCGGGGCGCAGCGCGCTCGTGCCGGTCGCGGCGGGCGTAGTGCTCGCTGCGCTGTTCGGCTGGCACGCCTTCGCGGCCTGGCAATCGCCAGCGGTCCGGAGCCTGTTCGACTTCGCGGAAGCGATGCTCGGCACACCCAAGCCGCTCTCCTACCTGACATTCGCGAGCTTCTCGCCGATCGGCTTCGGTCTTTACGTGCTCCTGCTGATTTACTTCGCGGTCGGTTTTGCCCGGCGGCGTCCGCTGCCGGACCACGTGCTGCTCTTCCTCATCGCCGTGTTCGCGCCCCTGTTCCTCATCGGGTTCTTCGAGGACCGGTACGTGCCGCCGCGTTACGTGATCGGCATGCTTCCGTTCTTCGCGTTGTGCCTGTTCGCGGGCTTGCAGCAGGTGCTGTCGGAATCCCGCCTGCTGTCCGTCGGGTCCCGCCTGTCGTCGCGGCGCGCCGCGATCCCGGCGCAAGCGTTCGCGGCAGTGGCCGCGCTGGCCGTCTTCGTGAGCCCGTCCGACCTGCGCTACAACGTCAATCCGCAGTATGCCGATTTCGGCCGCATGGGCGACCACCGCGGCGTCGACCACAAGGGAGCGGCCGAATACGTCATCGGCGAGGATGCGGCGGGCGACGACCTCGTGATCGTCATGGACACGCAGCAGCAGGGGTATTACCTGCCGAAGCGTGCCGATTACTACATGCGTTCCCTCTACGATGGCCGCAATTCGACGATCATGCGGGAAGGCCGGATGCGGAGCCTCTACACCGGGCTGCCGCAGATCGCCTCGGGCGCGGAGCTCGAGAAGGTGGTGCGGGAATCGCAGTACGACGAAGTGCTGATCGTGGGGAGCGGCGAGCTCGAGCACAACCTCGACCGCTACGTGGACGACGGCATCTGGACGACCATGCAGAAGCTCGGGTTCGAGCAGGTATGGCTTGGCCGCGACGGCGCCACGCCGGTCTGGCGCTATGCGAAACCCGGCGCTACCGCCACCGCCGATACCGGCGGCTCGCAGGCGGGGGCTTCGGAAACCGGCGATTCCCACTGAACCATCGTCCGCTCGCGCGCCCGCAGCGCGGGTACTAGGCGGCCCGGCCCTGCATGCGGTACTATCAGGCCGCTACTGTCACGGCGGGTTCGGAGTCCAGAACCGCGTTGCCATCCGGTCGAGATGCCGGCGCGCCGCAACGAACTTCAACCGCGAGCCCGTCCCGTTCACGCCGCCACGTCCCTGGCGTGGCGCGCCACTCCGGTACATGCGGTCCTGCCATCTGGTCGCGAAGACCAGCTTGCATTCCGCCGCCCGCCGGCTGCACCTAAAACCTGATAACGATCAAGAAGAGGAATGAACGACAGGCGTTCAGGAGAAGCAGTGGATCTTTCGATCGTCGTGCCGCTGTACAACGAGGAAGACAGCGTCGAGCCGCTGTACCGGGCGATCAGCGACGCTCTCGGTTCGCTTGCGCTCGAAGGCGGCGCGGAAATCCTGTTCGTCGATGACGGCAGCCGCGACGGCACGTTCGCCTGCGCGGAGCGCCTCGCGACGAGCGACCCGCGGCTGCGGGTGGTGAAGTTCCGGCGCAATTTCGGCCAGACCCCCGCGATGGCGGCCGGCATCGATCTTGCGCGCGGCAACTACATCGTGACGATGGACGGCGATCTCCAGAACGACCCCGCCGACATCGGGCACTTCATTGCGAAGCTCGACGAAGGCTACGACATTGTCGTCGGCTGGCGACACCAGCGGCAGGATCGGCTCGTATCGCGAAAGATTCCCTCGCGGATCGCGAACTGGCTCATCGGCAAGGTGACCGGAGTCCCGATCAAGGACAACGGCTGCTCGCTGAAAGGATTTCGCGCCGGAGTCATCAAGAACGTGCCGTTGTACAGCGAAATGCACCGCTTCATTCCGGCGATGACCTCGATAGCCGGCGCGCGGATCGCGGAGATCAAGGTGCGGCATCATCCGCGCAGGTACGGGCGTTCGAAGTACGGCCTGTCCCGGGTTTACAAGGTATTGTTCGACCTGCTGACGATCCGCATGGTCTCCGGCTTCGCCGCACGGCCGCTGGCCTGGTTCGCCTTGCTGGCCGTACCTTTTTTCCTGGCTTCGTCGGCGATACTGACCTGGCAGATCGTGGCGATGCTCGTCGGTGGCGGTGGCTCACTGCCGATCGCCGGCGCCGGCATCTTTTTTGCTGCCCTGTGCTTTTTCCTCCTGTTCAGCGGCGCGCTCGGCGAGTTGATCAACCGGACCGGGGACATGCGCATCACCAAGTTCAGCCTGCTGACCGCGCAGGAGCAGCGCTACCGGCAGGACGACGAGCAGCCGCCGGTGCGCGAAGTGGAGTTCTCGAGATGAGCGACAATGTGGAGGTATCGGCCATCGTGCCCGTCGTCAAGCTGGTGGATCCCGGCGGGCGCCTGGTCAGGGAGTACCTGGAAACGCTGGAAGGCACGGGCCGATCCTTCGAGCTGGTCTACGTGATCGACGGAGAGCACGAGCAGTTCCTCGCCCAGCTCGGAGCCATAGCGCAATCCGAGCCGCGGCTGCGCATCATCCAGCTCGCCAAGAACTTCGGCGAAGCGAGCGCATTGACCGCGGGCTTCGAGAACACGAGAGCACCGATCGTACTGACGTTGCCGGCGTATGCGCAGGTCGACCTGGGCGCCATTCCGGCCGTCCTCGACCGGCTGGGCAGTTGCGATGTCGCCGTCGCCACGCGCGTGTCGAACGGGTCCCGCTCCTCCGCATTCAAATCCGCCCGCCGCCGGGCCTTTCACTGGCTGGTCCGCGTGGCCACCGGGCAGACCTTCCGCGACGTCGGCTGCGGCGTGCGTGCGCTGAAACGGGAAGTGGTGGACGAGCTGCCGTTGTACGGCGACCAGTACCGGTTCATCCCGCTGCTCGCCGCGCGCCGCGGATTCCACGTCTGCGAAGTGCCGGTTTCCGAAGCCGATGGAGAGCGGATTTACGACCACCACGGCGTTACCGGGTACCTCGCCCGCATGCTGGATATCTTCGGCATCGTCTTCCTGACGCGCTTCACGAAGAAGCCGCTGCGCTTCTTCGGGACCATCGGCAGCGTGATCTTCGCGGTGGGTGCGCTGTTCCTCGCCTGGCTCGCCGTTCAGCGGCTGTTCTTCGGCGTTTCGCTCGCCGACCGGCCGGCGCTCCTCCTGACCTCGCTCATGGTCGTGCTGGGCATGCAGGTGTTCGCTCTCGGGCTGCTCGGCGAGCTGATCATCTTCACGCACGCCCGGGACATCAAGGAGTACTCGATTGAGCGCATCGTCAACTGAGCTCCCTGCGGCGCCGCTTCGGAGCGTTCGAGCCGCATGAAGTACCTGCTGGCGGGGTTCTTCCTGCTGATGTACGCGGGCGATCGCCTGGGGCTCGCCATCAGCCTGGCGCCGGGGCTGAGCATCAAGAACCTGCTTCTCTATCTCGTGATCGCCGGGCTCGCCATCAATACCGCGGTGACCCGCAACCGCAAAGTCGAGCTGACCGGGGTGCTGGTGGTGTTCAGCCTGCTCATCGGGTACGCGCTCGTGACCTGGGCGGCGCTCACGTTCGTGGTCAAGGATCCGGATTACCTGGCGAAGGGGGCATTCATCGCCTGGAAGTCCAACCTGGTGGACCACTTCCTGATCTTCCTGATCTTCTTCTACAGCCTGCGGCAGCTGAACGAAGCGATGTGGCTGCTGAGGGCGATCCTCTGGATCGCCATGCTCGGCAACGTCATCACCGTTCTCGACACGATGAACATGCCGGACCTCGGGCTGCTGCCGGTGCCGAGGAAGGGGGGGCGATTCGAGGGATTCATCGGGCAGCCGAACGACTACGGGCTGTTCCTGGCGCTTTACCTGCCTTTTTGCGTTGCGTTGTTCCGTGAACAGCGGGGCAGGTTGCGGCTGCTCGCCGGAATCGGCATTTTCGCGTCCGCGCTCGCGTTGATTCTCACGGGCTCGCGCGGTGCCTGGGTCGGGACGCTCGGGGGAGCGATGCTGGCGGCCTTCTACCTGAGGCAGTACGTGTCGGCGCAGACGGTGGTGCGGACGGGTGTCGCGCTGGTCGTGGCCGGCGTGGCAGTGTTGGCGACGGCGTTCGTTACCGGCTACGAAGACCTGTTCGTCCACAGGTTTTCGGGGATCGAGGGCAACCCGCATGTCGCGACCAGCGGGCGCAGCTCGATCTGGTCCGAGGCGATCGACTCGATGATGGAGAACCCCTTGTCTTTCCTGTCGGGATATGGCTTCTACTCTTACGAAAGCTCACGGGAATTCCGCCTGGCGACTCACAATGCGTATCTCTATTTTCTTTACAACCTCGGTGTCGTCGGACTGATGCTTTTCATCGGCGTATTCCGCGGCATCCTGTCGACCGCGCGCTCGACCATCGCTCTCGCCTCGGGAGCGCAGCAGCTGCACCTGATCGCGCTGGTTTTCGGCATCTTCAGTTTCCTCGTGGCGATCATCTTCAACGACTATCAGAATCCGGGCTACCTGTTGTGGGCGTATGCCGGCACGGCCATGCGGGTCGCGATGTGCATACGGGAATCCG
>CAZBGV010000012.1:0-25497 GCA_964491485.1 uncultured Woeseiaceae bacterium | reverse complement strand
TTGTGGGCGTATGCCGGCACGGCCATGCGGGTCGCGATGTGCATACGGGAATCCGACGCCGCCGTAGATGAACAGCGGGTTGTGGCCGCCGTCCCGGCGGAGGACGCGCCCGCGGAGCCGGTGCCTGCCCCCGGAGTGCATACGGGCGGGCGCGGGTATTCGCCGGCGCTGGTGCCGCACCGGTCCGGCTGGGGGCGCAAGTGACCGGCGCCGTGGGCCGGGCGCAAAGGCCGCCCGCCGGGCCGTACGGGAGCGTTGGCGCGGCCGGCGAGCACGAGCAGGCAGCCGGTTCCGAAGGGCCCCGCCGGCGCGTCGCCATCGTCTATCCGGCCGACCCGCTGGGCGTCATTCCCGGCGGCATCGACAGCTTCATCAGGGGCGTCCTCCGCTGGGCGCCGCCCGACCTGGAATTCGAGCTTTTGGGGATCACGACGGATCCGGCGCGCGCGCCGGCCCGGCGCTGGACGCGCTGCACGCTCGCCGGCGAACGGCAGTTCTCGTTCTACCCGGTGCTCGAGCTCAGGAATGCGGAGCGCCAGCCGGCCGTGCCGGTCGCGCTGCGGTTCCTGCTGGGGCTGCTCAGGCAGCGCGTGCGCACGGCGGCCGACGTGCTGGAGTTTCACCGCATCGAGCCGTGGCTCGCGTTCGCGCGCGATCCCCGTCCCAAGAACCTCATCATGCACCAGAACATGCAGGACCTGAGAAACCTCGGATCGGACATACGCTGGCGGCACTTCCCGTCGCTGTATTTCCGGCTCGAGCAGTACATCCTGCCGCGCCTGAACACGGTCTTCTGTGTACGAGAGGACGCGACGCAGGCGTACCGGGAACGTTTTCCGGCGATGCGGGAGCGCATCCGTTTCACGCCGACGTGGATGGATCCCGACGTGTTTCATTTGCCCGACGAGCTGGCGCGGATGCGCGGCAGGGCGGCATTGAACCGGAAGCTCGGATTCCCCGAGGAAGCGTTCGTGCTCGTGACCGTCGGCCGCCTGGATCGCCAGAAGAATCCGCTGCTGCTGCTGGATGCTTTCCGGCTGCTGCACGAGAGCGTCCCGGAGCTCAGGCTCCTGTTCATCGGCGACGGTGTGCTGCGTCGAGAGCTCGAGGAGCGGATCAGGTCGGCGGGCCTGCAGTCGCACGTGAAGCTGTGCGGCGTTCAGCCGCCGCCGGTGATCGCGGAGCACCTGCAGGCGGCGGACCTGTTCGTCCTGTCGTCGGCCTACGAAGGCATGCCCATCGTGGTTCTGGAAGCGCTGGCCACGGGCCTGCCGGTAGCGGCGACGGACGTTGGCGAGGTGGCACGGGCCGTGCATCCCGGCGTGAACGGCGAGCTCGTGAGGCGGCAGGATGCCGCGTCGCTGGCCGCAGCGATCCGGACGTGCCGGAACGCCGTCGGCCGGTTGCGGGGCAAGCCGTGCGCGGACGCCGTGCAGCCGTTTACGCCGCAGGAAATACTGAAGCCCATCTATGCCAACTACCGGCGCCTGGCAGGGCTGCCGTCCGGTGGTACTGCGCACCGGTCCGTGCCATGAGGACCCGGCCGGCACCGGCGGGACCGTCCCGCGGGATGCCGCCGGCCGCTTGAAAACCTGCTGCAAAAAATCGGCCAACGGCTCGTGCGCTGCGGTTTGGCTGTCCCCGTTTCGCGACACGGCATTCTGCGACACTGGCACGAGGTAGCAAACGATCGTATGATGGATGGCAACGGCGATACGAATATTTGAGCCGCGCGCTGCCGCACCGGAGGCTCGGATCCGCCGCACTTCTCGAACTCTACATTCCTGTCCGAGGGCCCTGTCGAGCGTTGGCGCATCGAGTAGGCGCTACCCGAATCCCTCGATCGAAGACCGCGAAACTACACATGGAATGAAATGCGCCGGGGCGCGCCCCGGGGATTGGTGACTGCTTACGAGGTTCGGCATTGTCCCTGTACTTCTATATCAGTGCAGCCCTGGCTTTCTTTGCGACCACGGCGCTCATATTGAGCTTCCGCCCGATCGCGAAGTCGCTCGGCCTCGTGGACGTTCCGAACGAGCGCAAGATTCACGAGGGTGAAGTGCCGCTGGTCGGCGGCATTGCCATCTACGTCGCCGTCGTCGTCACGCACGTCATCTCCACCGTGTTCTTCCCGGGCACCGGCGGCATCGAGCATTACACCAGCTTCTACGTGGCGGGCGCGTTACTCGTGCTGGTCGGTGTCGTGGACGATTTTCGCGAAGTCTCGCCGGTCCTGCGCCTGATCACCGAAGCGGTCGCGGTGGTGCTCATCATCGTCGGTGCCGACGTCGTGGTGCGCGATCTCGGAACGCTCGGGATGGGCGGCCAGCAGGTGCTGCTCGGAGCACTGGCGGTGCCGTTCACCATCTTTGCCGTGGTCGGGGTGATCAACGCCGTCAACATGTCGGACGGGCTGGACGGTCTCGCGGGCACCCTCAGCCTCGTGCCCATCCTCGGGTTCATCTTCGCCACGATATTTCTGGGCGATGGCAAGGACCTCGTGATCCTGTGCTGCTTTGCCGCCAGCATCATCGCTTTCCTGCTCTTCAATGCCGCCGTGCCCGGCCGCCGCAGGGCGCTCATCTTCCTCGGCGATTCCGGCAGCATGTTCCTCGGCATGGCGCTGGCCTGGTTCGCCATCCGCCTGTCGCAGGGCGAGGACGCACCCCTTTCCCCCGCGGCGGCGCTCTGGTTCCTGACCCTGCCGGTTTTCGACACCGCCTGCACGACGATCCGGCGTGCCCTCCGGGGCCGGCCGATCTTCAGCCCGGACAAGGAGCACCTGCACCACGTGTTCCTGATGGCCGGGTTCACCGTGACCGAGACGGTGGTGATCATGTCCGGGCTGGCGGCCGCCGGCGTCGCCATCGGGCTCGCGGGAAGCTGGCTCGGTATATCCGACGCGTGGCTGGCCGGCGCGTTCCTGACCCTCGGCCTCGTGTACTTCTGGGCCATCATCCGCGCATGGACGGTCATGCGCTTCCTGCGGCGCTCGATCTGCCGGCGGCGCGAGATCGGCGACCGGCGAGCGAAAGAGGAACGCCGGCGGCCCGGCGGCCGGTGGTCCGGCCCGGAACGCCGCGAACGGGAAAGGCGGCTCGGGGAGCGGCGCCACCCCCGGCGGGTGCAGGACAGCCGGGTAACGGGTCCGGAGAGCGTGTGAGGCCGGCCGGCGTCAGGCCGGTGCGCGCGCCAGGCGACGCCGCAGCTTGCCGAACAGCAGCTCCACTTCTTCCAGCCTGAACAGGCGCAGCGCGAACAGGTAGGCGCCGCAGTAGAGCGTGCTGAACACCAGCATGCGCGCGACCTCCGGCATCGGAACGTACTCGCCGCCGGCCAGCACGGCGCCGGCCGCGAGCGTGCACAGCCAGATTGCACCGAGGCTGCGCCATTTCATCAGGTCGGCGAGGCGGATTTCATACCAGCGGAGAATGCGCCAGGCGAGGAAACAGAGCTGGGCGACGTAACCCGCAACCGTGCCCACGGCGGGACCCATGATCGCCTGCTGCGGCAGCCAGCGAAAGAAAGCCACGATGCAGAGCACGTTCGTGCCGAGAAGCAGCGCGTTGCCGGCGAGCATATCCGGTGTGCGGTTGATGGCCCGCAGCGGTGAGTTGAGCTCGATCGCCTCGAGCGGCATGACCAGCAGCAGGATCCGGAAGATCGGCACGGCGTCCGCGTACTGCTGCGTGAAGATGAGCGGAATCAGCACGTCCGCATACCAGAACAGCAGCACGAACGAGGGCAGGATCAGGAAGGTGTAACCGATGTTGCCCCGCTTCCAGAGGTGCAGGCCGTCCGCCGCCCGGCCGGCCGCGCGCCGGACCATCTCCGGGAATATCGCGTCGCTGATCGCGCTCCGGACGATGCGGATGATGGGCGCCTTGTAGCTTGCGACCGAGTAAATGGCGAGCGCGAGCACGCCGAGTTGCGTCGAGATGACCAGCTGGCCGATGTACTGGTGGACCTGCGCCAGCGAGGTTGCGAGGCCAAGGGGCAGGATGAAGCGGAGCTGCTCGGGGATGAGGCGCCGGTCGATCCGGAAGGACAGCAGGCCGATGCCGCGGGAAATGATCAGCACCGTGACCAGCCTGACGAGCTCGACGAGCACCAGCGAAGTGACGATGGCCTTTATGGAACCGGTCGCCCAGGCCGTGCCGATGAGGACCGCGAGGCGAACGATCGTACGCACGGTGGAATAGTAAAAGACGTATTTCGGCTGCCGGGTGGCGATCCAGTACGTATCCAGGAACGACACGTTCAGATACAGGAACGCGTACAGCGAAAGCGGCAGCACGAGGTCGAAGCTCGCGTTGGCGTGAATGCGGTCCCGGAAAGCCCACAGCAGGGCGAAGGCGAGGGCTGATGCGATCAGGCTGAACCAGTTGGTATGGCTCACGTAGCGGATCGCATTCCGCGGGTCCCGCGGGATGAAGTAGAGGAGGTTGGTCGTGATCGAGAAGCCGGCGATGGCTATGGTGATCATCGCCCACGCGATGAACTCGCGGTATTGACCGAAAGTCGCCGGATCGAGCAGCCGTACGAGCAGGACCGGGCTCAGGAACAGGAGCGCGAGGTTCGTGGCCCTCGCGAAAGCGAGGATCAGCGATGATCGGATGAGGCTGGCCAAGGGTGCTGTGGCGCCGGCTGTCGGGGCTAGAGGTCCGGGGCGTGCCGCCCGGGGTCAGGCCTCAATAATAGTAGGGCGAAACGGAGCCTGTCTCGCGCGACTGGTTGAGCACGACGCCGAGCAGGTTCCTTTCGCCGAGCATTTCCAGGGTCCGCGACAACGCCGCGCGCTCCGTCTTCCCCTCCGCGACGACCAGCAGCATCGCGTCGGCATAGGGGCAGAACGCGAGCACGTCGTCGCACGCGAGCACCGGAGGCATGTCGAAGATGACGATGGTTTCCGACCCCTGTTCGTCGAGCCACCTCAGCATGTCGCGCATGCGCGGTGAAGCGATCAGCTCCGAAGAGTTGGCCACCGGATCCCGGTTCGGGATGATGACGAGGCGCTCCATGCCCGCCGGCGCGTACACGATGTCGTCGAGCTGTGCGCGCCCGAGGAGGTAGTCGCCGATGCTGGCGCGGACCTCGAGCCCGAAGTAGGAGGCGAGAGTGGAGCGTTGCAGGTCGAGATCGACCAGCACGACGGCCTGGTTGACGTCGTTCGAGATGCTGACCGCGAGATTGCAGGCCGTCAGCGTCTTGCCCTCCCCGGGGCCGGCGCCGGTCACCACCAGCGAGTGCCAGTCGTTGCTGCGCATCCGCTGCAACGCCCGGGTGCGCAGGATCTTGTAGGCGGTGACGGCGGCCGGATCGTCGATCGCCGGAAGGATCTTGTTGCGCTCCATGGCCCGGGATTCCACCCGCGAGGCGGCCAGGCCCTTGAACAGCCCGGTCGCCGCGACGAACTCCCTCGTCACCTGGCCGAACGAGCGCCGCTCGGGTTTGCGCAGGACCGTCGCGGAATTGCGCCTCTTTTCCGCTTCGAGGACCTTCTGGATGATCGACGTCATTGCTGTGCCTCAGTTCCGTGTGCCGGCGCGCTCATGCGGTGACGGCCCCCACGATCAGCACGATGATCACCCCGAGCAGCAACGCGCTGAACGACACCACGAGCATGCGGCGCCGTCGTTCGGAGCGGTACACCGAGTTGCGCACCACCGGTATGGCCGCGATCGCATGCGCATGCATCACGGTCAGGACGTCCTTGCTGCCGCGGATCGTGTCGTCCGAGATCTCCGCGAACAGCGTCGCGCCGCCGGCGATGGTGGTCGCAACGAACAGGCCGAGGATGGCAATCGCGATGCGCGGCGGGCCGGTCGGCCGGTCCGGCGCGTGTGCGGCGCGCACCATCTGCAGCCGCGCGCCGCGCTCGCCCGACTCGAACGACTCGATCTGCTGCGCCTGCGAGAGCCGCTCGCGCAGGCTGTCGAAGGCCAGCGTGGCCGTCTGGAGCTGCCGCTGGAGGTCCTGGTACTGGCGCTCGACCTGGGGCGTCTGGGCGATTTTGCCCTGCAGCTCGGCCAGGCGATCGTGCAGCTCCTGTTCCCGCTGGCGCAGCCCGGCGACGTTGCTGTTGATGGCGTTGATCTGGGCCCGCAGCTGCAGGTAGACCGGGTCGGTAGGCGCGTCGCCGGCACCCGACTGCTTCAGCGCCTCGATGCGGTGCCTCAGGCTGACGACGTCCGGGTGCTGGTCCGAATACCGCTCCTTCAACGACGCGAGCTGGGCCTCGAGCTGCGCGAGCTCCGAACCGCCGGCGGCGGGATCGTTGGTGAGCGAGGCGATCTGCCGTTTCAGGCGCAGGACGTCGGGGTGCTCGGGGCCGTACAGGGCGACGGCGCGGCGGTATTCCTGCTCGATCTGGTTGAGCTGCGCGCCCGCGCCGACGGTGCTCTGGATCTGTTGCAGCTGGGCTTCGCGGAAGAAGCGGTCCTGCTCCTGGGTGCGGATCTCCCGCTGGACCTGCTCGAGCTCCTGCGTCGTGCGGTCGAGCGCGGTCATGTTCAGGACGAGGAGGTCCGGCAGGCTGCCGGAGTGCTGTTCCTTGAAGTCCGCGATCTTCGCTTCGATCTCCGCGATCTCGTCGCGCTTCGACTGGATCTGCTCGTGCAGGAAGCTGGAGGCGGCGCTGGCCTTGTCGACACGGGTCCGGCGGTCTTCCGCCAGGAAGGCTTCCGCCACGCGGCTCGCGATGATCCGCGCCGATTCGGGATCGCGGCCGTTGAAGGACGTCGTGAAGCCCGTGATGAGGTCGACTTCCTCGCCGGTCTCCTCCTCGATCACCGAGGTGAACACCATGTTCACCTCGATGTCCTCGCGCAGCCTCGAGATCAGCTCGCTCTGGCTGGCGTGGCCGGCATCGAGGCGGTAGGCGTTCGATTCCTCCAGCCACGCCTTGAGGTTGTCGTAGGTCATGACCTTCTGCTGCAGCGACTTGATGTACTGGTCGGCATAGTTCGTGAGCTGGATCGGCTTCAGCACGTCGATGTTCGGGCCCTGCAGGTCGATATGCATCTCCGCGGACGCGCGGTAGGTATCCGGGAGCAGGACCGCGATGGCGCCGGCGATGCCGAAGAGCAGCGCCAGCACGCCGGTGAACAGGCCGGCGCGGCGGCGCAGGGCGTTCAGGTAATCCCTGGTCGAATACTCTTCGGTCGTGCTGGCCATGGGGTCTCCGGCGCCCTACTGCGGAATGGGCGGCTGGTAGATGAGCGACAGGCGGACCTCGTGCTCCATGCCGTCGCCGGGGATGTCGGCAAAGTCCTGCCAGGTGAACGCATACAGCCCCTGCATCGTCCAGCTGCGCGTGAGCTGATAGCCGAGGGAGGCGCGCGCCTGGGCGTAATCGCGGTCGCTGGACGTCACGCCTTCGTCCGCCACCGCGTCCGTGGCGAGGTAGACGGCCGAAAGGTCGAGCAGCCAGCGCGGCTGCAGTTGGTGCTGCATGGCGATCCGGTACTGGTCGCGCTCGACGAGCCGGCCGCTGCCGCTCGGCGTCACGTCCTGGCCGAGCTCGAATCGCCAGCGCGTTACTTCGAGCTGGCGCACGTAGCCGATATTCCAGAGGAATGAGGTTTCCGAGATCTCGATGTCCGGGTCGGATATCGAGTTACTCTGCGCTTCCTGCGCGCCGACCTCGATGAAGAAGGTGGAGATGTCGGACGTGCTCTGCTGGTAGCGGATGCTCGCGCCCACGCTGTCCGACCCGCGTTCCGCGACGTCCGGATCGTAGCGCATACCGTAGACGCCGAGCTCGACCTGGTTGTAAGGCGAGAGCGCGCGGATCAGGGCGGCGTCGAGCCGGGTGGAGTTGTAGTCGACGGCTTCGCCTTCCTGCTCCACATCGTAGCTGACATCGACGTAGGTGGCGTCCAGTGCCAGCGAGGTCAACTCGGTGAATTCCATTGTGAAGCCCGGCTGGATCCGCCACAGGTCGCGCTGCCGGCGTTCGAAGGTGCGGCCGGTGCCCGTCTGGTCCTCGTCTCCGATCAGGTCGTCGAAGTCGGAGGGTGTCGTCTCGCCGTGGAAGACCTGCTGCTGCCGGTAATTGCCACTCAGCCGCCACGCGTTGCGCCGTCCCTGTCCATTGGTGTCGAGATCGAGGAAGTACGATTCCGCGTCCTCGTTCGTCGCTTCATCCTCGCCGCCGTCACCGTAACGGTAGACGATGACCGCCGGCCGCAGCAGGAAGGACGACGTCTGGGTGTTGCGGCGCAATGCCAGCGCCGCGTCGACGAGCCCGCCCGCGATGCTGTCGGAGTCGCTGTCCTCGCGCAGGCGCGGGTTGTCGATCCATTGCGCGCCGATTTCGATCTCGGGCGTGACCAGCCACTGCTGGGCCGCCGCCGGGCCCGCCGCACATGCGAGCAGGACGAACGGCAGCGCGGCGACTGCACCGGGTCGGCGGGTTTCCCTGGCCCCTGCCGCCGTTCGGCGTCGCGGATTGCAACTCATATACAACTCCTCGTCAGGGCCGGTCGGTCGCGGACGAGACATCCCTGGTCTCGCGCGGGCAGGCCGTTTCTCGACGGCCTGTCCGGAACACGGCCGTTCAGGGTACGACGACGACGTCACCGCTCCGGAGCTGGATGTTCTGCTCGAGCGAGCGGCCGTCGGCGACTCGGGTGTAATCGAACTCGTACGCTTCCTGCACGCCGTTCCTGCGCCGCAGGATGCGGATGTCCTTGAGCGCGGCGAACGGCGTCGTGCCGCCCGCCATCGCGAGCGCCTGCATGACGTCGAGCGACGGATTCATCACGAACATGCCGGGCGCGTTCACCTGGCCGATCACGAAGATCCGGTTGCCGCTGACGTCGAGCACGGTGACGGTCGAAACGAGATCCGGAATGAATTTCGCGAGCCTCGACTCGAGCTCCTCGCGGATCTCCGTCACCGTGTGTCCCTCGGCCATGATCTGCCCCGCCAGCGGGAACGAGAAAGCGCCGTCGGGCCGGACCAGCACCTCCCGCTGGAGGTCCGGTTCCTTCCAGACGGAGATCTCGAGGCGGTCGCCCGCATTCACGAGATAGCCGCCCTGGTCGGCGCTCGGCATCTGTTCCTGCGCACCGGCCACGGCGGCCAGGCCAAGGAGGACCGGAATCAATGTCACAGTAATCGATCGCATGGGCAATCCACGTGTTCTTTACGGTATTCGTCCGACGCCCCGGGACGGCCATGAAAAACGGACGGCCGTCTTTGCGTCTGGTCTACGGGGGATGGCGCGAAGCCAATGTAGATTCGAAGGTCGGTCCTTGTCGGCATTCGGCGACGGATGCGCCGGGCGGACGGATGGATCGGTACCGACTTTTCAGCAGTTTACGGTGAGCGCATCGACGAATCAACAGCGGAATACAGAAGCCGCCGCCAGGCGATGCGCCAGCGGAACTGCAGATCTTGGCGGAACACGTGCGGGTGGTGCAGCTTGCGGTACCAGCGGACGAGTCGATCGGCGAACAGCGCGTGCAGCTTCTCGCGGGCCGTCGCCGGGCGCGGCGCGGCGTACTCGACGGCATAGCCGTAGGCGGCGAGCGCGGGGCCCTGGATCGACTCGATGACCTCGACCTCGCGCGGTGTGAATGCACGCCGCCAGACGCCGACCTTGGCCGCGCTGATGCCCTTGCGCAGCGAGGCGTGCCACGGGCCCTGCGCGTCCAGGTTGCGGCTCAGCGAGGATTGCGCGTAGGTCGCCACCGTGTCGACGTAGGGCTCCTCGAGGAACCGGAAGATCTCCGCGATCACGGATTCGGGCGAGGTGACGAGATCCTCGTAGCGCACGACCAGCGTGCCGTCCTCGCCGGCCGCGTCCGTGAACCTGCGCCAGTGGCCGATCTCGTCGCGCCAGACGCGCGCGACGCCGTAGGCCGTCACGGGATAAAAGATCATGCGGCGCATGGCTTCGGCGACGTCGCGGCCGTCGCGCACCAGGTGGATCAGCCTGGCGCCGGGAAAATCGCGCCGGATCTCGCCGAGGTGCCGGATGTGCTCCGGCGTCTTGTCGCCCCAGCGCGAGGCGCCGTGCTGCTCGGCGTAGATCTCGAACAACGCTTCCGCCACGCCGGCGAAAACCGGCCGGCGCACGCGCGCCTCGACGTCCGCGACGGATACGCCGAGCCGCCACTCCTCGATGAAGGCGTCGCGCAGGAACGCGGCAATGAGCCGCCGCCGGTTGCGTATGTCGGCAAGGTCGCCGTAAGTCGCCGCGATCGGGCCGAACCGTACGTACACGTGGCTTTCCGGCGGTATCGCGATGTGCGGGTGGCTGTCGATCAGCGCCTGCAGCAGTGTCGTGCCCGAGCGGCTGCAGCCGACGATGAAGAACGGCGTCCTGCGGGCGGCCGGCTCGGTCATCGCGAGCTCCCGGGCAACAGCGAGCGCAGGACGAACCGGATCTCGTCGCCGCGCACGAAGCCGACGCCGATCAGGCCGATCAGGAAGATCCCCACGGCGAGCGGCGCCAGGGCGAAAGCATTGATGTCGGTAGCCACCGCGAGCCCCGCGATGGCGGCGGCGATGATCGTCGGCGTGAGCAGCCAGCGCCGGAACTCGAGCTCGCGGCGCCCCGACGAGGAAAGGGCATATAGCGTGATCAAGAGCGCCCCGCTGAGCAGCGCCGACCACGCGGCGCCTTCCGCACCGTACAGCGGGATCAGGATCGCGTTGCCCGCGATGTTCGCGGCCACGACCGCGCCGAGGGCGGCCACGCGCCGGAAGTGCAGGTCGGCGCTCGACAGCAGGAGCTGCAACGGGACGATCATGCAGCGCGTCGCCATTACGCCGCCGAGGATCCGCAGGATCGATGCGCTCGCCACAAAGGATTCTCCGAACAGGATCTCGATCAGCTCATCGGCGAGTATAAACGCCGTGACTCCGGCGACCAGTCCTGCGATCGTCATGAAGCGTGTCATCATGCTGGAGAACACGCGATACGCCTTGCCGGGCTCGTGACTGGCCTTGAAGATCGCCGGCGCGAACACCCGCCCGGCAACCACCGCGGTCTTGGACACGAGCTCCACGAGCTTGTAGGCGGCGGCGTAGATCCCGGCTTCGTGAAGGCCGCCGATGGCCGAAAGCATCACGATGTCCGCCCGGAAGTAGATCTGGCTGAGCAGGTTGCTGATCGCGTACTGGTTGCTGCGCCTCAGCACGTCGAGTGTGGCAGCCAGCTCGAACTTCGGCCGCACCCGCTGCAGCGTGAACGCGAGCCAGCCGGCGGTGACCAGGGTGCCGCCGAGCACGTACGCGAAGCCGACCTGCTCGAGGGATATGGCGTCGCGCGGGAGCAGCAGCCATACGACGAGGATGCCGAGCGGCGCCGCGCCCTGGAACAAACCGTTGATGCCCATCGTCTGGTAGCACGAATAGACGGACGCCAGCGTCGTCTGCAACGCGAGGATCAGGCCGTAGGGCAGGAGCAGCAACAGCAGCGCCACGACGGCATTGCCGGGGAACAGGGCATGCGCCGCCAGCACGCCGAGATAGAGCAGGGCGAAGCCCGCGCCGAGCACCGAAAGGCTCGCCCCGAACAGCACCGGGATGCGCCGGTGGTCGCGCGAGCCCTCCTGCACCGTCCACATGCCGGTGCCGAGTCCCATGGCAATGGAACCCAGGACCGACCACGCGTAGGCCGTGACGAACACGCCGTAGGCGGCCGCGCCGAGCTTGCGGGCGATCAGGACCTCGACAAGCGTGAAAACCAGTTGTGCTACTATTCCACCAGCTGTCAGCGCCATCGCGTTCTGCGCCAGCCGCTGCACTTGCGACTTCATGTCCATTGCGCGGTCGCTGGTCATACGGCGTCAGCCATCCCTACACGAAGCACACGGACCCGAGGCCGGCCGCCTGCCGGCCGGTCATGCCGGTGCTCATCGTTAATGTCTCGTGCTGCCGAAAACCCGGGTGGATAGTCCCGCCGTGTACGCGTGGCTGGCACGACCGACACACAGGAGGCGGGCTACACGCGAGGAATCATACATCGACTTCAGGTACAGGGAATCGAGAACAACGGAATGTTCGACGCGGCAGGAAGAGAAACGACGACGGAGCTCTACGTCGATGCGCACGTGCACGTGTATCCGTGCATGTCGCTCGCGTCGGTGCTCGATGCCGCGGCACAGAACCTGCTGCGCGGCCGGCCGCCGTCGCCGCCGCCGGCCGGTGTGCTGCTGGTCGCGGACCCGGACGGCGTGCCCGGCTATGCGCGTCTCGCCGCGGACGCGATCGGGCCGCGCTGGCATCGCATGCAGGCGGACGGCCGTGTCGTCAACTTCGTGAACGAGAGCGGCATCGTCCTGGCCGCCTTGCCCGGCCGCCAGCTCGTCAGCGAGGAAGGGCTGGAAGTGCTCGGAGCGGGCTGCGGCGATCGCATTCGCTCCGGGCAGCCGCTCGCGGAGCTGGTCGAGGCCGTCCGCGCGGCCGGCGGTCTCGCACTGCTCGCCTGGGGTGTCGGCAAGTGGCTCGGGCGGCGCGGCCGCGTGCTGGATCGCGTGATCGCCGAGCAGGCAGGCCGCCGCGACGTGATGCTCGCGGACAACGCCGGCCGGCCGGGACTCTGGTCCTACGTGCCGCAGTTTGCCGCCGCGGCGCGCTGCGGGCTGCGCGTGCTGGCAGGGACGGATCCGCTGCCGTTTCCCGGCGAGGAACGGCGCATCGGCAGCTACGGCTTTCGCGTGCGCGTGCCGGCCGCTCCGGGCGACGCCGCGCGCATGTTGTGGCGGGCGCTGGAAACCCCGGGCGTCCCGATCGAGATCGTCGGGCGGCGGATGTCGGCGCGGGACTTCGTCGCGGGCCAGCTCAGGCTCCGGACGATGCGCATACGGCGCAGCAGGCGGCGATGAGAATCCTGTTTCTTGCACCGCAACCCTGGTTCGAGGAACGCGGCACGCCGATCGCCGTCGATCTCATGCTGAAGGCATTGTCGGAGCGTGGCGACGACGTCGACCTCGTCACGTTCCACGTCGGCGAGGATCGCTGCCATCGCGGCGTGACGGTCATACGCAGCCGGCCGCCGCTCGCGCCCGTGTCGATACGCCCGGGCTTTTCCTGGGCCAAGGCATGGTGCGACCTGTTCCTGTTCCGGGAAGCGCAGCGCATGCTGCGGAAAAAGCATTATCACATCGTGCACGCGGTCGAGGAAGCGAGCTTCATCGCGATGGCGCTGGGATGGCTGTATCACGTGCCGTACGTGTTCGACATGGATTCGTCCATGGCCATGCAGCTCATCGCGCAGTACCCGTGGCTGCGCCCCGCCGGCGGGCTGTTGCGCCGGATCGAGGCACTGCCGATGCGCCACGCCCTCGCCGTGGTGCCCATGTGCGACGATCTCGCCGCGCAGGCGAGGACCCGCTCGAACGCCATCGTGCACGTGCTGAAGGACGTGAGCCTCATCTCGCCCGGCCGGGTAGAGCCGAGCGAGGACCTGCGCCGCGATCGCGGCATCGGCGGGAAGATTCTCATGTACGTGGGCAATCTCGAGCGCTACCAGGGCATCGACCTGCTGCTCGAAAGCTTCGCCCGCCTGCATCGCCTGCGCCCGGATGCCGAGCTGGTGATCATCGGCGGCAGCGACGAGCACATCCGCCACTATCGTGAAGCGGCGCGCGCCGCCGGGCTCGGCGAAGTCGTGCACCTGCTCGGGCGGCGGCCCGTGTCCGCCCTCGGCAGCTACCTGCTGCAGGCCGACGTGCTGGTCTCGCCCCGCACCGAGGGCACGAACACCCCGATGAAGATCTACAGCTATCTCGACTCGGGGGTGCCGGTGGTGGCCACGAACCTGCCGACCCATTCCCAGGTGATGACCGGAAACGAAGCGACGCTCGTCGAACCGGAACCGGAGGCCATGGCCGCGGCGATGGCACGCCTCCTCGCCGACCCGCTCGAGCGCGCCCGACTCGCGCGGAACGCACAGAATCTCGTGCGCCGGGAGCACAGCTGGTCGGCCTTCCGTCACGACGTGAACGAGCTGTTCGGCGAGCTGGAGGCACGGCTCGCGCCGCTGGAGAAGAAGCGGTGCGTGTAGCGATCACCGGCGGCAGCGGGTTTCTCGGCTCGCATCTCGTGCGGCGCTTCAACGCCGACGGCGGCGAGGTGCGTGCGCTCGTGCGCGACCCGGCGAAATGCTCGCGGCTGCCGGCGGGCGTCGAGCCGGTCGTCGGCGACATCGCCGCGCACGATCCGGTGCGCCGGCTGGTCGAGGGCGCGGACCTCGTCGTGCACACGGTCTCGAACTTCCGCGTCGCCTCCGGCCCCGCGGAGAGCTATCGCCGGATCAACGTCCTCGGCACGCGCAACGTGCTCGAGGCGGCCATCGAAGCCGGCGTGCAACGTTTCGTGCACTGCTCGACCATCGGCGTGCACGGGCATGTCGCGCAGACACCGGGCGACGAGAACGCGCCCTACAACCCGGGCGACCTGTACCAGCAGACGAAGCTCGAGGCGGAGAAGCTGGTACGCGCGCGCGCGGGCAGCTCGGCAACCGGGATCGTCGTCGTGCGGCCCTGCTCGATGTACGGTCCCGGCGACCTGCGCATGCTGAAGATGTTCCGCATGCTGGCGCGCGGCAGGTTCTTCAAGGTCGGGCCATGCCGTGCGAACTTCCACGCGGGTTACATCGAGGACGTGGTCGACGGTTTCGTGCGCGCTGCCACCGTCCCCGGCATCGACGGCGAGGTGTTCATCGTCGGCGGCGAGCGGTTCCTGCCGCTCGACGAATACATCGACACGGCCGCGCAGGCGGTCGGCGCGCCCGCGCCGAAGCTCAGGTTGCCGTACGGGCCCATGCACGCGGCGGCCTGGATGTGCGAGCGGATGTGCAGGCCGTTCGGCCTGGAGCCGCCGTTGCACGTGCGCCGGCTGCGGTTCTTCCGCAACAACCGCGCCTTCTCGATCGACAAGGCGCGCCGCATGCTCGGCTTCCGGCCCGCGATTCCGCTGGAGGAGGGCATGGCGCGCACGGTCGATTGGTACCGGTCGCAGGGCCTGTTGCCGCACGGAGGCGCGCGATGAGCGTCGCCCCCGCCGACACGCGCGCGAACGCCGACGCCCTGCGGCGCGCGATCCTCGAGGGGCCGCTCGCGACCGGTGACGTCGAACGGCACTGGCGCCGCCTGCGCTCGCTCGCTGCGGAACCCGACCTGCGCGTCGTATGGCTCGGCAATCACACTCTCGAACCGGCGATGCGGCATGCCGCCGTGCTGGCGTTCGCGCACGGCGTCAACCTCGCGAGCGAGGCCGGCGATTTCGACCAGCATTTCCAGGCCGTCCTGGATCCGGATTCGGCGCTCCACGCCGCGCGCCCGGATGCGATCGTGCTGTCGCTGTCATTGCGGCTGCTCGCCCCCGCGCTCGTGACCGGGGGCGCCGGCCTGGCCGAGGACACGCGGCGCGCGGAGGCGGAGCGGGTGCTGGACGAGGTGCGCCGCTGGGTCGATGCGGCGCGCGAGCGCACGTCGGCGACGCTTCTCGTCACGAACTTCCCGCGCCCCGCACGCAGCGGGTACGGACTCGCCGACGCGCAGAGCGCGGCGGGCGACGCGGCGCTGTACGGCTGGCTCAACGAAGCGCTCGCGGCCGAGTACCGCGACGACCCGCAGGTGCACGTGCTGGATGCGGACGCCGCCGTCGCCAACGCCGGGCGCGCGGCGAGCTGGAATCCGGCGATGTACCACCTTGCGAAGATCGAATGGCACGGCCCGGGTCTGGCCGCCGTCGCCGAGCTCCTCGCGCGGGCCCTGTGCGCACTCGTCCGCCCGGCGAAGAAGTGCCTGCTCCTCGACCTGGACAACACGCTGTGGGGCGGCATCGTCGGCGAGGACGGTGTGGAGGGCCTCAGGGTCGGCGCCGGGGACCCGGTGGGCGAGGCGTTCGTCGATTTCCAGCGCGCGCTGCTCGACATCAAGGCACGCGGCGTGCTGCTCGGGCTCGTCAGCAAGAACAACCGCGAAGACGTGGAGGAGGCGTACCGAAGGCTCGAGATGCCGCTCACTCTCACGGATTTCGCCGCCACGCGCATCGACTGGCAGCAGAAGCACCTGCACGTCGCGGACATCGCGGGCGAGCTCGGCATCGGCCTCGACAGCGTCGTGTTCGTCGACGACAACCCGGTCGAGTGCGAGCTCGTCCGGCGCGCCCTGCCGGAGGTCGAGGTGATCGCCCTGCCCGCGGACCCGGCCGCTTACGCGGAAGTCCTGCTGGGCTCGTGGCTGTTCGACAAGCTCGCCCTCACCGAGGAGGACACGCACAAGACGATCCAGTACCGCGACAATGCGGCGCGCGTGCGCGGCCGCCACGGAGCCGCGAATCTCGCAGCCTGGCTGGAAAGCCTGGGTACCCGGATCGAGATCGGCCGCGCCGGAGCCGGCGAGCTCACGCGCTTGCACCAGCTGTTCGGCAAGACCAACCAGTTCAACGTCACGACCAAGCGCTATACGCCGGCCGAGCTCAGGCGCTTCGCCGAATCCGACGGCTGGCTGTTCGAATGGCTGCGCGTGCGCGACAACTTCGGCGATCTCGGGCTGGTCGGCGCCTGGCTCGTGCGCCTGCACGGCGAGGTGCCGGAAATCGACAGCTTCCTCCTGAGCTGCCGGGCACTCGGCCGCGGCGTGGAGACCGCGGCCGTCAACCGCATCAAGGAGCGCGTATTCGCGTCGGGCGCGCAGGCCCTCGTCGCACGTTTCGTTCCGACCGCGAAGAACCGGCCTGCCGAGCGCTTTTACGACGAGCAGGGCTTCGCGCTCGTCGACACCGGACCCGACGGCGTGAAGACCTATCGGATCGCCGCTGCGGACGCGGCACCGCGTCCCTGCGCCGTACAACAAATAACAGTGAGAGAGGAGGGCGGATGAACGAGCAGTTGCGAGGCATCGTCGCGGACACGCTGGGGATCGATCCCGCCGCCGTGACGCCGCAGATGAGCCGTGAGGACGAGCCGGCCTGGGATTCGCTCAATCACCTGCGGCTCGTGAGCGCGGTGGAGGAGGCTTTCGGCGTGCGGCTGACCATGGCCGAGATCCAGGAGATCGCGACCGCGGGCGAGCTGCAGGCCCGAATCGACCGGCCTTGAGGGACGCATGAACGCGCGCAAGATCGTGCAGCGCTTTCTCGTGCCGTCCTTCGTCGTCACCCTGGTTTACCTGTTCCGCTACCGCTGCAAGGTGAGCCCGCGCGCCGAGGTGGAGCTCTCGCCGCGGCTGAAGATCGGGGAGGGCAGCCAGATCGGCTCGTTCACCAAGATCAAGGCGACCGACGGCGATCTCCGCATCGGCCGCAACGTGCACATCGGGACGTGCTGCTTCATTTCCGCCGACGCGGGCGGAGTCTCGATCGGCGACTATTCGATGATCAGCCCGAACGTATGCATCGTCGGCAACGACTACCGCTACGACCGGCTCGACGTTCCCGTCGCGCTCCAGGAGAAAACCTCGAAGGGCATCCGCATCGGCACGGACGTGTGGATCGGGGCGGGCTCGATCGTGACCGACGGGGCGGAGATCGCCGATCACTGCATCGTCGCGCCGAACTCGGTGGTGAGCGGCCGCCTGGAAGCGGGCACGATCGCGCAGGGGCAGCCGGCGCGGCGCGTTTTCGTGCGCAGGGCCTGAGCGTGGCGCGCGCGCTCGGGATCGCTCGCGCGGCGGGGGCCGCAACCCGGCACGCGGCCGCGGGCAAGCCGCGCATCCTGCACGTGATGGACAAGCTCTCCGTCGACGGCTCGCGGATCGCGGGCCCGGCCCGGCTCGTGGGGTACTACGTCCCGCAATGCCCGAAGGAACGCTGCGACTTCCTGCTCTGCAGCCTGCGCAGCGACGACGAGGCGCGCGCGGAGCTCGCCGCCGCGGGCGTCGACGTCCTGTGCCTCGGCCGCTCGAAATACGACCTGCGGGTCCTCGGCGATCTCGCGCGGCTGGTGCGCGAGTGGCGGCCCTCGCTCCTGCACCTGCACGGTTACGCGGCCTGGACTTTCGGGCGCCTCGTCGCGCGCCGGGCGGGGCTGCCGGTCGTGCTCCAGGAGCATTTCGTCGACGACCGCGTGCCCCCGGTGCAGCGCCTGGCCGACTGGCTGCTGAGGCGCCAGCAGGCGGCCGCGATCGCGGTGTCGCCGCCGGTGAGAGATTTCATGATAAATCGCCGCTATCTCACGGGAACAACAGTGAAAATCATATGGAACGCGGTGCCCGTCGCGGCCATCCGGCAGCGCGCCAGAGAGGCCGACACGGCCGCGCTCCGCCGCGCGTTCGGGCTGCCCGCCGACGCGCCGCTGGTCGGGATCGTGGGCCGGCTCGCCGAGGAAAAGGGCCACGACTATTTCCTCGCCATCGCCGAGCGCGTCGCTCGCGCCCGCGGCGACGCCCGTTTCGTCATCGTCGGCGAGGGGCCGCGGCGCGCCGCGCTCGAGGCGCGCGCCGCACGCCCGGGACTCGCCGGGCGCGTGTGCTTCGCCGGATTCCAGGAGGACGTCGTGCCGTGGCTCGCCGCGTTTGCGGTCAGCGTGCTCGCCTCGCGGCGGGAAGGCTTCCCGGCGGTGCCGCTCGAGGCGCTCGCGGCCGGCGCCCCGGTCGTCGTCACCGACCTCGACGTGTTTCGGGGCGTGTACACTCATGAACGGGACGTGCTGAAGATTCCGCCGGGCGATCCCGACACGGCCGCGGCCGAGGTGCTGCGGCTGCTCGGCGATCCGACACTCGCGGCGCGCCTCCGGGAAAACGCGAACACCACTCTCGAGGCCTGCACCGTGGAAGCCATCCTGCCGAAGTATTCGCGCCTTTACGGCCGCCTGCTCCGTGCCGCGGAGCGGGCCGGATGAATCGCGGCGCGGCGGCGATCGAGGGCGGCATGGCCAGGCTCGGCTCCGGCGAGCGGCGCCGGGCGTCGCTTTTCGATCGCCTGCTGCTCGCTGCGGCGGCGCTGGCGCTCGTCGTCACCGCCGCCTCGTTGCTGGCGCGCACCGCCTGGCTGTTCGAGCTCTTCACGCATTTCCGCCTGCAGATGGCGGCCGGCGCGGTGCTGCTCCTCGCCGGTGCCGTGGTGCGCCGCCGGCTGTTCGCGGCCGCCCTGGCGACGCTCGCGTTCACCGCAAACGGCCTGCCGCTCCTCTCGTGGCTGCCCGCCGCGCACGCCGACCTCGGGGCCGGCGCGGAGGGCGGCACCGGGCTGCGCATCCTGTCCGCGAACGTGTACTACCGCAATTTCGATTACGCCTCGCTGCTCGAGCAGGTGCGCGCCGTGGATCCCGACGTGCTCGGGCTCATGGAGGTGGACCGGGAGTGGCTCGAGGGCTTGTCCGCGCTGGAAGCCGAGTACCCGTGGCGCGCGAGCTACCCGCAGGAGGGGCCGTGGGGCCTCGCGCTCTACAGCAAGCTGCCGTTCGAGGAATTGCCGGCGAGCCCGTACACGCAGGCGGGACACCAGACCGCGATCCTGGTCGAGCTCGCCGCCGGCGATACGCCGATCGAGCTCGTGCTGGCGCACGTGAGCGCGCCGACCACGCCCGCCAAAGCGCGGCTGCGTAACCGCCAGTTCGGCCGGATCGCCGAGCTGCTCCGGTCCGCGGGCGGCACGGCGAGGATCCTGGTAGGCGATCTCAACACGACTCCTTTTTCTCCGTACTACCAGGATCTCGTCGCCGCCGGCAGCCTGGGCAGCGCGGCACGCGGATTCGGCTACCAGGCCACCTGGCGGGCGGAGCTCGGCCCGCTCGGCATCCCGATCGATCACTGCCTCGTTTCCGACGGCGTGCGCGTGCGTTCTTTCCGCACCGGCGCGGCGTTCGGCTCGGACCACCTGCCCATCATCGTCGACCTGTCGATCGGCGCGGATTAGCCTTTCCTCAGCCCGGCTGCAGGCGGGCGGCGGCAACGGCGGCCCGGGGCGGGCGCACGGGCGCTTGCAGCAGCTCGCGCAGGAACGCCTCGCGGTCCTGGCCCTCGATGTGGATGCGGTACCAGGCTTCGAGATTGGCGAGCAGCCACAAGCGGTTGCCGTGGTCGCGCGCATCCCGCAGGTGCGCCTCGAGCATCGCCTCGATCGGTTTTGCCGCGAGCACGCCTTCGGCCACCAGCCGCGAGCGCGGCAGCATGGTGCTGAAGATCCGCTTGTACTCTTCCTTGAGCAGGTAAGGGAGGGCCGACGAGAAACCCTGCTTCGGCTTGTGCAGGATGCGCCGCGGCAGGTAACGCATCGCCAGCCGCCGCTGCAGCCAGCGCAGCGAGCGGCCGCGCACCTTGCATCTCACCGGGAGCGCGGCGCAGAACTCGGCGAGCCGGTGATCCATGAACGGGCTCCGCATCTCGAGGCCGCACGCCATGCTCATGCGATCGGAGATCATGACCGGATGATCCGGAAGGCGGGACCGCAGGTCGGAGCAGATCATGCGGTCGACTGCTGAGGACGCGCGCGCGGTTTCGTAATACCCGATCACGTCCTGCTCCGGATCCGTTCCGCGGAGCTGGTCGAGGGTGCGCACCGTGTACAGCCCGGTGCGGAGCTCGGGCGTGAAATGGAACCAGCTGAGCGCGCGCGCATAACGCTGCCCGCCCGCGAAGAACGAGATGTCGTGTATCCACTTCAACTGGTGGCTGGCGCTCTTGTACCACGCTCCGTCCGGCAGCCGCTCGAGAAGCGGCGTGATGGCCCGCCGGCGCAAGGGCTCCGGGAGCCGTGCATACCAGTCGGCATAAAGGGTCCCGTAATAGCGGTCGTAGCCGCCGAACAGCTCGTCGCCGCCGTCGCCGCCGAGCACTACCTTGACGTCGCGGCGCGCAAGTTTTGCCACGTGCCACGTGCATGCCGACAGGGGGTCCGACGGCTCGTCGAGGTGATACACGACGTCCGCGAGGTCCTCGGTGAAGGACGGCAGCCGGGTGTCCTCGCTGTGCCGGGTACCGAAATGCTCCGCGACGAGCCTGGCATCCGGCGCTTCGTTGAAGCGTGAGTGGGGAATACCGAGGGTGAACGTGGGCAGCTCGCGTACGCCGAGATCGCGGCTCAGCATGGCGACGACCAGGGAGGAATCGAGGCCGCCGCTCAGGAGCGCTCCGACCGGGACGTCGCTCACCAGGTGATGGCGCAGGGTATCGACGACCATCGCGTGCAGCTCGTCCAGCAGCTGCTCCTCGGATGCTTCGGCCTTGTGCGAGAAATCGAGCTCCCAGTAGCGGCGGATTTCCGGTGCTTTGCCCGGCTCGTGCATGAGGTAGTGAGCCGGGGGCAGCTTGGCCACGCCCTCGAACATCGTTTTCGGCGGGCAGATGATCCTGAGCGCCAGGTACTGGTCGAGCGCCGCCGGCGAGAGCTTTCTCAGGCGTGGCTCGACCGCCGTGAGCGCCTTGATCTCGGAGGCGAACAGGAAACTTCCGTCGACGAGTGCATAAAAGAACGGCTTCTGGCCGAGGTGATCGCGGGCCGCAAAAAGGCGCCTGTGCCGGCTGTCCCAGATGGCGAAAGCGAACATGCCGCGCAGGTGGCTGAGGCAATCGGCCCCGTGCCGTTCATAGAGGTGGAGGATGACCTCGGTGTCACTCGCCGTGCGGAAGCGGCAGCCGTCGCTTTCAAGGGAGCGGCGCAGCTCGCGCCAGTTGTAGATTTCGCCGTTGCACACGATGTGCATGTCGCCCGCGGCGTTCGAGATCGGCTGGCGCCCGCCCTGCAGGTCGATAATGGCGAGCCGCCGCTGGCCGATGACGCCGGCGCCGTCGCTGTGCCGGCCGGCGTCGTCCGGCCCGCGATGCGCGAGCGCTTCCAGCATGCGCGCGACCGTGCGCTCCGGCGGGCGTGCTCCCGCTCCGATGATCCCTGCGATACCGCACATTGCTCTCGCCTTCTCCGGCGTAGAAGGTTCGTTGGTCGGGTACCGGCACGCTGCATCCGTCCCGTACGATCCGCGAGTGGCCCATGCTCTATAATCGGCGCCCCGGGTCCGGCGCCTCGTCCGGCCGGCACCTCGAAAACAGGCGACTATCGAACATGCTCAAGACCCGCTTTGCACCCAGCCCGACCGGAGTCCTGCACATAGGCAGCATTCGCACGGCGCTCTTCTGCTGGCTCTATGCCCGGCGGCACAACGGGGTGTTCGTGCTGCGCATCGAGGATACCGATCGGGAGCGGAGTACGCGGGAGAATGTAGAGGCCATTCTCGACGGAATGTCCTGGCTCGGACTGCATGCCGACGAAGGACCATTCTACCAGAGCGAGCGATTTCCGCGATACCGCGAGATCGCGCAGCAGCTGCTCGCCTCCGGCAAGGCCTATCACTGCTGGTGCACGAAGGAAGAGCTCGACGACTTGCGCGCCCGCCAGGCGGCCGCCGGCGAGAAGTTCCGCTACGACGGACGCTGCCGCGGCCGCACGGAGCCGCGTCCGGGCGTCGATCCGGTGGTGCGCTTTCGCAATCCGGACGACGGTGAGGTGGTGGTGCACGATCTCGTGCGCGGCCGCGTCGTATTCCGCAACTCCGAGCTCGACGATCTCGTCATCGTGCGCTCGGACGGCACGCCGACCTACAACTTCACGGTCGTCGTCGACGATGCCGACATGGGGATAACGCACGTGATTCGGGGCGACGACCACCTGAACAACACGCCGCGGCAGATGAACATGCTGAGCGCGCTCGGCGTCGCGCCGCCGGCTTATGCACACCTGCCGATGATCCACGGCCGCGACGGCGCGAAGCTCTCGAAGCGGCACGGCGCGGTGGACGTTCGCGAGTACCGGGCCCAGGGCTACCTGCCCGAAGCGCTGCTCAACTATCTCGCGCGTCTCGGCTGGTCGCACGGCGACCAGGAAATCTTCACGCTGGACGAGCTCGTACGGCTGTTCGACATTGCCGACGTGAACCCTTCGGCCGCATCGTTCGATCCGGACAAGCTGCGCTGGGTCAATCAGCAGCACATCATCGCGATGCCGGCGCGCGCGCTCGGGGAGCGGCTCGTGCCGTACCTGCGGCAAGCCGGCCTCGATCCCGCGAACGGGCCCGAGCCCGCGCTCGTCGCCGACGCGTTCCGCGAGCGTGCCGAGACACTGGTGCAGATGGCCGAAAACGCCCGCTACTGCTACGAGGATTTCGAGGAGATCGACCCCGCCGCCGCGAAAAAGCACTTGCGGCCGGCGGTGCTCGAGCCCTTGCGCGACGTCGCGCGGCGCCTCGCGGCGCTGCCCGTGTGGTCGCGGGAAGCGATCGAGCAGGAGATCGTCGCATGCGCGGCGGCCCACGACGTGAATCTCGGCAGGATCGGCCAGCCGCTGCGCGTGGCCGTCACCGGCGGGGCCGTTTCACCTCCTATCGATGTCACGCTGGCACTTGTCGGGCGGGAGCGCACGCTTGCGCGCCTCGAAAAGGCCGTTGAGCTGATCCAGGCCCGCGCCGCGGCGAGCTGAGCCTGCAAGATCCGAAGGCGCGGCTGCGGCCGTCCCGATACGGCACGGGGTAACGCCTTCAACCGCAGTGCAGCCGTGTTAGAATCCCGGGCAGGGTTGCGGGACTCCGCTGCAACTCCTTACTAAGCAGGTCCTGGAAACAGTCGCAACCTGCCGTCTTCGAACCGGCCGCGTCCTGGCCGGTTTACTCCTGAATTAAAAGCAATTCCATGTGACGAGCCTGTTCGGCCAAGGACGGAACCGTGAGCGCTGAAACCATCGGACAAAAGCAACCCCCGCCGTACAACCTTACCCACTCCTTTCTATCCTCGTTGCGCGGGGCGGCCAGGATGGTCCTGGCTCCCCGTCGCATCGGCGTAACCGGCGCGCTGTCCACCGCGCGCGACGTGTACGGGGAGCGGGTCGCTGCCCGTGTCGCCGGAGTGCGACTCGTTCTGTACAAGCTTCGTCGCAAGGTATTCCCCTTGCACGGCGTAATTTCGCCCGAATACGTGCGGGAGCACGAAGAAGAGATGCTGCTTCGCGGTCGCGCCGGGTACGCGATCGGCGTCGAGGCAATCGGCGCGCGTCCCGAAGATTTGCCGGCGGGAACGCAGGAAATCCGGCTCGGCGAGTTCGACCAGGACGGGTTCTTGCGATCGGAGGTGGGCCCGCTGGACGGTATCCCCACGGTATCCGCCGAGGAGTTCGTTCCCCGGAAGAAATTCGGCCTGACCCTCGTCAGCCGCAACGGGGTTCTCGGCGTCCGCAAGGATTTCCGCGGCGATCGCACGGCATTTCTCCGGGAGGTGCAAGCGCTGGACATCCTGGCACGTGCCCGATGCAACGTGCCGGCGCTTCTCGACATCGACGTGGATTCCTTGCAGATCGTGACATCGTATATCGCGGGTCCCGTATTGCGTGAGGAGATCGCCAGGCTTTGCCCGGTGGTGCGTGATCGCGATGTGCAGCGACACGAATTCGCCCGGCTCGGTCCGGAGGAGCAAAGGCTGGCGCGGATCAGGGAAGCACGAAAAGTACTGCCCGACGTGGTCGATGACGAATTCGTCGAGGAGCTGTTTCGACAGATCCAAGTCATGCACTCGCACCGGTTGGTGTGGTGTGACATCAAGTACGGCAACGTGGTGATCGAGAAGAACTCGGGGAAGCCGTACCTGATCGACTTCGAGCACGCAACCCACCATCCCCGCCTTGGCAGCCGTGCTTTCCGGTATCTTTCAGACTACGACAGGGAACAGTTCAATTTGCACTTCGGGACGAGCAAGCTCACGACCCGGCGACTGCGACGCCTGACGAAAGCGATTCCGCCAGGTGAAGTGTACGCGCCCGCGGTTTTCGCCGCCGGCACGACGATAGGCAACTTGTGGGGCAACATCTGCGGAGACGGGCGTTGGCGCTTCATGCTCAGGGAGGCACTGCCGCCGTTCCAGGGTGCACGTATTCTCGACCTGGGCGCAAACAACGGATTCAACGCCCTGACGCTCTTGCGCAATGGCGCGCGCGAAGTGGTCGCGGTCGAGCTCGACGAGGCCAACTTCGAGCAGGGGAAATTCCTGAAAGCGGCCTTCGAGTACACCGATGGTGCGGAGTATCGGTTCCGCTACGTGCACGCGAACATGAAAGACGTCATGCAGATGGACCTCGGTCGATTCGATTTCGTGATGGCCCTATGCAGCATCTATTACCTGGACGACGACGAAATCGCCGCGCTGGCACGCCATTTGTCTTCGATCACCGATACGCTGGTTCTGCAATGCAACACGGACCGTGACATCGGAAGGCAGGATGAAAATACCTACGTGAAGGCTTCGCCTGACTATGCGCGGAAGGTGATGAGGGGTGCAGGCTTCACGGATATCCAGGTCATCGCGCCGCCGGGATACTCTCGGCCACTGTTGGTCGGTCGCCGGCCCGCAGCGCAAGGCGATGTTTCTGCGACGAAAGTTGGGGCCACCGGCTTGACAGGGTAGGGCAGGCTACGTAAAGTCCCCGCCTCCGTGGGGCTATAGCTCAGCTGGGAGAGCGCTTGCATGGCATGCAAGAGGTCGGCGGTTCGATCCCGCCTAGCTCCACCAAACCCCTGCGATTACCCCTGCCACGCTGCCTGAACCGCGCCGTCGTCGC
>CAZBGV010000011.1:13538-55598 GCA_964491485.1 uncultured Woeseiaceae bacterium | reverse complement strand
CTGGGTGATCGTGCTGCCGCCGCCCGCGCTGATCGAGCCCGTGCGCAGCAGGCCGACGGCGGCGCGCAGGATGCCGCGGTAGTCGACCCCGGGATGCTCGAAGAAGCGCTGGTCCTCCGCCGCGACGAACGCCTGCACCACGAACGGCGGCAGGTCGTCGTAGGACACGAGGATGCGCTTGCGCTCCCCGATCTCCTCGATCAGCCGCCCGTCGCGGCTGTAGATCCGCAACGGGATCTGCAGCGGAATCTCGCGAATGGTCTCGGCCGGCGGGAGGCCGGGCGCCACGTAGTAATAAGCGCCGATGACCGCGGCGACCGCGGCGAGCGTGGCGGTGGCGCCGAGCCCGCACAGCAGTGTCAGCCAGCGCAGCCAGCCGCGCCACGCACGGCGTTCCGTGCCGCCGGTGTGTCTGCTTCCGTTCAACATCTGGTCCTGGTGTCCTGTCCGGCTGATTCCTTGATGTATTTCGGCCCCTTCTCCCGCCCTGCGTCGTTGGGCCTCCTCGCCATGGTCCCGGCCATGCCTCGCCGGCACGCCTTGCAGGACGAAAAAAGTGGCGCGGAATCCATCAGGGAATCAACCGGACGGGACACTGATCCGCTCGCCCGGGTGCCTCGCGCGCGGGGGATGCCAGTTCAGCCCGGCGCGCCACCCGCCGGAGGACCGGAAAGGGTGCCCTCGCGCATGATAGCGAGCCCTGCTCCGGCTTGTCAGGGGCATTGTCCGCGATTTGCTCGTCGACGGGCCCGCTGAAACCTGCAATGATCGACGGCCACGCGAGCAAGCCGCCGGGGCGAGCGGCGCCGCGGCGGGGGGATTGGGCATCCCCGGGGGAACATTCTTCTGGCCAAGAGCCAACCAGTTCACGGAATGGCGGTTGAACCCGGCATTACCATACGTCGCCTCGGTTCGTGAACAAGCGCACGTTTTATTTAACATTTTGTTGATATATAGTTAAATCGATTTGCTCAGGCCCCAGCTATAAGTGGCTCGCAAATCCTCGAATTAAAAGGATAAAACACGTGCTTTTCCGGAAGAAGTCCGTTCCGCTGCTGGGCCTCGATATCACGACGTCTTCGGTCAAGCTGATCGAGCTGTCGCAGAGCGGCAAGCGTTTCCGGGTGGAGGCATACGCGGCCGAGCCGACACCCCCGAGCTCCGTCAACGAGAAAGCCATCGTCGATGCCAAGGCGGTCGGCGAAGCCATCCGGCGCGCGGTCAAGCGCTCCGGCGCGAAGGCCACCGACGCGGCGGTCGCGATCTCGGGCGACGCCGCGATCACCAAGATCATTCAGATGCCGGCGAGCCTCTCCGAGCGCGATCTCGAAGGCCAGGTGGAGATCCAGGCGGACCAGTACATCCCCTTCCCGATGGAAGAGGTCAGCTTCGATTTCGAGGTGATCGGGCCGAACGCGAACGATCCCGAAATGATGGACGTCCTGCTGGTCGCGACGCGCACCGAGAACGTCGAGCAACGGCAGGCGGCGGTCACCGCGGCCGGCCTGCGCACGCAGATCGTCGACGTCGAGGCGTTCGCGCTCGAGAACGCGTGCCAGCTCCTGTCGCACCAGATTCCCGACGGCGGCATCGGCCAGTCCGTGGCGATCGTGGACATCGGCGCGAGCAGCACCACGTTCTCGGTGCTGCAGGACCTCAAGGTGATCTACACGCGCGACTTCGCCTTCGGCGGGCAGCAGCTCACCGAGGAAATCATGCGCACCTACGGGCTGAGCATGGAGGATGCGGGGCGCGCGAAGAAGCAGGGCGGCCTGCCGAGCAACTACCAGCCGGAAGTGCTGGAGCCGTTCGTCGATGACATGACGCAGCAGGTCAGCCGCTCGCTCCAGTTCTACCTCGCGTCCGGCGGCGGCCGCGAGCAGCCGGACATGATCCTGGTCTGCGGGGGCTGCGCCAACATCCCCGGCATCGCGGACGTGATCTCGAGCCGGGTCGGAATCCCGACGGAAATCGGCGACCCGCTCGGACAGATGAAGATTTCATCGAAGGCCAAGTCGCAGGGCGTGCACAAAGACGCGACTGCGCTGCTCACGGCCTGCGGACTCGCACTCCGCAGCTTCGACTAGCACGCACACCCACAGGGCGGCACGACAATGCCACGCATCAACCTACTCCCCTGGCGCGAAGCGGAACGCAAACGGCGCCAGCGTGACTTCCTGGTCGCCATGGGCGGCGCCGTAGTGGCCGCCGTGATCGTCGCGGGCCTGACGGCGATGTCGTACTCGCGCCTGATCGATCACCAGAACGAGCGCAACGCGCGGCTCAAGACGGAGATCGCCGAGCTCGACAAGAGCATCAAGGAGATCGACGGCCTCGAAGCGCAGAAGGCGCGGCTGCTCGCGCGGATGGACATCATCCAGCAGCTGCAGAAGAGCCGCCCGGAGATCGTGCACCTGTTCGACGAGATCGCGCGGCAGCTGCCCGAGGGCGTTTACCTGACCAGCCTCAAGCAGACCGGCTCCACGGTGCAGGTGACCGGTATCGCGCAGTCCAGCACCCGCGTCTCGGCGCTGATGCGCCGCATCGACGGCTCCGACTGGTTCGCCGACCCCAACGTCGAGCAGATCCAGACGACGGCGACCGGTCCCGCGCGCCAGAGCACGTTCACGATGACCATGAAGCAGGTCAGCAAGTCGGACACCGAAGCGACGGAGAACGCGGGATGAACGTCATCGAAGAGCTCCGCAGTCTCGATGTCAACGACGTCGGCCGCTGGCCGCTCGCGTTTCGCGCGGCGGTGATCGCCCTCGTTTTCGTCGTCGTCACCGGTGTCCTGATCTGGTACCTCATCGTGCAGGATCGCGCGCCGCAGCTTGCGCGCGCGAAGCAGGAAGAGCAGACGCTCAAGGTCGCCTTCGAGAACAAGCAGCGCAAGGCCGCGAACTACGACCGCTACAAGGAGCAGCTCGCGGAGATGGAGCAGTCGTTCGGCACGATGCTGCGCCAGCTGCCCGGCGAAACCGAGATTCCGAGCCTCATCGTCGACATCTCCCAGACCGGGCTGGCCGCCGGCCTGCAGGAGAAGCTGTTCCAGCCGCAAGGCGAGGTGACGAAGGACTTCTACGCCGAGAAGCCGATCAAGATCATCCTCTCCGGCGGCTTTCACGAGATCGCGAAATTCGTGAGCGGCGTGGCCGCGCTGCCCCGCATCGTGACCTTGCACGACATCAGCATCACGCCGGCGAACAAGGACAAGTACGACGAGCTGAACATGGAGGTCACGGCCAAGGTCTATCGCTATCTCGAGCAGGGGGCGCAATAGCCATGAGAGCTGCCGGTTTGCCAGGCGTCCTGACGTTGCTTCTGGCCGCGGCCTTCAGTCTCGCCGGCTGCGCCGGCGACATGGACGATCTCGATCGCTACATCAACGAGATCAAGGCGCGCCCGGGCGGGCGCATCGAGCCCCTGCCCGAGATCAAGCCTTACGAGAGCTTCGCGTACACGGCCGACCGGGACGGGCTGCGCTCGCCGTTCGTTCCCGACACGCCGCAGACGGCCGGGCCGAACAGCACGACCCGGCCCGATCTGAACCGCAGCCGCGAGTTCCTCGAGCAGTTTCCCCTGGACACGCTCTCCATGGTCGGCACGCTCGAGATGGGGAACAGGACCTTCGGGCTCGTGCAGACGCAGGACGGCCTGATTCATCGGGTGCTTCCGGGCAATTACATGGGCCAGAACGACGGCCGCATCGTCGCCATCACGGAATCCGAGATCGAGCTGGTGGAGATCATATCGGACGGAATCGGCGGATACCTCGAAAGGGAGGCCGCCGTCAGTCTCTCGGACTGACCACGGAGAATTGGGAATGACGCGCATGAACAAGTCGGCCTTCGGCTCGGCCGCCCGGCACAAGGCCGCTTCTCTGGCCTTCGTGGCGCAGGCGTTGCTGCTGCTCGCGGGCATCGAGCCCCGGGCGCAGGAAACGAACCGTCTGCAGGACATCGAGGTGCAGAGCCTCCCTGGGCAGCGGATCGAGCTCACGCTCGTCACCAGCACGACGGCGCCGGAGCCGCTCTCGTTCACCATCGAGAACCCGGCACGCATCGCGCTCGACCTGCCCGATACCGCGGTCGGCAGCGTCGCGCGCCGCCGCGACGTCAACATGGGGCCGCTGGACACCGTGCTGGTCGCGGAGGCGAACGGCCGCACGCGCGTCGTCCTGAACCTGGACGAGATGGTTCCGTACGAGACGCGGCGCAGCGGTAACACCATCACGCTCACGCTCGGCACCGCGGCCGGCATGGCGGACCAGGCGACCTTCCCGTCCGGCGAGAGCGGGACACCCCGCTCGTATGCCGCGAGCGGCGCCCGGTCGATCGAGAACGTCGATTTCCGGCGCACTCCCGACGGCGGCGGCCGCGTCGTCGTCACGCTCACCGATCCCTCGACGGCGGTCGACATCCGCCAGGAAGGCGGCCGCGTCGTCGCCGTGTTCGAGGGCGCTTCCCTGCCGCAGGAGCTGATGCGGCGGCTGGACGTCACCGACTTCGCGACGCCCGTGACTACCGTGGACACCGTGCGCACGAACGGCGACACGCGCGTCGTCATCTCCGCGACCGGCAACTACGACCAGCTCGCCTACCAGTCGGACAACGAATTCACGATCGAGATCACACCGGCACCGGAGACCAAGGCGCAGGCGAGCATCTTCTCCGAGACGAAGGAGTACACCGGCCAGCGCCTCACCCTGAACTTCCAGGACATCGAGACGCGCGCGGTGCTGCAGCTGCTTGCCGAGACCTCCGGGCGCAACATCGTCGTGTCCGATTCCGTGCGCGGCAACGTCACGCTGCGCCTGCGCAACGTGCCGTGGGACCAGGCCCTCGACATCGTGATGACGACGAAGGGCCTCGACATGCGGCAGAACGGCAACGTCATCATCGTGGCGCCGGCCGATGAGATCGCGGCGCGCGAGACCGCGGATCTCGAGGCGCGCAAGGCCATCCAGGAGCTCGAGCCGCTGTATTCCGAGTTCATCCAGGTCAATTACGCCAAAGCCAGCGCGCTCGCTGCGCTTGTCAGCGAAGGCGAGCGCTCGCTCCTGTCGGAGCGCGGCACCGTGTCGGTCGACGAGCGCACCAACACGCTGCTCGTGCAGGACACGGCGCGGCAACTGCAGGAGATCCGGCGCCTCGTCCAGACGCTCGACGTCCCGATTCGCCAGGTGCTGATCGAATCGCGCATCGTCATCGTCAACGACGACCTCTCGCGCGATCTCGGCGTGCGCCTCGGCCTCACGGCCTTCCAGGAGAACAGCACGGACGGCGTGACGGTGATCTCGGGCTCGGGTGCGGGCACCGACACCATGATCGGCTCCGCGCTGGACAACCTCGCGAACAACGGCACGATCTTCCCGATCCAGCTGCCGACGCTGCAGAACCGGTACAACGTGAACGTGCCGATCTCGAACCCCGCCGGCCGGTTCTCGCTCGCGGTGCTGGAGACGGATTACCTGGTCGACCTCGAGCTCACGGCCCTGGAGGCCGAAGGGCGCGGTGAAATCGTGTCGACCCCGCGCGTCATTACGGCCAACCAGAAGGAAGCCCGCATCGAGCAGGGCGTCGAGATTCCGTACCAGGAATCGGCTTCCTCTGGAGCAACCACCACGCAGTTCAAGAAGGCGGTCTTGAGCCTCACCGTGACGCCGCAGATCACGCCGGACAACAACATCATCATGGACCTGCTGGTCAGCAACGACACCGTGGGCGAGCTGGTCGCGAGCGCGACCGGCGGCTTCGTGCCCAGCATCGATACCCGCGAGGTGGAGACGCAGGTGCTCGTGGGCGACGGCCAGACGGTGGTGCTCGGCGGCATTTACGAGACCGAGCGCCGCGAGACGATCACCAAGGTGCCGCTGCTCGGCGACATCCCGGGGGTCGGCAACCTGTTCAAGTCACGGCAGAACGTGGCGAACAAGGCCGAGCTCCTGATCTTCGTGACTCCGAAGATCCTGTCGGAAGGCTCCAACATCTATTAGGCCCGACACCGGGCGCGGGGCGCCGCCTGCCGGTAAAGCGGCGCCCCGCTGCCTGCGAACGACTGCGCGACCCGCGACCGCGGCGCGCCGCCGGGCGCCGGCACGGCATTGGCCCCGGCGGCAATGGCCGGCGTCCCGGGCGATACTGAGGTAATGACACAGAAGAGCAACCTGTTTCTCGTAGGGCCGATGGGTGCGGGCAAATCCGCGGTCGGGCGGGCGCTCGCCAAGCTTTTGCACCTCACGTTCGTCGACAGCGACGAGGAGATCGAGCGGCGCACCGGCGTCGACATCGCGTTCATCTTCGAGAAGGAGGGCGAGGAGGGCTTCCGGCGCCGCGAAGCGGTGGTGATCGACGAGCTGTCGCAGCGCGAGGGCATCGTGCTCGCAACCGGTGGCGGCGCGATCCTCGATCCGGAGAGCCGCAGCCGCCTCGGTGCGCGCGGCTTCGTGGTGTACCTGTACACGACGGTCGCGCAGCAGGTCGAGCGTACCAGCCGCGGGCGCGAGCGGCCGCTGCTCGAGAACCGGCCGCGCGAGCAGGTGCTCGCGGAGCTCATGGCCGTGCGCGACCCGCTGTACCGGGAAATCGCCGACCTGGTCATCGAAACGGACGGCCGCCGCGTGCACACCGTCGCCCGCGAGATCTACGACGCCCTGTAGGCAGCGCCCGTTCGCCCCGCCGTTTATCATGTACCCTCGTTCGTGTTTCCGGCGGGGAATCCTGTTGCAGCCGTCCTTCACGCTTGACGTCGCTCTCGCGGAGCGCAGCTACCCGATCCTGATCGGCCGCGGCCTGCTCGGCGCCTTCGATCTCGCGCCGCACCTGGCGGGCCGCGACTGCCTGGTGGTCTCGGACGACACCGTGGCGCCGCTGTGGCTCGAGCGGCTTGTCCCGAGCCTGCGCGCTGCGCGCGTCGAGACGCACGTGCTGGCCGCGGGGGAGCGGCACAAGTCGCTGGCTGCCGCCGCGGCCGTGATCGATGCGCTGGCGGGCATGCGCGCGGGCCGCGATGCGACCGTGGTGGCGCTGGGCGGCGGCGTGGTCGGCGACATCGCGGGTTTCGCCGCGGCCTGTTACATGCGCGGCATCGCGCACCTCCAGGTACCGACGACGCTGCTCGCGCAGGTCGATTCCTCGGTCGGCGGCAAGACCGGCGTCAACCACCCCGCGGGCAAGAACGTCATCGGCGCGTTCCACCAGCCGCGTGCGGTGCTGGTCGACACCGACGTGCTCGGCACGCTGCCCGGGCGCGAGCTGGTGGCCGGACTGGCGGAAGTGATCAAGCATGCGGTGATCGCCGATGCCGATTTCTTCAGCTGGCTCGAGGAGCATATCGACGACCTGCTGGCGCGCGACTCCGCCGTGCTGGCGCACGCGATCCGCCGCTGCTGCGAGATCAAGGCGGAGGTCGTCGCCGCGGACGAGCGCGAGGCGGGCCGGCGCGCGCTGCTGAATTACGGGCACACGTTCGCGCATGCCATCGAGAACGTGCAGGGCTACGGCGAGTGGCTGCACGGCGAAGCGGTGGCCGCGGGCATGGTGCTGGCGGCCGAGCTTTCGGGCGCCGACCCCGCGGACGTCGCCCGCCTGCGTGCGTTGCTTACCCGCGCCGGCCTGCCGGTGGCGCCGCCGGAGGGCAGCCGGCCGAAGCTCGCGGAGGCCATGCGCATGGACAAGAAGAATCGCGGCGGCGAGCTGCGCTTCGTGCTGCTCGAGCGCATCGGCGAGGCGGTCGTCGGGCGCGCGCACTCCCCGGGCCGTCTCGAGGAGATCCTGGCGCCGTGAGCGATCAGGGGCTGGCGGACGGGCTCGCGCCCTGCGCCGCGCGCGAGTCGAGCAGCCGCGGCCGCCGCCACCCCGAGCCGGCGCCGGCCTGGCGGGGCGAATACCAGCGCGATCGCGACCGCGTCGTCCACTCGACGGCGTTTCGCCGGCTGGTCTACAAGACCCAGGTGTTCGTCAATCACGAGGGCGATCTCTATCGCACGAGGCTCACGCATTCGCTGGAGGTGGCGCAGATCGGGCGCACGGTGGCGCGCGCGCTGCGCCTCAACGAGTCGCTGACCGAGGCAATCTGCCTCGCGCACGACCTCGGGCACACGCCGTTCGGGCATGCCGGGCAGGACATGCTGAACGCGTGCATGCGCGATTACGGCGGGTTCGAGCACAACCTGCAGTCATTGCGCGTGGTCGACCACCTGGAGCACCGCTACGCGGATTTCAGCGGGCTGAACCTGACCTTCGAGACGCGCGAGGGCATCCTCAAGCACTGCTCGGCCAGGAACGCACGCGAGCTCGGCGACGTGGGGCGCCGGTTCCTCGAGCGCAGGCAGCCGGGCCTCGAGGCGCAGATCGCGAACATCGCGGATGCGATCGCCTACAACAACCACGACGTGGACGACGGCTGCCGCGCGGGGCTGCTGTCGATCGAGCAGCTGCGCGACGAGCCGCTGTTCGGGGAGCAGTTCGACGCGGTGTGCCGCCGCTGGCCGGACCTGGACGACAAGCGGCTGCTGTACGAGACCATCCGCCGCATGATCAACCGCCTGGTCGGCGACCTGATAGAGAGCACCGCGCGCGCTCTCGAGGAGGCTGCGCCGGAGTCGATCGACGAGGTGCGTGCGGCGGGCGGGCCGCTGGTGCGTTTCAGCGACGAGGTGTACGAGCAGCACGTCCGCCTGAAGCGCTTCCTCAACGACAATCTCTACAAGCACCCGAGGGTGCGGGTGATGACCGATCGCGCGCAGGAGCGCGTGCGCGAGCTTTTCGAGCGCTATTTCGCGGAGCCAGAGGAGATGGCGCCGGATTTCAGCGGCCCGGCGACGGTGCCCGGCATCGACGAGGCGCGGCGGGCGCGCATCGTGGCGGACTACATCGCCGGCATGACCGACCGCTTCGCCATCAAGGAGCACGAGCGCCTCTTCCCCGCCCGCTCGTAAAACGCAGGGCCGCGACTGTATCGTTCCTGCACGAGGCAGATCGGGGCACGGCGGAGCCGCGACCGGGGGATGTCCCTGGTGGAATGGCTCCCTTCGGACGCCGCGGAGCAGCCGTAGCTTCACAGCAACCTCCGGGTTTTGCGCTGGCTGCTCCGCGACGTCCTGGGTCCGCTTTATTTCCACCAGGGACATCCCCCGGCCACGGCTCCGCCCTTGCGGTGGGGGGCCGTACAGGAACGATCCGGCCGCAGCAGTGCGGTAGAATGCGCGTCCCGCCGAACGGAAGCCGATGCCGATGCCCGCGATCCAGCCCCGCGACCGCCTGATTTTCGCCATGGACGTCCCGGACGTGGCGCGCGCCCGCCGCCTCGCGGAGGAGCTCGGCGACGCGGTGACGTTCTACAAGCTGGGTCTCGAGCTTTTGATGAGCGGCGGCTACTTCGAGCTGCTCGAGTGGCTGCTCGCGCGGGACAAGAAGGTGTTCGCCGACCTCAAGTTCTTCGATATCCCGGCGACGGTGGGCCGCGCGGTGCGCGGGCTGGGGGAGCGGGGCGCGACGTTCTGCACGGTGCACGGCAACCAGGGGATGATGGAGGCGGCGGCCGCCAACAAGGGCGACACGCTCAAGGTGCTCGCGGTGACGGTGCTGACCAGCCTGGACCGCGGCGATCTCGACGACCTGGGCTTCGAGTGCGACGTGGAGTCGCTGGTGCTGTCGCGCGCGAGACGCGCCTTCGAGGCCGGTTGCGACGGCGTGATCTCTTCCGCGCAGGAGGCGGCGAAGCTGCGCGAGGAGGTCGATCGCCGGCTGCTCGTCGTGACGCCGGGCATCCGCCCGGTCGTGAACGACGAGGCTTCGGACCAGAAGCGCGTGACGACGGTCGAGGATGCGTTTGCGAACGGCGCGGATTACATCGTGGTCGGCCGTCCGATTCGCGACGCGGACAGCCCGCGGGCGGCGGCCGAAGCCATCCAGGCCACGATCGCGGGCTGCCTGCGGTGAGCAGAAAGCTCGAGAACGACCTGCTCGTTCGCGCGCTGCTGCGCCAGCCGGTGCCGCGGACGCCGGTGTGGATCATGCGCCAGGCGGGCCGCTACCTGCCGGAGTACCGCGAGGTCCGCGCGCAGGCCGGCGACTTCCTGACGCTCTGCGGCACGCCCGAGCTCGCGTGCGAGGTCACGCTGCAGCCGCTGCGCCGCTTCGCGCTCGACGCCGCGATCCTGTTTTCCGACATTCTCGTGATTCCCGACGCGATGGGCCTCGGGCTGCACTTCGTCGAAGGCGAGGGCCCGAAATTCCGCGCGCCCGTGCGCGACACGGCGGCGATCCGGCGGCTCGGCGTGCCCGACGTCGTCGAAGAGCTCGGCTACGTGCTGGAGACGGTACGTCTCGTGCAGCGCGAGCTTGCCGGCAAGGTGCCGCTGATCGGCTTCGCGGGCAGCCCCTGGACGGTCGCGACCTACATGGTCGAGGGCGGAGCGAGCCGCGATTTCGCGGCGATCCGCGGCCTGGCCGGAAGCGAGCCGAAGGCGCTGGAGCGCCTGCTCGACGTGCTCGCGCGCGCGACGATCGATTACCTGGATGCGCAGATTGCGAGCGGCGTCGACGCGGTCATGCTGTTCGATACCTGGGGCGGGGTGCTCCCGCCGCACGACTACCGCCGTTTCTCGCTGGGTTTCATGCAGCAGATCGTGGACGCGCTCGCGCGCGAGGCGGCCGGCCGGCGCATTCCGGTTATCCTCTTCACCAAGGGCGCCGGCGAGCGGCTGGCCGATATGGCAGCGAGCGGGGCGGACGCGCTCGGCGTCGACTGGACGACGGATCTCGCGACCGCCCGCAAGCTCACCGGCGACCGCGTCGCGCTGCAGGGCAATCTCGAGCCCGCCGTGCTCGCGCGCTCTCCGGCGGAGATCGAGCAGGGCGTGGCGCGCGTGCTGGAAAGCTACGGCCGCGGCCCGGGCCACGTGTTCAACCTGGGTCACGGCATCACGCCGGATATCGACCCCGAGCACGTGCGCGTGATGGTCGACGCCGTGCATCGCCTGAGCCCCGCCTGGCACTGACCGGCGCCGGAACCGGCGCTACCTCCGCGGAAATCCTGCACGCCGTGCGGAGCTTCCCCGCGGGTCCGGGATGCGCTGCACTTCTGCACGGATTCCCCTGTTTTGCGCCGTGCCTCGCGCGCACGGCGGGCAGAGAATCGACCCCGAGCGTCGACGCGCTATTGCAATGGGGCTTTGCCCGGCGTGTACACTCGCCCGACCGGAGGATCCTGATGGGCATGCCCATGGAAAGCTGGCCGCGCCGCCATCGCATCACCGTGGACGAGTACTACCGCATGGCCGAGGTGGGCCTGCTGGCGCCGGACGCGCGCGTCGAGCTGATCGAGGGGGAGATCATCGACATGCCGCCCATCGCCCCGGACCACGGCAGCGTGGTCGACCGCCTGACTCACCTGCTGGTTCCTGCCGTCGGCGAGCGCGCCATCGTGCGCGTGCAGGGCGCCGTCCGCCTGAGCCGGATGTCCGAGCCGCAGCCGGACGTGGCGCTGCTCGTGCCGCGCGCGGACTACTACCGTGCCGGCCATCCGTCCGGCGACAACACGTTCCTGGTCATCGAGGTGAGCGACTCCACGTTGCGCTACGACCGCGACGTCAAGGTGCCGCTGTACGCACGCCACGGTGTCCCGGAGGTCTGGATCGTCGACTTGCAGAATTCCCGGCTGCTGATCCGGCGTTCGCCGGTCGACGGGCAGTATGCGGAAGCGTCGGAGCTGGCCGAGCCGGGTGAGCTGCCGATCGCGGCGCTTGCCGGGGTGACGATCGACCTGTCGCGCCTTCTCGTGTAGGAGCGCGCTCCGCGCTCCTACGACTCCCGCAGCGCTCTTCGCAGGATCTTGCCGACGTTGCTCTTCGGCAGCGAGTCGCGGAATTCGATCTCCCGCGGGATCTTGTATCCGGTCAGGTTCTGCCGGCAATGCTCGAGGATGGCGTCCTCGGTGAGGGACGGGTCCGAGCGAACCACGAACAGCTTCACGACCTCTCCCGAGCGGGCATCCGGGATGCCGACGGCGGCCACCTCACGCACGCCCGGCAGCTCCGCGACCACGCCTTCGATCTCGTTCGGGTACACGTTGAAGCCGGAGACGAGGATCATGTCCTTCTTGCGGTCGTCGATGTAGATGTACCCGCGCTCGTCCATGTGCCCGACGTCGCCGGTGCGCAGCCAGCCGCCGGGCAGCATCACCTTGGCGGTTTCCTCCGGCGCCTTCCAGTAGCCTTCCATGACCTGCGGTCCGCGGATGCAGATCTCGCCCGACTCGCCGAGCGGCAGGTCGCGGCCCTCGTCGTCGCAGATCCGCACCTCGGTCGACGGCAGCGGCAAGCCGATGGAGCCGGTGAATTCCTCCGTGTGCAGCGGATTCACGATCGCGCCGGGCGAGGTCTCGGTCAGCCCGTAGGCCTGGACGATGGAATTGCCGGTGACCCGCTTCCATTTCCTTGCCACGGCTTCCTGCACCGCCATGCCGCCGCCGATGGTGAGGCGGAGCGAGCTGAAATCCAGCTCGGCGAAGCCCGGCGTTTCGAGCAGCGCGGCGAACAGCGTGTTGACCCCCGTGAAGTAATGGAAGCGGACCTTCGCAAGTTCTTTGACGAAGGCCGGGAAGTCCCGCGGGTTGGTGATCAGCACGCTCTCGCCGCCCTTGGCCGCCATGCCGAGGCAGTTACTCTGCAGCGAGAAGATGTGATAGAGCGGCAGCGCGGTGATCACCACGATGCGCTCCACGCCCTCGAACACGTCCTGCTTCCAGACCTCCGACTGCTCCAGGTTGAACACGATGTTGCGGTGACTCAGCATCGCGCCCTTGGCGGGGCCCGTGGTGCCCCCCGTGTACTGCAGGAACGCGATATCCGCGTAGCCGAGCTCCACCGGCTCGAGCGAGAGGGCGCGCCCGCGCGCCAGCGCGGAGCGGAAGCGGATGCTCCCCGGCAGCGACCAGGGGGGCACCATCTTTTTGACGTAACGCACGACGAAGTCGACGAGCCAGCCCTTCGGTTTCGCGAGCAGGTCGCCCATCGTGGTCGTCACGACGTGCTGCACGGCGGTGTCCCCGAGCACGCCCTCGAGCACGTGCGCGAAGTTCTCCATGATGACGATGCAGCGCGCGCCCGAATCGGCGAGCTGGTGCTTCAGCTCGCGTGCGGTGTATAGCGGGTTCACGTTCACGACCACGAGGCCGGCGCGGAACGCGCCGCACAGCGCCACCGGGTACTGCAGGACGTTCGGCAGCATGAGCGCGATGCGCTCGCCCTTCACGAGGCCGAGCTCTTTCTGCAGGAACGCGCCGAAAGCGGCGGACAGCCGGTCGAGCTCCCCGTAGGTGAGGGTCGTGCCGAAGTTGCGATACGCGGGGCGCTCGGGCCATTCGGCGAACGCCTGCTCGAAGACGTCGCGCACCGACCGCCAGCGCGGGGTCTCGACGGTCTCCGGAATGCCTGCGGGGTAGGAATCGAGCCAGATTTTGTCGATCGCGACGGGATTCCTCATGTCGTCATTGCGCCGCCGCCGGCCGCTTCGCCTGCATCGCGTCCAGCGCCTCCCGGATCGCCGGCCAGGCGTTGTCCAGGAGCAGGCCCTGCGCCTTTTCGTTCGGATGTATCCGGTCGTCCTGTAACAGCCCTTCGTCGAGCGCAATGCCTTGCATGAAGAACTCGATCCACGGCACTCGGAGCTCCTCGGCGAGCTCCCGGTAGACGTTCTCGAACGCCTGAGTATACCTTGGCCCGTAGTTCGGCGGGATGCGAATGCCGAGCAGGACGACCCCGGCGCCGCTCGCCCGCACCTTCCTGATGATCGTTTCCAGGTTGGCCTTGATGCGCGCGGGCGGAAAGCCGCGCAGCCCGTCGTTGCCGCCGAGCTCGACGATCACGAGCACGGGCGCAAAACGCGCCAGCGCGGCGTCGATGCGGGCGGCGCCGCCCTCGGTGGTCTCGCCGCTGATGCTGGCGTTTACCACCCGATATTCGTAACCTTGAGACTCGAGCCGCTCCTGCAACAAAGCCGTCCAGGACCGGTCCATCTGCAGTCCGTGGCCCGAGCTCAGGCTGTCCCCGAACACGAGCACCGTCGGCCGGTCGTCCGCCGCGGCCGCGGCGGCAACGAGCATCAGCAAGGACAGAAAATACCGCATGTCGAATGGGTCGAACGGTCGGTCGGACACGGCCCCCGCCGGCGCCGTCCTCGCCGCGCTGGGGGTGAGCAAGCAGGTTAGCAGCCCGGAAGGCAGTCTGACCATTCTCGACGACGTCACCTTCAGCGTCGCGCCCGGAGAATCGGTGGCCGTGGTCGGCCCGTCCGGCGCGGGCAAATCCACGCTGCTCGCGCTCATGGCCGGTCTCGACCTGCCGTCGTCCGGCACCGTGTGGCTGAACGGCGCCGAGATGACCGGTCTCGACGAGGACGGCCGTGCGCTTCTGCGCGCGGCGCACGTCGGCTTCGTGTTCCAGTCCTTCCACCTCGTGCCGTCGCTGAATGCCCTCGAGAACGTGATGCTGCCGCTCGAGCTCGCCGGCGCGCCCGACGCCGAGCGGCGCGCGCGCGATGTGCTCGGGCAGGTGGGCTTGAGCGAGCGCGCGCGCCATTATCCGTCCCAGCTTTCCGGCGGCGAGAAGCAGCGCGTCGCGCTCGCACGCGCGTTCGCGACGCATCCCGCCGTGCTGTTCGCCGACGAGCCGACCGGCAACCTCGACAGCCGCACCGGCGGGCAGGTGATCGATCTCATGTTCGACATGAACCGGAGTGCCGCGACCACGCTGGTCCTGGTCACGCACGATCGCGACCTCGCCGCGCGCTGCGAGCGCGAGCTGGCCCTCGAGGCCGGCCGCCTGGTCGGCGACACGGCGGCCCGGTGAACGCGCTCGTTTACGCGCTCAGGACCTTCGGGCGCGAGCTGCGCTCCGGCGAGCTGCTGGTGCTGTTCGCCGCGGTTGCGCTCGCCGTCGCGGCGCTCACGTCGGTCGGGTTCCTCACCGACCGCATCGGCCGCGCGGTCGCGCAGCAGGCGAACGAGATTCTCGCGGCGGACCTGCGGCTGCGCTCGCCGGAGCCGATCCCCGAAGAGTGGCGCGCGGCCGCCGCCGCCCACCGCCTGCAGACGGCGGAGACACAATCCTTCCCGAGCGTGGTGTTCGCGGGCGACGCGAACGCGCTGGCCCAGGTCAGGGCCGTGAGCGAGGGGTATCCGCTGCGCGGCGAGCTGCGGATTGCCGATCGCCCGTTCGGCGCGGAGCGGGTCGCCGCCGGCGTGCCCGCGGGCGGCACCGTGTGGGCCGACGCCGCCCTGCTCGCGCGCCTCGGTGTCGGCGTCGGCGATCGCGTGGCGCTCGGCGAGGCCGATTTCGAGGTGGCGGCCGTGCTCACTTACCGCCCGGACCAGTCGATCGGTTTCGCCTCGCTGGCGCCGACCCTGCTCCTCAACGTCGCGGACGTGCCCCGGACCGGCCTCGTGAGCGAGGGCAGCCGCGTCGGCTATGCACTGCTGGTGGCGGGCCGGCAAGCGGACGTCGACGACTTCTACGCCGCCGTCGAAGACCGGCTGCCGGAAAACGTCCGGGCCCGCACGCGCGAGGACTCGAGCGAGCGCGCAACCGAGGCGGCGGATCGCGCCGAGCGCTTCCTGTCGCTCACGGCGGTGATCAGCGTGCTGCTGTCGGCGGTCGCGATCGCGATGTCCGCGCGCCGCTTCGCGCATCGGCGCATGGACACCGTGGCGCTCATGAAGAGCCTCGGCGCCACGCAGGCTTTCGTGCTCGCGGGCGCGGCGCTGCAACTGGTGCTCGTCGGGCTGCTCGGCGTGGCCGCGGGCAGTGCGATCGGCTACGCGGCGGAGGAGCTGCTCACCGTGCTGCTCGCGGGCCTGCTCGAAGGCGACCTGCCGCCGGCGGGCTGGACGCCGGTGCTGCTCGCCTGCGGCGCGGCGCTCGTGCTGCTTGCCGGGTTCGCCCTGCCGTCGCTCCTCCAGCTGCGCAACACGCCGCCGCTCAAGGTGCTGCGGCGCGACGCGATACCGCCGCCGCCGTCGCGCCTGCTCGTGGCCGGGCTCTCGATCGCGGCGGTCGCGGCGCTTTTGTATCGCGCGGTGCCCGACGGCCGGCTGCTCGCGATCGTGCTCGGCGGCCTGCTCGCCGTCGCCGCGGCGCTCTACGTCACGGGCCGCCTGCTCGTGCTCCTGATCGGCCGCTCGCGCGGCGGCGTCGGCGTGGCCTGGCGCTATGGCCTCGCCAACGTCGCGCGGCGCGGGCGCGACAGCACGGTGCAGGTCGTGGCTTTCGGTCTCGGCCTGACGATCCTGCTCCTCTTATCATTCGTGCGCACCGACCTGCTCAGCGCGTGGGAGACGAGCCTCGACGAGGACGCGCCCAATCACTTCCTCATCAACATCCAGCCGGACGAGCGGAGCTCGATTGCGCGCATCTTCACGCAAGCCGGCATCCCTGCGCCGCGGTTCGTGCCGCTGGTGCGCGCGCGCATGACGCACATCGACGGTGAGTCGGTCACGACCCGCTCCTACCCGCGGGACGACGGCGAGTGGATGGCGAACCGCGAGCAGAACCTGACCTTTTCGCGCGCCCTGGACTCCAGCAACACCATCGTCGCCGGGGAATGGTGGCCGGAGGACTACAGCGGCCCGCCGCTCGTTTCCGTCGAGGAGGACGCGGCGGCGGACCTCGGTGTCGGGTTGGGCGACACGCTGCGCTTCCTGGTCGCCGGGCAGGAGGTCGAAGCGCGGATCACCAGCCTGCGCAGCATCAACTGGGATTCCTTCCGGCCGAACTTCTTCCTGCTGCTGTCGCCCGGCGCGCTCGACGGCTTCCCGACGACCTACGTGTCCAGCCTGCGCCTCGAAAAAGAGCACGAGAACGTGCTGCTCACCCTGGTGCGTGCGCACCCGAGCGTCTCCGTGATCGATCTCGGCTCGATCCTCGCGCAGGTCAGGTCGATCATCGACCAGGCGAGCCTCGCCGTGCAGGCGGTGTTCGTGTTCACGCTCGCGGCCGGCATCGCCGTGTTGTTTGCCGCGGTGCAGTCGACCATGGACGAACGCCGTTACGAAAGTGCGATGCTGCGCGCGCTCGGTGTGCGCCGGCGCACCGTGCTCTCGGGCGTGCTCGCGGAGTTCGCGGCGCTGGGCTTCGCCGCCGGCCTGCTCGCATCCGCCGGCGCCTCGATCCTCGCCGCCGTGCTCGCCACCGAGCTCTTCGACCTCGACTACCGGCTCGACCCCCTGCTCTGGACCGCGGGCCTCGCCGGCGGCGTCCTGCTCGTCTGCCTGAGCGGCTACCTCGCCGCGCGCGGCGCGGTGAACGCGCCGCCCGTCGACGTCCTGAGGATGGCGTGAGCGACGACCCGGCCAACCTGTCCTGCGGCGCCGTCGTCGTGCGCCGCGTGGACGGCGGCTGGCTCACCCTCATGCTGCGCGCCTACCGCAACTGGGACTTCCCGAAGGGCCTGCGCGAGCCCGGCGAGACGCCGCTCGCCGCGGCCATCCGCGAGGTCGCCGAGGAAACCGGCATTCGCGATCTCGACTTCGCCTGGGGCGACGTGCACTTCGACACCGGCCCGTACGCGCACGGCAAGACCGCCCGCTACTTCCTCGCCGAGACCCGCACCGCCGACGTCACGCTCGGTATCCTGCCCGGCGCCACGCGCCCCGAGCATCACGAGTACCGCTGGGTCGATTTCGACACGGCGCACGACCTCGCCGCCCCGCGCGTACGCACCGTCGTCCGCTGGGCCCGCCAGATCCTCAACGCCTGACCCCCGCGGACAACGCCGCCCCACGTAGGAGCCCGCCATGCGGGCGACTGCGATGTTCCTCGTGGCCCGGAAGGTCCCGTGCGTGAACGATGCTGACCGACGAACGTGGCTCCGTTCGTCGTCCGTGCCTTCGTTCGGTCGCGCGCATGGCGCGCTCCCACAGGCGCACGACGCAAACGCTGCGAGCCACCGAACGAGGGCAGGGGCGGTGGGGGCGGGGTGGGTCAGCCGGTGTTTTGCAGGCCCTGGGCGATGCCGTTGACGCTGGCGAACAGGGCGTCGAGGAGGGATTCGTCGGTGCAGTCGCTGGCGCGCCCGCGCGCGAGCAGGTCGACCTGCATGAGGCTCATCGGGTCGACGTAAGGGTTGCGCAGCATGATGGAGCGCTGCAGCGTGGTGTCGTTCTCGAGCAGCACGTCCTGCCCGGAGCAGAGGAGAACGAGCTCCTGCGTGAGCGCGAATTCGCGCTCGACAGCGGGGAAGAACTCGTCGTGCAGCTCGCCCGCGAGCTTCGAGTAGATGCAGGCGATGGTGAGGTCGGCTTTGGCGAGCATCATCTCCGCGTCGCTCACGAGCGTGCGGAAGAAATACCACTCGTCGTACATGTCGCGCAGGGTGCTCTGGCCGTAACGTTCGCGCGCGGCGGCGAGCCCGCTGCCCAGGCCGTACCAGCCGGGCAGGATGTTGCGGCTCTGCGTCCATGCGAAGACCCAGGGGATCGCGCGCAGGTCGGCGACGCCCGCCTTGCCGCGCCGCGATGCCGGGCGCGAGCCGATGCGCATGCGCTCGATGAGATCGATGGGGGTCGCCTTTCGGAAATACTCGTAGAAGCGCGGGCTCTCGTAGACGAGCTCGCGATAGCGGCGCCGGCTCACGTCGGCGACGACCTGCATCGTGCCGTACCAGTCGGGCACATCGGCGCCCCGGTGCTGCGGCAGGGCCGTGGCCAGTGCGACCGCGCCGGTGGCCTGCTCCAGCGTGCGCAGCGCGATGCCGCGCAGCCCGTACTTCTCGTTGATGATCTCGCCCTGTTCGGTGACCCTCAGGCGGCCGTTCACGGTGCCGGGCGGGGCGGCGAGCACGGCATTGTGGGTCCTGCCGCCGCCGCGGCTCACGGTGCCGCCGCGGCCGTGGAACAGCTCGAGCTCGATGCCCTCGCCGGTGACCGCGCTCACGAGCTCAACCTGCGCGTGCTGGAGCGCCCAGCGCGCCGCGGCGAAGCCGGAATCCTTGTTGCTGTCGGAGTACCCGATCATCACCATCTGCTTGCCGCCGCGCTGCTCGACGTGCTCGCGGTAGATTTCGTGCCGCAACACGGTGCGCATGATCTCCGGGCCGCGGTCGAGGTCGTCGACGGTCTCGAGCAGGGGGGCGACGTCCAGCGGGACCTCGCCGCGCCGGTTCTGCATCTCGCCCCATTGCGCGAGCAGGAGCACGGACAGGATGTCGTCGGCGTCCTGCGTCATGCTCACGATGAAAGGACCGATCGCCTCCTGCCCGTACTTGCGGCGGCAGAACGAGATGGCGTGGAACACCGCCAGGGTCTTGCGCACTTTCGTGCTCGGCTCGTAAGGCGCCGGATCCTTCTGGCGGATCGCCTCGGCGATGCGCGCGAGGCGGTACTCGGGGCTCCGGGACAGCCACTGGTCGTCGCCCAGGCATTCGCCGATCACTTCGCGGTGCACCATCGCGTCCTGGCGCACGTCCAGCGTCACGAGGTGGAAGCCGAACGTGTCGATGCGCCGCAACAGCCGCCTGACGGCGAAAAGCCCGGCGTGCTCCCCCTTGTTGGCCTCGAGGCTTTGTGCGATCAGCTCGATGTCGGCCTTGAGCTCGCCCGCGTTCTCGTAGGGATACGCCTCGTCGTCATAAGTCGCCTGCAGGCGCTGCTGCACCAGCCGCAGGAACACGCGGTAGGGCATGTCGCGGTGGCGCGCCGGCACCGAGTGATATGCCTGCTGGAACACCGGCGTGTATTCCTCGATGCGCGCGAGGAGCGCGGGGTCGAAGCCGATGCGGCTCACGGACTGCGACAGCTTGGTCGAGAGCTTCGCGCACTCGCGGTAATACAGGTCGAGGATCAGCGACCGCTGGCGCGCCATCGTCGAGCGGATGGCCTTCGCGTTGACGTTCGGATTGCCGTCCATGTCGCCGCCGACCCAGGAGGCGAAACGCACGATCACCGGCACCCTGAGCGCGCGCGCCTCCTCGCCGAAAACGCGCACCGCGGCGCTCTCGAGATCCTCGTAGAAGGGCGGGATCGCGCGGTACAGCACGTCGGTGACGAAGAACAGCACGTGCTCCAGCTCGTCGGCGACGGTCATCTGCTCCGACGGATGCTCGTCGGTTTGCCACCCGGTGGTCGCCTCCAGCTTGATGTTCTCGAGGCAGACCTTGATCTCCTGCGCCGTCATCGTGGGGTTCAGCATGTCCACGAGCCGGCGCACGATGTTCTGCTCCTTGCGCAGGATGGTGCGGCGCGTCGGCTCGGTGGGATGCGCCGTGAACACGGGCTGGATCTGCAGCGAGTCGAGCAGCTCCTGGAGCTCGGGCACGGTGACGCCCGCCGCCTTCAGCTTGACCAGGGTGTCCTCGAGGCCGCCCGGCTGGTAATCCCCTTCCTTGCGCAGGTATTCGCGGCGGCGCCGGATGCGGTGCACCTTCTCGGCGGTGTTCACCATCTGGAAGTAGGTCGAGAAGGAGCGGATCACCTCGAGCGCGAAGTCGAGATCGAGGTCGGCCACCAGCTCCGCGAGCTCCTCGCCGGCCTTTTCGTTGCCCTCGCGCCGCCGGATCGAGCGCAGCCGCGCGTCCTCGACGAAGTCGAAGAGCTCGGCCCCGCCCTGTTCCTTCAGGAGATCGCCGACGAGCGTGCCGAGCGTGCGCACGTCGTCGCGCAGCGCCTGGTCCTTGTGCTCGAAAACGATGTCCTGCCGGCGCAGTGCCTTCTGCATGGCTGTTGCTCCCCGGCGGCCGGAGTCAGTCCCGGAAATTTTCGAACTGCAGCGGCATGTCGACGTCGGCCTGCTTCAGCAGGGCGATCGCCGCCTGCAAATCGTCCTTCTTCTTGCCGGTCACCCTCACTTTGTCGCCCTGGATTGCGGCCTGCACCTTGAGCTTGCTCCCCTTCAGGGTCTTCACCAGCTCCTTCGCGAGCGGGGCGTCCAGCCCCGAGCGGAGCACGACCCTCTGGCGCGCCTCGCTCGAGCTGATCTCCGGCGGCTCTTCCTTGAGGCACGCGAGGTCGATGCCACGCTTGGCCAGCTTCTGGTGCAGGATCGGCAGCATCTGCTGGAGCTGGAACTCGGTCTGGCTACGGAGCAGGACGACGTTGTCCTCGAGCGTGAATTTCGACCCGGTGCCCTTGAAGTCGAAGCGCGTGTCCACCTCGCGGTTGGCCTGGTCGACCGCGTTGCGCGCTTCCTGAAGGTCGAATTCACTGACGACGTCGAACGAGGGCATTGCCTCCTCCCGTGGGCGGCGGTCGTCTAGTGTAACGCAGCCGCGCGCGCCGGACCCTGCAGGGGGCGGTGCCGGGTACGCCCGCGGCCAAATTCTTCGCAAAAGCACGAGAAACGGCACGCGCGTCCTGCCGGCAGCCGTAGGACACTGCGGCGAGGTCCAGGGAAGGACGCCATGCTCGAGAACGCCAGCAGGCAGCCGGAGCCGGCGGCGGCACCGTCGGCAAGCGGCGACGCGCAGCGCGGCGCCGTGCAGGAGCTCGTGCGCGAGCTCCGCGCGGCGGGCGTCGAGCCGCGCGTCCTCGCGGCACGCGCGGGCTGCACGGCGGGCGGCGCGACGTTGCGGATCGCCGTCGGCGAGATCGAAATGCAGGGGGACGCCGCCGCGTGGCAGCGCATCCTGGCCCCGGTGCGCGAAGGCGTGCCGGTCACGCTCGGGCTGACCGCGCTCGGCGCGGGTGATGCGGCGATCGGCGCGCTCGAAGCCTTCCTCAACGAGCTGCGCGCGCGGCTGGCCGCCGCGCACCTCACGGCCCGCGGGATCGGCATCTCGCTCGCGTCGCACGTGGTGCCGCTGGAAGCGTATCGCCTGCTCTCCTCGGTGCTGCTCGGGGACGGTCCGCGTTACGTGCTGCTCGACGGCCTGCAGATGCGGCCGCCGGACGATGCGCGCGCGGCGCGCGCGGCCGAGCACCACTGGCGCTTTTTGTGGCGCTGCCGCGGCGGGCGGCAGCCGCTCGCGCCCGCGTACGGGGCGAGCGTCACGACGCGCTGCCCGCTGCTCGGTGACGAGGCCGCGACCGCGGTGCTGCCGGCGCTCGGCCTGCAGGTGCCGCCCGGCAGTGCCTGGCTGCCGCTCGGCGTGTGCCTCACGGATTTCAGCGACGGCCGTGGGCGGCTGAGCTGGGAGCGCCTGGGAAAGGCGCTGGCCGCCGCCGTCGAGATCGGCGAAGCGCTGCTCGACCGCCTGTGCTGGCCGGACCCGGACCTCGCGCAGGATGCGGCCGACAACCGCCGGCTTGCGATCGAGCTCCGCGGGCTGGGCGACCTGGTCGCCGAGCGCGGCGCCGACCCTTCCGGCCTGGCCTGCCTGCGCTGGCTCGACGAGGTCGTCGTCCGCGTGCACGCTTTCCTGTGGGCGCGCTCGCGGGCGCTCGCACGCGTGCACGGGCCGCTGCCGTCGCTGCTCCGCTCCGAGCCCGCCGTCGGCTGGAGCTGCCCGCTGCGCCGCAACGACTGGCAGGCGCGCTGGCGGCGCGCGCTCGCCGAATCCGCCGTGCGGCACCGCAACCTGCTGGTGCTCTCGCCTTACGCCATCCTGCCGCGCGGCGCGCGCTCCGCTCTCGATTATCTCGACCTGTTGCCCGTCCTCGAGCGCGCGGATGCCTTCGCCTTTGCCGCGCCGCCCGCGGACTGCTTCGGCAGCGCGGCGGCATTCGCCCGCTTCCATCGCCGCGCCTTCGCCGTGATCGAGCGGCGCCACGCCGCCTCGCTCGTGGCGGCGGGCGTGTGAGCCGCGGTCCGCGATTTCGCGGTTTGCCGGTTGACGGCGCTGCGCTCGCCGGTAATACTCGGGCGCAAATGAACGGTCGGCAGAACCAGGCTTGGCGTTGGCAGCTCCCCGAGGAGAGGGCCGCCGGCTGACGTCTTAATTCGCCACCGCCAGATACCGAAGCCCGTCTCCGCCGCATGACCGGAGACGGGCTTTCTTTTTTGGGAGTGACTTTCTTGGGGGATACGAGCCTGGGTAATGCGAGAGCGGCGCTCATGCACGCGCCGTTCGACATCGCCGCGGACCTCGACACGCCGGTCTCGGCCTGGCTCAAGCTCGGCCCGCTCGCCCCGTGCTTCCTGCTCGAGAGCGTCGAGCGGGGCGAGCGCCGCGCGCGTTATTCGTTCCTGGGCTTTGGCGATGCGCTGCCGATCCGGCTCGACGAAACCGGGCTCGCCGTCGGCGCGGAGCGCCGGCCGGTGCCTGAAAGCCGTGACGTTTACCTGGACGTGTTGCGCGAGGCGCTCGCCCGCGCGCCGCGCCTTCTGCCCGCGCCCGACGGCGTGCCGTTCACCGGCGGCCTGGTCGGCGTTTCCGGCTACGACGTGGTGCGCCTTTTCGAGGACCTGCCGCGGCGCCTGCCGCGCGCGCCCGGAATGCCCGATGCGGCGTTCGTCGCCGCGCCGTCCCTGCTCGTGTTCGATCACCTGACCCGCCGCGTCGCGCTGCTGCATGCCGGCCCGGCGGCCGAGCGGCTGAGCCTGCGCCGCGAGGTGATCCGGCTGCTGCGCGGCCCGCTGCCCGCGAACGGCGGCCCGCATGCCTTCTCGCGGCCGGCCGCCGCGATGAGCGAGCAGAGCTTCCGCGAGCGGGTGGCCACGGCCCAGGAGCACATCGCCGCCGGCGACATCTACCAGATCGTGCTGTCCGTGCTGTTCTCCGGGCGCACGGGCGTCCCGCCGTTCGAGATCTATCGTGCGCTGCGGCTGCTCAACCCGTCGCCGTACATGTTCTGGCTCTCGCTCGGGGACCTCAAGGTGGCGGGCTCCTCACCCGAGGCGCTCGTGCGGCTGCACGGGCGGCGAGCGGCGCTGCGGCCGATCGCCGGCACGCTGCCGCGCGGCGCCACCCCGGAGGAGGACGCGCGCGCCGCGGAGAAGCTGCTCGCCGATCCCAAGGAAGCCGCCGAGCACGTCATGCTGGTCGATCTCGCGCGCAACGATCTCGGGCGGGTCGCGGTGCCGGGCAGCGTGCGGGTCGCGCCGTATCGCGCGATCGAGCGCTACAGTCACGTCATGCACATCGTGAGCGGCGTCGAAGGCGAGCTCGCGGCCGGCCGCGACGCCTTCGACCTGTTCGCCGCAAGCTTCCCGGCCGGCACGCTGGTGGGCGCACCGAAGATCCGCGCCATGCAGATCATCGACGAGCTGGAGGAAACCGGCCGCGGCCTGTACGGCGGCACGGCGGGGTATTTCGGGGCGGGCGGCGACATGGACCAGGCGATCACCATCCGCACCATCGTGGTGAACGGCGACGAGTATTCCTTCCAGGCGGGCGCCGGCATCGTCGCCGACAGCGACCCGGCGCGCGAATACCGGGAAGTGCTCGCGAAAAGCGCGGTGCTCGCAAGCGCGCTCGAGCTCGCGGGAGAAGGGCTGTGAACGCGCCGCGCATCCTGCTCATCGACAACTACGATTCGTTCACCTGGAACCTGGTGCAGGCGTTCGCCGCGCAGGGTGCCGAGGTGCTGGTGCACCGGAACGACGCGCTCGGGGTCGCCGAGGCGCGCGCGCTCGCACCCAGCCACCTCGTGATCTCGCCCGGGCCCGGCCGCCCGGAGGAGGCGGGCATGTCGCTCGCGCTCATCCGGGCGTTCGCGGGCGAGATACCCGTGCTCGGCGTCTGCCTCGGTCACCAGTGTCTCGTCGCCGCGCTCGGCGGCGCGGTGGTGCGCGCCGAGCGGCTGATGCACGGCAAGACCTCGCGCGTGCGCCACGACGGACGCACGATCTACGCCGGAATGCCTTCGCCCTTCGAGGCGGGACGATATCATTCACTCACGGCGGAGCGGGACACGCTGCCCGGCGAGCTCGAAGTTTCGGCTGAAACGGAAGAAGGGGAAATCATGGGTGTGCGGCACCGGACGCTCGCGCTGGAGGGAGTACAGTTCCATCCCGAAAGCGTGCTGACGCCGGAAGGCGAGCGGCTGATGGTCAACTTCATGCGGATGCGCGCGTCGTGAGCCGGGAGTTCTCGGGACTGCTGGGCCGCGTGCTCGACGGCATTTCGATGACCGAGGAGCAGGCGGCGTCCCTCATGCACGCGCTGGCCGCCGGCGAGCTCGAGCCGGCGCTCGCCGGTGCGCTGCTTGCCGCGCTGCGCGCCAAGGGCGAGACGGCCGAGGAGATCCGGGGCTTTGCGACCGCGATGCGCGAGCTCGCGGTGCACCCGCTGGTGCCGGACGGCAGCCCGACGGTGGACACGGTGGGCACCGGCGGCGACGGCTCGGGCAGCTTCAACCTCTCGACCGGCACCGGCCTCCTTGCCGCGGCCGCCGGCGTGCGGGTGGTGAAGCACGGCAACCGTTCGGTCTCGAGCCGCTGCGGCAGCGCGGACCTGCTCGAGCGCCTCGGCATGCCGGTGCCGCTCGACGACAAGGCCGCCATGGCCTGCCTCGACGCGCTCGGCTTCACGTTCCTGTTCGCCCCCGCCTATCACCCGGCGACCAAAGCGATCGCGCCGGTGCGCCGGGCACTCGGGGTACGCACCGTGTTCAACCTGCTCGGGCCGCTCACCAATCCCGCGGCGCCGCCGTACCAGCTGATCGGCGCCTTCAGCGCAGAGGCAGCTCGGCTCATGGCCGAGACGCTGAGCGGCATGCCGATCGAGCGCGCTTTCGTCGTGCACGGGGCGCCGGGCTGGGACGAGGCGACGCCCTGCGGCGAGTTCCTGCTGTACGACGTGCGGCCGGGCACGCTGACCGAGACGAAGCGCACGCCGGAGGATTACGGCGTGCCGCGCTGCGCGCCGCGCGAGCTCGCCGGCGGTGACGCCGTGCGCAACGCGCGCGCGCTCGAGCGCGTGTTCACCGGCGGCGACCGCGGCGCCCACCGCAACGCCTTGCTCATGGGCGCCTCGCTGGTGCTGGAGCTCACGGGGCGCGCCGCCGACGCGAAGGAAGGAATCGCCATGGCCGCCGAGGCGCTGGATTCCGGCGCCGGCGAGCGCCTGCTCGCCGGCCTGCGCCGCCGCTTCGTGGCCGAGCCCGCCCCCGGATGAGCGGGTTCCTCGAGCGCATGGCGCGCGCCAGCGCGGCGCGCGCGGCGGCGATCGGCCACGAGCTCGCGGCCGGCGACCTCGCGCGCCCGGCGCTCGGACTTTCGGGCTTCGACGTCATCGCCGAGATCAAGCCGCGCTCGCCGGCGGAGGGCCGGCTCGCGGCCGATCCCGACGCGCTGGCGCGGCGCGCCCTCGAGTACGCGGACGCCGGCGCGGCGGCGATCTCGGTGCTCACCGAGCCTGAAGAGTTCGGCGGCTCGCTGACGCTGCTCACGCGGATCGTCGAGGCCGTGGACGGCCGCGTCCCGGTCATGCGCAAGGATTTTCTCGTCGCTCCGCGCCAGCTCGACGAGGCGCGCGCGGCCGGCGCGAGCGGCGTGCTGCTCATCGTCGCGCTCACCGACGACGCGCGCCTCGCAGGACTGCTCGAGCGCGCGTTCGAGCTCGGTTTGTTCGTGCTGCTCGAATCCTTCGACGCGGCGGACCTTGCCCGCACGGCGGCGCTGCTCGCGGACGAGCGCTGCGCCGCGCGCGCGGCGGCCGGGGAGCTGCTGGTCGGCGTGAACGCGCGCGACCTGCGCACCCTCGCCGTCGATCCGGAACGCCTCGCGGCACTCGCGCCGCAGCTGCCGGGCAGTGCCATCGCGGTCGCCGAGAGCGGGCTGCACGACGCCGCGGACGCCGCGCGGGCGGCGGCGGCGGGCTACGGCCTGGCGCTCGTCGGCACCGCGCTCATGCGGGCCGAGGATCCGGGCGCGCTGCTGCGCGCGATGCTGGCCGCCGGGCGCGCCGCTGCTGCAGGAGCGCGCATTGCGCGCGACCAAAAGGCGGCCGACGAGTGACGCTGCTCGTGAAAATCTGCGGGCTGCGCCACGTGGAGGCCGTGCGCGCCGCCGTAGCCGCCGGGGCCGACGCCGTGGGTTTCGTGTTCGCGCCCTCGCCGCGGCGCGTGACCGCGCGCGAGGCGACCGTGATCGCGCGCGACGTGCCGCGGGGCGTCAAACGGGTCGCCGTGATGCTGCACCCGACGCCCGAGGAGTGGCGCGAGGTGGAGATACTGTTCTGTCCGGACGTGCTGCAGGCCGATGCCCGCGATTTCGAGCAGCTCGAGGTGCCCGCGGAGATCGAGCGCTGGCCCGTGCTGCGGCAGGGGAGCGCACTGCCGGTGCCGCTGCCGGACTTGTTTCTGTACGAAGGCGCGACGAGCGGGCGCGGCGAGCGCGTCGACTGGAGCGAGGCGGCGCGCCTCGCGCGGCGCGGCCGCATGATCCTCGCGGGCGGCCTCGATCGCGACAACGTGGCCGAGGCGATACGCCGGGTGGCGCCGTTCGGCGTCGACGTGTCGAGCGCGGTCGAATCCGCGCCCGGGGTGAAGGATCCGGCGCGCATCCGCGCTTTCGTCGAGGCCGCGCGAGCCGCCGCGGGATGAGGAGCGACATGCAGGCAAGAATCGAAAACGCGGAGGCGCTGCTCGCGGCGTGCATCGGGGGCGAGCTGCCGGACGAGCGCGGCCGCTTCGGCCCGTTCGGCGGGCGCTACGTGCCGGAGACCCTGGTGCCCGCGTTCGAGCGCCTCGAAGCCTGCCTGCGCGAGCACCTGGGCAGCGTCGCGTTCCAGGAGGAATACGCGCGCGAGCTCACCACCTGGGTCGGGCGCCCGACGGCGCTGACCCGCGCGCCGGCGCTGAGCCGCCGCTGGGGCGTCGACGTCTGGTTGAAGCGCGAGGATCTCGCGCACACCGGCGCGCACAAGATCAACAACGCGATCGGGCAGGCGCTGCTCGCGAAGCGCCACGGCTCGCGCCGCGTGATCGCGGAAACGGGCGCGGGGCAGCACGGCGTCGCCTCGGCGGCGGCGTGCGCACGCGTCGGGCTGCCCTGCCGGGTCTACATGGGTGCCGTCGACATGCAGCGCCAGGCGCCGAACGTCGACCGCATGCGGCGGCTCGGGGCCGAGGTGATGCCGGTCGAAACCGGCGACCGCACGCTGCGGGCGGCGATCGACGAGGCGCTGCGCGACTGGGTGACGGACCCGGACGGCACGTGGTACCTGCTGGGTTCCGCGGTCGGCGCGCATCCTTATCCTTATCTCGTGCGCGAGCTGCAGTCCGTCATCGGGCGCGAGGCGCGGACGCAGATGCTCGAGGCCGCGGGCGCCCTGCCCGATGCCGCGTTCGCCTGCGTCGGCGGCGGCTCGAACGCCATCGGCCTGTTCCATCCGCTTCTGGGCGACCGCGGCACGGCGCTCATCGGCGTGGAGGCGGGCGGCACGGGCAGCGAGCTCGGGCGCAACGCGGCGACGCTCGCGACCGGCACGCCCGGGGTGCTGCAGGGCGCCTACACGCTCGTGCTGCAGGACGCCGACGGCCAGGTGCAGGAGACGCAGTCCATTTCCGCGGGCCTCGACTATTCCGGGGTCGGCCCCGAGCACGCGTTCCTGCAGGCCGTCGGCCGCGTCGAGTACGTCACGGCGAGCGACGACGAGGCGCTCGCGGCACTCGAGGAGCTGTGCGAATGCGAAGGCATCCTGACCGCGCTCGAGACGGCGCACGCGTATGCCGCCGCGAAGCGCTGGGCGCGCGAGCATCCGGGCGCGCTGATCCTGATCGGCAACTCGGGCCGCGGCGACAAGGACATGCCGACGCTCGCGCAGCATCCGCCGAAGCGCCGGGCCGTGGCAACCCAGGAACGCACCGCGGGAGCGGGACAGCCATGACGGCGCACGAGCGCATCACCGCGGCGATCCGTGCCGCCAATGCGGCACGCCGCACGGCGCTGATTCCGTTCGTCACCGCCGGTTACCCGGAGCCCGCCGACTTCACGCGCGTGCTGCGCGCGGTCGCCGAAGTGGGTGACGTGGTGGAGATCGGCGTGCCGTTCTCCGACCCGATGGCGGACGGCCTCACCATCCAGCGCTCGAGCCACGCCGCGATCGCGAACGGCGTCTCCCTTTCCTGGATCTTCGAGCAGCTCGCCAATGCGGACGAGCCGTTCGCCGCGCCGCTCGTCATGATGTCCTATCTCAATCCGCTGCTCGCGTTCGGGTACGAGGCCCTTGCGGCGCGCGCGGCCGCAACCGGCGTCGACGCCTTCATCGTGCCCGACCTGCCGCTCGAGGAAAGCGACGAGCTGCGCGCCGCGCTTACCGGGAAAGGGGTCGGCCTCGTGCAGCTCGTGACGCCGGCGACGCCCCCGGCGCGGCTTGCGCGGCTTGCGCAGGCTTCGCGCGGATTTCTCTATGCGGTCACCGTCACCGGCATCACCGGCGGCGGCGCGGGCCTGCCGGCGGAGCTCGCGGACTACCTCGACCGGGTCCGCGCGGCGTCGCCGTTGCCGGTGTGCGCGGGCTTCGGCATCCGCACGGCCGCCGACGTGAGCGCCGTCGGACGCCACGCGTCGGGCGCGATCGTCGGCTCGGCGCTCGTCGAGGTCCTCGAGCGCGGCGAGGACCCGGCGGCGTTCCTCAGGGCGCTCGGCGGAGCGAACGCGCGATGAAGAAGGTCACGTCGGCCGATTCACTGGTCACCATCAGCCACTGGCGCAACCTGCTCGCGAGCGAGGGCATCCCCGCGTTCATCAGGAACGAGTACCTGGGCTCGGTGGTCGGCGAGCTGCCGTACAACGAGGTGTGGCCGGAGCTCTGGGTCAGGAACGATCTCGACCACGCGCGCGCGCTCGAGCTGATCGACGCCGCGCGCATTGCAGACGAAAGCCCGGGCGCGCCGTGGGTGTGCGGGCATTGCGGCGCGGACAACGAGGGGCAGTTCGGCGCCTGCTGGAGCTGCGGCAGGGAGGCGGGCCCCGGACAATGATCAACAGGAGCGCGCATCGCGCGCGGCTGCGTTCGTCGCATCTTTTCGGAGGCTCAGGCGTTGCCGACGCTTTGCAATGCAAGCACCTGGAATCCCCGGTAGCATAGGCGCCTCGTCGCGCCCGGATCCTGCCGCTTTGGCTACAACAACGAAGGGCGCGTCGGCTCCCGGCACAACTCGGAAGGAACAATGACGCTCAACATCACCGCGAGCGCCCTCTATCGCAATTTCCTCGGCCAGGCTCCGGACTGGTACAAGCTCGCCATCGTGGCGTTCCTGGTCCTGAACCCGATCCTGTACTGGACGGTCGGCGGCTTCATCACGGGCTGGGTGCTGGTATTCCAGTTCATCTTCACCCTGGCGATGGCGCTCAAGTGCTATCCGCTTCAACCGGGCGGGCTGCTCGCGGTGGAGGCGGTCGCCCTCGGCATGGCGACGCCGGAAATGGTGTACCACGAGGCGCAGGTGAACTTCTCGGTGATCCTGCTCCTGATCTTCATGGTCGCCGGCATCTATTTCCTGCGCGAGATGCTGCTCTTCACGTTCACCCGCATCCTGCTCGGCGTGCGCTCGAAGATCCTGCTGTCCTTGATGTTCACAGGTGCTGCAGCGTTCCTCTCGGCGTTTCTCGACGCGCTGACGGTGACGGCGGTGATCATCACGGTCGCTGCCGGCTTTTACTCCGTCTATCACAAGGTCGCCTCCGGCGTGTCCTTCGATCGCGATCACGACCCGGCAATCGACGACCAGGTCGGCGAGCTGCACCGGGGCGATCTCGAGCAGTTCCGCGGCTTTTTGCGCAACCTCATGATGCACGGTGCGGTCGGCACGGCGCTCGGCGGCGTCACCACGCTGGTCGGCGAACCGCAGAATCTCCTCATCGGCGAGGTGATGGGCTGGGACTTCGGCACCTTCTTCAGGCAGATGGCGCACGTCTCCCTGCCGGTGCTCGCGATGGGGCTCGTGACCTGTGCGCTCCTGGAACGCTTCCGGCTGTTCAGCTACGGCGTGCCGCTGTCGGACAAGGTCCGCGACGTGCTGGAGGCGTACGACGCGGCCGCATCGGCGAAGCGCACGCGCGAGGAGAAGCTTGTGATCCTCGTGCAGGCGCTGGTCGCGGTCGTGCTGATCCTTGCGCTCGGGCTGCATCTCGCCGAGCCCGGCATCGTGGGTCTCCTCGTCATCGTGCTCGCTACGGCGTTGAACGGCATCACCGAGGAGAGCCGCCTCGGCCGCGCGTTCGAGGAGGCGCTGCCGTTCACCGCGCTGCTCGTCGTGTTCTTCGCCGTCGTCGCCGTGATCGCCAACCAGGGGCTGTTCAGCCCGGTGATGCACTGGGTGCTGCAGTACGAGGGCACGACGCAGGCGGCGCTCTTCTACGCCGCGAACGGCCTGCTCTCCGCGATCAGCGACAACGTGTTCGTGGCGACGATCTACATCACCGAGGTGAAGGAGGTCTTCGAGGCGGGCGGGCTGACCCGGGAGCAGTTCGATGCCCTGGCGGTGGCCATCAACATGGGCACGAACGTCCCGAGCGTCGCCACCCCGAACGGGCAGGCCGCGTTCCTGTTCCTGCTCACGTCCGCACTGGCGCCGCTGATCCGCCTTTCCTACGGGCGCATGGTGTACATGGCGCTACCGTACACCGTGGTGATGAGCGTGACCGGGTTCCTCGCGCTGGTCTTTTTCGCGGAATTCGTGCCGGGCTCGGCTTGATTCATCCGGCCGGGCGGGTCACGAAGAAGTACGCGAGCCCGAGCAGGACGGCCATCTGGCCCAGCATCGCCGTGTACATCTGGCGGGTGATGCTGCTGGCTGCGCCGTGCAGCTCCGCCCGCAGCTCGCCGCGAAGGTCGCTTTGCCCGGATTGCATGTCGCTGCGCAGCTGACCAGCATCAGACTTCATCTCGGCGCGCAGCTGACCGATCTCGGACTTCATGTCGCTGCGCAGCTGACCGATATCGGACTTCAGCTCGCTGCGGACGCTGGAGATCATCTCGACCATTTCCGCGCGCAGCAGCACCATGTCGTGCTTGGTCGCCAGCACGTCCTTCGCACCCGCGATCTCGATCTCGATCGCCCGAACGATCGCGCGCGCCTGCGCGGGCGGCACCGCGGCACTTTCGAGGACCTCGAGCGACTCGGCCTGCATGGCCATCGATCATAGACCTCCCCCCGCCCGCGTCAACGAAGGACGCCTCGGGCAAGGAGCTACCTTAGCCGGGATCGTGACCGGTTGAGATCCCCGAATCTCGCGCAGCTCGCGAATTATTCCCAGGTTAGCGCTTCTCTTTGTATTTACAGCGGCGCGGCGGCGGCCGTGTTGCGGTGCAGCAGCGCGGCGATTTTCTCCGCCTGCATCGGCCGGCCGATCAGGAAACCCTGCGCCAGGTCGCAGTCGCAGTTCCTCAGGAACTCGAGCTGCGCGATCGTCTCCACACCTTCGGCCGCCACTTCGAGATCGAGTCCGCGCGCCATGGCGATGGCCGCCCGCACGATGCGCTGGTGCGCATCGTTCTCGGTGACGTCCCGGATGAGCGAGATGTCGAGCACGAAGGCGTCGATCACGCCGGTATCGAGCGAGCGGAAGGAGACGTCGCGCGTGCCGAAATGATCGAGTGACAGGCGCACTCCGACCGACCTCAGGCCTTCGAGCGTGCCCTGTTCGGCGGTGCGGCCCGGGCGGATGCCGCTTTCGTCGATCTCGAGCTCGAGGCAGCCGGGGTCGAGCGCGTTGTCGGCGAGCGCTTTCGAGACGGTATCGACCAGCCGCCGATGCAGCAGCTGCTGCGGCGAAAGGTTGATCGCGAGCGCGAGGTCGGGCAGCTCGAAGCGCCGCTGCCAGGCAGCCAGCTGCCGGCAGCCGGTCTCGATGACCCATTCGCCGGCCGAATGGATGAGCCCGCTCGATTCGAGGATCGGGAGGAAGCGGCCCGGCGGCAGCAGCCCGTAACGCGGATGCTGCCAGCGCAGCAGCGCCTCCAGCCCGATCAGGCGGCCGCTGCCGACCTCGATGCGCGGCTGGTAGTGCAGGATGAGCTCGCGCCGCACCAGTGCATGCCGCAAGCCGAGCTCCAGCTCCTCGCGCTGCGCGATGTGCGTGTTCAGCGCGTCCGAGAAGAAATGGAAGCGCCCGCCACCGCGCTTCTTCGCCTGGTACATGGCGAGGTCCGCCGCCTTGACGAGCTGCTCCGGGTCCTGGCCGGCGTCGGGATAGAGCGCGATGCCGATGCTCGGCGTCGCATACACCTCGCTCGAGCGCAGGTCGTAGCGCTCGGAAAGCGCGAGCACGAGCTTCTGCGCGGCGGCCGCCGCGTTCTCGGATTCGCCGAAGTCCTCGAGGCAGACGACGAACTCGTCGCCGCCCCAGCGCCCGGCCAGGTCGCCGATGCGCAGGTTGCGCGTCAGCCGTTCGCCTACCCGCCGCAGCAGCTCGTCGCCGGCATCGTGGCCCAGCGTGTCGTTCACGGACTTGAAGCGATCGAGGTCGATGAACAGCACCGCGATCGAGGTGCCTTTGCGGCGCGCCCTGCCTGCCGCCTTCTCGAGCTGGCGCAGGAACAGGCTGCGGTTCGGCAGCAGCGTGAGCTCGTCGTATTGCGCGCGCTTCTCGAGCTCCAGCGTGCGGCGGGTCACGTCGGTCACGTCGCGGAACGTGACCACGCCGCCGGCGAGCTCGCCCTCGCCGTCGTACACGCCCTGCCCGTTCAGGCTGAGCACGAGATCGGGCTGCCCCGGCACACGATGCACGGCGACCAGGCCGGAGAACTTGCGGCCCTGGCTCGCGCGCGCGAGCGGCAGCTCTTCGGGGCGCAATCGCGTGATGCCGTCGGCGGCGACGCCGCAGAAGCCGGCCGCCCAGTCCGCCGGCGGCTGCTGCCGCCGCGGCAGCCCGAGGATCGAGCAGGCCGCCGGGTTCACGTCGATGACGCGGCCCGCGGCGTCCACGACGATCACGCCGTCGTTGATGCATTTCAAAATCGACAGCACGTGCGCATCCGTGCCCGAGAGACGCTTGACGAGCCGATGCCTCTCGATCGCGTGCGCGAATACCGCCGGCAACGCGTCCGGCGCAATGTCCCCGTCCGTGCACAGGAACGATTGTGCCCCGGCGCGCAGCGCCGCGACCCCGCGATGCTCGAGCTCGCGCGTGGTGAGTGCAATGACGGGCCGGTCCTCGAGCGAGCGCACGAGCTGCGGCACGCCCGCGGACGGACCGCCCGTCACGTCGAGCAGCACGAGATCGATTCCGCTCGTCGGGAGATCTGCAAAGTCGGCGAGCGATCGGCTGAGGAGCGTCCGGCAGAGCGGCAGGCGCTCCAGCCGCCCGAGCCAGTCGCGAGCGTGCCCGGCGCCCCCGAGCCAGAGGATCGAGTAAGCCGTGACCGGCTGCGTTGCCGCGTCCCCGTCCCGGCCCGCGCAGTGCGGGTCGGCTGCGATGTATGCCATAGTTCTTTTTCTGTCGGTGCCGCCGCCACTTGACGCCACGTGGCAATGAGCGCCGGCAAGGCCAGGGGGATGATACCAGAATCGCCGCCGGCGCCCGGGAGCCCGCCCGCCGCCGCTCAAACCCCCGGTCCACGGGGGGCATCCAAGTGACAAAGCACGAGGAGACGAAGTCGTTGGAAGCATGCCTCACCGCCGGCAGCGGCGGCGCCTTCGAGCAGGTGCTGCCGGGCAGCCCGGGTGCCCAGGGCGAGGAGCAGGAATGGCTGGCACGCGCCCGGAATTCGGACACCGGCGCCTTCGAGGCGCTGTACCGGACGCATGCCGGCCGGGTCTACGGCCTGTGCCTGCGCATGACCGGCGTGCCCGCGGAAGCCGAGGACTGCACGCAGGAGACCTTCCTCCAGGCGTGGCGTCACCTCGACCGCTTCCGCGGCGACAGCTCGTTCGGCACCTGGCTGCACCGGGTGGCCGTGAACGCGGTGCTCGGACGCATGCGGAAATCGAAGCGCGAGCAGGATCGGCTGCGGGTCGTGGCGGATGCGGTGGAAGGCACGGGCAGCATCGGAGACAGCGGCGGGATCGAGGATCTCGAGCGCGCCATGCAGGAATTGCCGACCGGGGCGCGGCACGTCTTCGTGCTGAACGCCGTGTACGGCTACAGCCATGAGGAAACGGGCGAGATGCTGGGCATCGCGGCCGGCACGAGCAAGGCGCAACTGCACCGTGCCCGGCGGCTGCTCGCGCGGCAACTCGACCTGACGGTGGACGAATGATGAACGAGCAAGACGAGAACCTGGCCAACGATCCCCTGCTGCGCGCCGCGCGCGCCCTGCCGCGCGAGATCGCGCCGCCCCGTGACCTGTGGCCCGGCATCGAGACGGCAATCGCCCGCGAGCAGGGCCGTGGCGGCCGGCAGTGGCAGCGCTGGCTGGCACAGGCCGCGGCCGTGGTGCTGCTCGTCGGCGCCTCCTCGGGAGTCACGGTGCTCGTGATGGAGCGCGAAGGCGGCGCGGGTGCTCCGGACGCCGCTCTCACGGAACCGCTCACTTTCGACATGGTGGCGGGCAGCTTCGGCGACCGCTATCACCTCGGCCCCGGATTCGTGGACGCGCGCTCGAGGCTCGCGGCCAACCTGGACGCCAAGCTCGCGAAGCTGCCGCCCGACACGCGCATTGCCGTGGAGGCCAACATCACCGACATCCGCGCCTCGATCGCCGAGATCAACAAGGCGCTTTCCGATCAACCCGACAACCGGCTGCTGCAGGACCTCCTGCTGGATGCGTACCAGCAGGAGCTCAGACTGATGAAGAAAGTGGACAGCATTGCGCGCAGCGCAGCGATGCGCCGAGCGGACATTTGAGGACGGTATGCACATGACCAAGCTCGCTTTCATGGGCCTGAGGCTCGCCTGCCTCATGCTCTTCGTCGCCTCGGCCTTCGCCGCGGGCCCGTTGCCGCGGACGCTGGAAGCCGCCCCCGACGGCCTCGTGACCATCGAGAACACGGCCGGCTCGGTGAAGGTGACCGCCTGGTCGCGCGACGCCGTCGAGGTGTCCGGCAAGCTCGGCTCGGACGTCGAGGAGCTCGTCTTCGAGCGCAAGGGCGATACCGTCAGGATCGAGGTGCGCACTCCCGGACGTCGCGGTCACAAGGACGTATCGAGCGATCTCGTCGTGAAGGTGCCCGAGGCGAGCTCCGTCAACGCGACCGGCATCAGCACCGACATCACGGTGCGTGGCGTGACCGGTGAGCTGCGGCTGAACTCGGTGAGCGGCGACATCGATGCGGAATCCTTCGCGGCCGACGTCGACGCCGAGACCGTGAGCGGCGACGTCAACGTTTCCGGCAACGGGAGCGCGAACCGTTCGCGCCTTTCCTCGGTGAGCGGCGACATCGAGGCGCACGACCTGTCCGGCGAGATCCAGGCCGGCACGGTGAGCGGCGACCTCACCATCGACGGCGGCGCGTTCGATACGGTGCGCGCCGAAACCGTCTCGGGCGACCTGAGCTTCACCGGGGAGCTGCTCGCGAACGGGCGCATGGACGTCGAGACCGTCAACGGCGAGGTCGACGTCAATTTCAAGGGCGATTTGTCCGCGCGCTTCGACATCGAGACCTTCAACGGCGACATCGACAACTGTTTCGGCCCGAAACCCCAGCGCACGAGCCGCTACGCGCCGGGCAGCGAGCTCAATTTCAGCGAGGGCGGCGGCAGCGCCCGCGTGACCATCCAGACCCTGAACGGCGACCTGCGCCTCTGCAAGGAGTAGGAGCCGCACCGCGCGCGACCGACCGAGCCACCGCCCGCAGGAGCCCGCCACGCGGGCGACCGAAGCCAAACGTGCGTGAGCGATGCGCTCCCAAAGAGGGCGGGCCACGCAATCGGTCGCCCGCATGACGGGCTCCTACGGCTCTGCGATTGAAGTCGTGGGCGATTTGCCCGGGGGCTGTCCGTCTGCTTCAATCGGCGGCGTTGCTGCCCGCGCTTCGAACCGTTTGCCCTGATGTCCAATCGCTTGCCCCGGCTCATTGTGACCTCGGTGGTTCGCGGCAGCCGGCAGGGCGAGAGCCACGGCGGCGTGTACACGCTGGATTTCGAGGCGCGGACCGGCCGGCAGAGGGTCGACTGGAACACCGTCGACATCGATTGGGAGGGGCGTGGCGCCGATCGGGGCCTGCGCGGTATCGCATTCGACGGCGAGGACGTCTACATCGCGGCGAGCGACGAGCTGTTCCGCTTCGACCGCGAGTTCCGCATCACGGGGTCGTTCAGGAACCGCTACCTCAAGCACTGCCACGAGATCTGCCGGTTCGACCGCAAGCTGTTCCTCACCTCGACGGGCTATGACAGCCTGCTCGCCTTCGATCTCGACAGCCGCCGCTTCGATTGGGGGTTTCACCTGCAGCGGCCGTACGGAGCCTGGTCCGGCTTCGCCTTCGATCCGCGATCGGAGCTCGGGCCGTCACCGGGCAACGACTTCCACGTCAACATGGTGCACGTCGATGCCACGGGCATTTATTTGAGCGGGCTGCGCACCCGGACGCTGCTGCAGCTGAACCAGGCCATGGCCGTGCGCGAGGTCTGCACCCTGCCGGCGGGCGTGCACAACGCGCAGCCGTGGCAGGACGGCGTCCTGTTCAACGACACCGCGGCCGATTGCGTGCGCTACGTGCGGCGCGACGGCCGGCAGCGGGCGTTCCGGATCAGGCGCTACGAGGAGTCCGATATATTGTTCGCGGGCATCGACGATTCGAAGATCGCGCGCCAGGCGTTCGGCCGCGGGCTCTGCACGTACGGGGAGCGGCTGGTCGTCGGCGGCTCCTCCCCGTCGACCGTCAGCATCTACGACGTCGTCACCGGCATGACCGTCGGGACGGTGAACCTCACCATGGACATCCGGAACGCCATCCACGGCCTCGAGGTCTGGCCGTACGAGGACTGAAGCCGGGCGCCGCATGGCGCCCGGCGAGCGGCGCCCGCTCAGTCCCCCCAGCGTTTCATGTAGCGCACACCGATCTCCAGCGGCCGGTTCGTGAACAGCGTCTGGTGGTGCGCCCTGCCTTCGGCGGTCTGCGCCGCGGCCCACTCGAACGCGCCCGACTCCACGGTGTAGGTCACGCGCTCGTCAGTCACGTTGTTGATGAACAGGTCCAGCTCCCAGTCGTCGCCCGCGATGCCGGCGCGCAGGTCGCCGATCGTGTAAGCGTCGGACTTGAACTGCGGGTTCGGCACATCCGTTCCCCGCGGCTGGAGGACGTTCAGGGTGCTGCCGGTATACGACCACTGCGTGCGCACGAAGATCTCGTTGTCGCCGAACAGCTGCGTCGGGCGCCGGTACTCGAGCCAGGCGGAGCCCTTGCTCTTCGGCACGAGCGGCAGGCGCAGTCCCTTGACCAGGTCGTCGATGCCGTCGCCGTCGAGATCGGCCTGCGTATCGGTTTCGGCTTCCATCCGCTCGAAGTTCACGCCGAGCAGCCAGTTGGTGCCCAAAGCATAGTCGAGCTCGAGGTTCGCGCCGTTGATGTGCGCATTGCCCGCATTCGCCACCAGCGTCTGCCACGGCTGGCCGCACACTCCGGGGATCGAGAATTCGCTTTCCGGCAGCGGAATGCCGTTGTCGTCCAGGCACGGCTTGTCGGTGGGGTCGACGAGCGTGAGCTGGTAGTCCTTCCAGTCCATCTTGTAGACGGTCAGGTTGAGCCGCCCGCGGCCGCCGGCGAACTCGGACTTATAGCCGACCTCGTAGTTGTCCATGATGTCGGACTCGTACGCGTTCGGGAAGAACGGCTGGCCGCGGCTGCGATTGACGCCGCCCTGGCGCACGCCGCGCGAGTACAGCGCGTACACCAGCTGGTCGTCGGAGAGGCCGTAGCTCAGGCTGACCTTCGGCACGAACTGGTGTTCCTTGCCGGTCCGCCCGGCCGGATTGCCGCCGTGCGCGAGGCGGTACTCGCGGTCGCCGGCCGTGTTGTCCGGCTCGCCGGCGAGGTTCGGGCCGCCCGGATGATTCACGAAATACCAGTTCGTGTTCGAGCGCTCGAAATAGCGTCCGCCGAGGGTCAGGTCCAGGCTGTCGGTGACGTGCCAGGTGGCCTCACCGAAAACGGCATCCTGCTTCCAGTCGGTATGGCTGCCGCTGTACCAGTGTGCCGTCGAATCGGCATAGCTGACCGGGCTGCCGTAGTAATTGGACCAGTACCACTCCCAGAAATTGGCCGAGATCGAATCCGCGTAGGTCAGGGTCGAGGCGTCGCCGCCGAGCGTGGGCGCAGCGAACGCAAACTCGTTCGAATCCGTGCTGTCCTCGTGGTACAGGCCGACGATCCAGTCGAGGGTATCGCCTTCGCTCGACAGGCGGAGCTCCGCGGTGAACTTGTCGTCGTGCGACGACCCGAGGGTCGCGTTGAAGAAGTCGGCATCGACCTGCGGGCCCTGGCAATAGACCGGCCACCACACGATGCTCCCGGTATCCGGGTTGGTCCAGTAATACGGGTAGTCCGCGGGGTTGTAATAGGTCGGGTCCGCGTCGTGGCAGTATTGCGCCGCCCAGTAGTGGGCGTAGGTCGTGACGTCCGTCCGCGACTTGTTGTAGCGCTCGTAGAAGGAGACCGCGGCGACCAGCTGCGCGAAGCCCAGGTCGCCGTCGATCTTCAGCGACGACATGTCGAACGTTTCTTTCTGCCACTCGTCGTGGAAGCGGACAACCTGCAAATCGCCGACGAACGGATCGTAGTAGTTGTCCGCGCCGGCTTCCGTGGTCTGGTGGTGGTACGAGAGCGTCGCCGACCACTTGTCGTTCACCTGCCAGAGCAGGTGCAGGCGGCCGCCGTACACGTCGGCATCGTTCCAGCGGTCTTCGACGACGTCCGCGTTGTCGAGGGTGCCCCATTGCGCGGCCGCCCGGTTCGTGCCGTCCAGCCCGTACCAGTCCGCCGTGTGGCCGAAGACGTTGTCGATGAAGCCGCCGTCGTGGTCGCTGAAGCCGACGATGCGCGCGGCCAGCCGGTCCTCGACCAGTGGCACGTTGAAGACCAGCGAGCCGCGATAGCTCGCGTCGCTGTCGGCGCCGCCGCGCACCTCGCCGTCGAACACGGCCTCGAACTGGTCGAGGAGCGGCTGGTTGGTGATGATGCGCAGCGTGCCCGCCTGTGCGTCGGAGCCGTACAGCGTGCCTTGCGGGCCGGAGAGCGCCTCGACGCGCGCGATGTCGACCGGACGGATGTTCGGCTGCGAGCCGGTCTGGGTGATCGAGATCTCGTCGAGGTAGACCGACGACGTCGCCTGTCCGATGAAGCCGGAGCCCGTGATGGCGCCGCGGAACACCACGGTGCTGGAGCTCGGGCCGTAGCTCACGACGTTGATCGACGGCACGAAGCGCGCATAGTCCTCGAGACCCTTGGCGCCCATCGCCGCGAGCGACTCCTGGCTGATGGCCTGGACGGCGGCGGGAATGTCCTGCGCCGACTCGCTGCGCTTGCGTGCAGTGACGACGATCTCGTCCAGCGTGCCGGAGCCCCTGGCCTGGTCGGACTCCTGCGCGATGGCGTGATGCCCCGGGTACAGTGCGGCCGTCACCGCGGCGGCGACGGGCGAAATCACGCACTTTGCTGTGCGGCTCATGCTGCTTCCTCCCCCGACGACCGACGGCGCCGGAGGTCGCCGCAATCGTCTTTTGCGAGACTCTATGGCGATGGCGAATCCATGGTCAAGCAGCGCGTGGCGTGACCTCGTGCGTCTCGGCAGCGATGTCGCCGTCGTGGTCGTTTCGGCCCGCTTCGGGAGCCCCGCGGCGGGCGGCAACGGTGCGAACCCGCGCCTGAAATAGCAGGTCCGGCAAGAAGTTGCATTTACAACCGTTGCCCCGGGCCGGCGTGGGCAGGGTCCGGCAGGCGCTCGAGCAAGGGGTTCAGAATGTGCAACAACTCGCCGAGGTGCTGCTCGTAGTTGCGCCAGAGGTTGACGGAATCGGAGTAGATCGCCCGGCGCACCTGCTCGGAGCTCGCGGTGCGTATGGCACGCCGGGTCTCGTGGAACGAGAGGCAACGCTCCTCGAACGGCAAGCCGCAGAAGTCCAGCATCCGCCGGACCTCTCCTTCGAGATCGGCGACGACGCGCTCGTAATGCACGTCGAGCACGAAACCGGGGAGAACCCGGTCCCAGTGCTCCATCAGCCGCTGGTACTGGAGGTAGTACTCGCCGAGCTCCGTGAGATCGTAGGTGAACGGCTGGCCGCTCGCGAACAGCTGCTTGTAGCTTCCGAGGCAGCTGTCCACGGGATGCCTGCGCGCATTGATGATCCGGGCATTCGGCAGCGCGAGCTTCACGACGCCCACGTACAGGAAGTTGTTCGGGTTCTTGTCGATGAACCAGGGCGCGCCGCTGCGGTGCTTGCGCGTTCTCTCCAGGTATTCCCGCCCGAGGCGCGCCCAGCCTTCCGGCGTGAGCCCGCCGAGCGTCTCCGGGAACAGCTCGTTCCTCCGGCCGCGGTAGCCGCGGACGATTTTCCCGAGATCGGAGAGCTCGTGCGTGCCCTCGACCTGGCTGTGCGAGGCGAGAATCTGCTCGATCAGGGTCGAGCCGGAGCGCGGCAGGCCCACGATGAAGATCGGCACCGGCTCACCGTCGGGGGCCGCGCGCCGGCGCAGGCGTTTCTCGTCGAAGAACCGGATCACCCGGTCGTTCGTGGCCTCGGTATCCACCGGATCGTAGGATTCCCGCTGCCTGCGCAGCCGGTTGCAGCGCTCGAAATGGCCGAAGGCACGGTCGAAGTCCCCGCGCGCCTCGTACTCCAGCCCCAGCGCGTTGTGCAGCATGCACAGCGATTCGTCGGGCAGGTCCCTTGCGAGCAGCGCTTCCATCGCCGCCACTTCCGCGTCCTCGAAGCGGAAGGTCTTCAGGTTGGCGAGGCTCCAGTAAGCTTCCGCGTGATCCGGTTTCGCGGCGATGCAGGCGCGGTACTGGTCGATCGCCGCCTGTCGCTCGCCGATCGTCTTCAGGTGGTGCGCCATGCCGCACATCGCCGCCGCTTTCTGCGGCGCGAGGGCGAGCGCCCGCCGGTATGCGGCGATCGCCTCTTCGTGGCGGCCGGCGGAGCCGAGCACGCCCGCATGCACCATGTGCGACTCGGGCTTGTCGGGCTCGAGAGCGATCAGGCGCTCCGCGCTTTCGACGGCGGCGTCGTAGTTTTCGAGCTCGCGCTGCACTTCGACGAGGTCCACCCACGCCCGCGCATAGCCCGGCGCGAGCGACGTGGCGCGCAACAGGAAGACCTCCGCGTCACGGAATTGCTTGTGCAGCGACGCGATGCC
>CAZBGV010000011.1:0-13438 GCA_964491485.1 uncultured Woeseiaceae bacterium | reverse complement strand
GGAAACCGGCGCACGGCTTCCAGCGCGTACCGCTCGCAGTGCTCGAACCGGCGCAGGGCGAGATACGCTTTCGCCGCCAGGCACAGCGTGTCGGGGTCGGCGGGAAAGGCACGCAGGGCGTCTTCGCAGAGGCTCGCCGCCGTGGCGTGCTCGCCGGCGCGCAGGCTGGCCAGCGCGGTCTCGTACGCCTGCCGGCGACGGGCGGTGTCCGTTGTCATTGCCGCAAATCATAGCCCAGTGAGAGACTGGCGGCCGTGAACACGTTTCGCCAGGCGGCGCGCACGCGCGACTTCTGCGTTTCGGCCGAGCTCTTCCTCACGCCGGAATCGAGCGCCGCGACCATCGCCGTGCAGGCCGGGCTGTTGCGGCCGCACGTGGACGGCGTGCTGCTCACCGACAACCAGTTCGGGCAGCTGCACATGTCGACGCTTGCGGCGGCCGCGCTGCTGCTCGCGAACGGCGTCGACCCGATCATGCAGCTCAGCTGCCGCAACCGGAACCGCATCGCGCTCCTGAGCGACATGCTCGGCGCCGCCGCGCTCGGCGTGACCAGCCTGATGCTGGTCAAGGGCAATCACGTGCCCGAAGGTTTCAATCCGCGTCCCAGGGCGGTGCTCGACCTCGACGCCACCGAGCTGATCGCCACCGCGGCGCGGATCCGCGCGGACGAGCGCCTGCCTGCCGGCTCCGATTTCTACGTCGGCGGCATCGTGACGCCGCATCGCCCGGATCCCGGATGGGCGCCGCGCACGCTGCTGCGCAAGATCGAGGCGGGTGCGCAGTTCATGCTGACGAACGTGTGCATGGACGTGCCGATGCTGCAAAGCTGGTTCCGGCATCTCGTGGCGGCCAGGATCCTGCGCAGCGTCGACGTGTTCGTGTCGATCGCGATCCCGGAATCGGCGGACGATGCGCACTGGCTGTGCCGCAACCGGCCGAGCTTCCAGGTTCCCCCCACCGTCATCCGCCGGCTCGAGCGGGCGCGCGACGCGGCGCGGGAGGGCGTCGCCATCGCGGCCGAGATGGTGGCGGAAGTGGCGGCCATCCCGGGCGTGTCCGGCGTGCACCTGGTCGCGACGCGCAACCTCGCCGCGATCCCGGCCGTGCTCGCCGCCGCCGGCATTTCGAGGCACACGGCATGACCGCGGCGGCCGGCCTGCGGCCCGTGCGGGAAGTCGTCGACGCGGTGCTCGCACTGGCCCGGGCAGGCCGACTCGATGAGGCCGAGAAGCTGTGCCGCGAGCACCTGGCCCGGCTGCCCGACGACGTCAATCTCGTGGCCGTGCTCGGCGCGGTGCTGCTGAGGCGCGGCGACTTCGCGCAGGCGCGGCAGTACCTGGAGCGGGCGATCGGGCTCGAGCCGCGCTTCGCGAAGCCGCACGAGGACCTGGGCGCGTTGCATCTCGCGGCGGGCCGGCCCGCCGCGGCGGTTGCCGCGTTCGAGATCGCCGTCGGCCTCGATCCGCGCGCGGCGTCCGCGTTCTACGGGCTGGCGACGGCGCTCGATCGCGCCGGGCGCCGCGAGGAAGCGGAAAGCGCGCGGGCCTGCTTCCTCGCGCTCTCGCCCGGCGGCAGGACGCTCGCGGAAGCGGCGCGGCAGAGGCTCGCCGGGCAGCTCGAGCGGGCGGAGCAGCTGTGTGCCGAAGTGCTGGCCGAAGAGCCGCGCAACGTCCACGCCCTGCGGCTGCTGGCGAGGATCTGTGCCGACACGCACCGGGACGCGGCGGCCGAAGGCCTGCTGCAGCGCGTGCTGGCGATCGCACCCGACCTCGTCGTGGCGTACACCGACCTCGCGTGGTTCTTCCTGGAGCGCAGCCGCTTCCACGAGGCGATCCCGATGCTGGAGCGGGCCGCTGCGCTGCGCCCGGGCGCCGCGGACCTGCACCTGGCGCTCGCCGACGCCCTGTCCATCGTCGGACGCACGGCGGAAGCGCTGGCCGCGTACGAGCAGGCGCTCGAGCTGCAGCCGGACGATGCGCGTGCGCTGCTCGGGCGCGGTCACATGCTGCGCATCCACGGCCGGCGCGAGGAAGCGGTCGCGGCTTACCGCCGCTGCACGGCACTGCACCCGGCGACCGGCGAAGCGTGGTGGTCGCTCGCGACGTTCCGCGGCTTCGCCTTCACGCCCGCGGAGCGGGAGACGTTGCGCCGGCAGCTGGCGGGGGCGGAGCCCGGATCGGATTCGGCGATCGCCCTCGAATTCGCGCTCGCGCGGTCCTGCGAAACCGAGGGGGATTACGCGCAGGCGTGGGCGCACTACGCGCAGGCCAACGCGGCCAAGCGCCGCACGGTGGCCTACGACCCGGTCGCGACGGAAGTGCAGCACGACGAACGCATCCGCGTTTTCGACCGCAGCCTCGTCGAGCGAGCGGCGGAAGCGGCGGACGACCGCGGGATCCGGCCGATCTTCATCACCGGTGTGCCGCGCTCCGGCTCGACGCTGATCGAGCAGATTCTCGCGTGCCACCCGGAGGTGGAAGGCTGCGGGGAGCTGCCCTACGTCATCATGCTGAGCGCGGGGCTGGGTAAGAGCCGTCCGGGCGGCGTGCAGTATCCCGAGGCGGCCGCGAGCCTGTCGGCGGACGAGTGGCGGGCACTGGGCGACGAATACCTGCGGCACACGCTCGCGCACAGGAGCGGCGCGACCCGCTGCTTCACCGACAAGATGCCGGCCAACTTCGGGCACCTCGGCTTCATCCGCATGATGCTCCCCGAGGCGGTGTTCATCGATGCGCGCCGGAACGCGCTCGACGCCTGCGTCGCGAATTACCGGCAGCTCTATGCGCAGGGCAAGAACCAGAGCTACGACCTGGCGGAGCTCGGCGAGTACTACCTCGAGTACCTGCGCATGATGCAACACTGGGAGCGCGTGATGCCGGGCCGCATCCTGACCGTGCACTACGAGGACGTCGTGCACGACCTCGAGGGCCAGGTCCGGCGCCTGCTCGCGCACTGCGGCCTGGAGTTCGACGCGCGCTGCCTGCGCTTCCACGAGAGCCCGCGGCGCGTGAACACCGCGAGCTCGGAGCAGGTCCGCGAACCCCTCTACGCCGACGCCGTCGGCTACTGGCGGCACTACGAGCCCTACCTCGACCCCCTGCGCCGGATTCTGGCCCCCGTCCTCCCGTAGGAGCCCGCCAAGCGGGCGACCGAACGAAGACCGCAGCCTCAGGCGCGCTCCAGGGATTCGTCGCCGAGCGTGACGATGCGGGTGCGGAAGCCGTTGGTGAGCAGCAGCATGTAGACGAAGCCGACGATGCACCACACGAGCCCGGCGATGAAGGCGTCCGCGTGCAGGTAGTACCACAGGAGGCCGGTGAGCCCGGCGCCGATCAGCGGCAGCACCAGGTAGGAGAAGACGTCGCGGGCGGTGCGGTAGCGGCCCTCGCGGACGATGAAGTGCGCGGGGACGCAGAGGTTGACGAACGTGAAGGCGATCAGCGCGCCGAAGTTGATCATCGAGGCGATCAGCTCCAGCGAGGGCATGATGGCGAGCAGCGAGACGAGCCCCACGATGATGACGGTGAACGCGGGCGTGTGGAAGCGCGGATGGACGTATCCCCACAGCCGCTTCGGCGCCAGGATGCCGTTGCGCCCCATCACGTACAAGAGCCGCGACACGCTCGCGTGCGAAGCGAGGGACGAGGCCACCGCCGCCGCGAACGCGCCGGCCACGAAGACGAGCTGGAACAGCTTGCCGCCGACGTACAGCCCGATCTCGGGCAGCGTGTCGTCGGTGTTCTCGAACCCCGAGATGTCGGGGAACACGGCCTGCGTGAACCAGGAGGCCACGAAGAAGATCCCGCCGCCGATCAGCACCGTGAGGATGATGGCGCGCGGCACCGTGCTGCTGTCCCTGGCCTCTTCCGTGTAGTTCGTGATCGCGTCGAACCCGATGAAGGAAAAACACACGACCGTGGCGCCGGTCACGACCGCGGCGAACTCGACGTTCGGGTGAAAGAGCGGCTCCGTGGTGAAGATGGTGCCCTGGCCCATGCCGTCGGCCAGCTGCGTGGAGGCCAGCACGAGGAACATGCCGATCAGGGCGACCTGGAACACGACCAGGGTCGAGTTGATCCGCGACAGCGAAGTCATGCTCCACACGTTGATGGCGGTGATGATCGCGACGTAGGCGACGACGTAGATCCAGGCCGGTGTCTCCGGGAACAGCGAGACGAGGTAGATCCGCACCACCAGCGCGTTGACCATCGGCAGCAGCAGGTAATCGAGCAGCGAGGCCCAGCCCACCATGAAGCCGAGCGCGGGGTGCATCGTTTCGCGCGTGTATGTGTACGAGGAACCGGCGCTCGGGTAGACGCGCACCATCTTGCCGTAGCTGATCGCGGTGAAGAGCATCACCGCGAGCGCCAGCAGGTAGGCGAGCGGCACGACACCATCGGTTTCCCGCGAAACGATCCCGAACGTGTCGAACACGACGGTTGGCGTCATGTAACCGAGGCCGAGGCCGACGATGGTCCACATGCCCAGGGAACGCTGCAGCTTGCCGCTGCCTTCGACGCGCAGGATGGCCATCAGCCGAGCAGCTCCGACACGGCGCGGTGCGCCTGGTCGATGGCGACGTCCGTGTAGGCGCCGCCGCCGCTGTCGGCGTTGGCGATCGCGATGGCGCCGGCCCGCGCGCGTGCCGTCTCGATGGGCAGCCCTTCGTCCGGATCGACCAGCGGGTTGTACTCGGGCGCGTAGCCGTGCGCCCAGCGGTTGACGGCGATGCCGGCGATGTCGCGCGCCGCGTCGAAGCCGCCGCCCGCCAGCACGCGGTTCAGCTGGTCGCGGATGTTGCGCTCGAAGGTCGAGAACGGCGTGCTGAGCAGCTCGTTGCGGCCGGCGATGTGCTGCTCCCGCTCGTTGAGGCCGGGCTGTGCCGGCGTGCGCAGCATGTGCACCATGACCGGCTCGCCCGGATCCCTCGCGCTCGAATACTTGCCGATGGCCATCACCGAATCCAGGCTGATGCTGGAATGGTATCCGCCCGGGCAGTTGATCCGGGACACCTTCAGTTTTTCGAACGCGCGCCAGTTGCGAAGCGCCACCGAGGTATACACGAGCGGCGTCTTGACCAGGTAATGCAGCGCGGCTTTCTGCGCGTCCGGCAGCTCGGGGCAGATGAACGGGATCATCATGTTCCAGCAGGCGAGCACGCAGTGCCTGCCGGTGACGGCGTACGCCTGGTCGCCGCGCAGGTACACCATGCGCACCCCGCCGCCCGGCCGGTTGGCCACGTGCGCGCCGGTGCAGGACAGCCGGATCCGCACCGGTTGCCCTTCGGCGTCGAGCTTCGAGTAGTCGGTGCGTGCCGTGACGGCGTCCTCCACCGTGGATCCGGGGACGGCCGCGGGGATCAGGTCGCGGACCAGCAGGCGGGCGACGGTGGCGTTGCCGTCCGGGAACGCAAACTGGTAGGAGCCGCCCGTTTCCACCTCCAGCCGCGGCGTGTAGCCCATGCGTGCCGTCGGGGTGCGCGGCAGTTTCAGCCCCTGGAACCCGGGGAAGCCCACGCCCCAGCAATCGAGCGCGGAGACGCCGTCGATCCCGCAGCCCCAGAGCCCGTCGGTGCGATGCAGGTAATACGGGATGACGCCGGGGTCCGCCTTCACTACCTTCAGCAGGTAGTCGGCGTAACTCATGCGCGACAGCCGGTCCTTTTTCTCGTCGGCCGAGAGGTCGGGCAGGTAATCGACGTCGCCCGTTTCGATGGCGAGGATGTCCCGGCGCACGGCTTCGCCGAGCGGTGCCTCGGCCACGAACTTCGCCATTTCCTCCGCGGAGCCGGACCAGGGATTGCCGCCGCGGACCAGCTTGTCCGTGCCGAAGGTTTCCTCGTCGAAGAAAGTGGCGAAGCCGAGCCCGTACTCGTCGTACAGGTCGCGGTCGTAGGTCGACTTCGCGAGTGTCTCCGGGTAGATGCCGAGCGTCTTCAGCAACCCGTCCGCCACCGCGCTGTACGGCTTCGGGCTGGAGATCCCGGCCGTGCCGCCGTTCATGATCAGCAGCTTGCCGTCGACGTGGAATTCGTTGCGCTTGGCGTGGCCGCCGAAATCGTCGTGATTGTCGATGATGAGGATCTTCGCGTTCCGGCCCGCCATCTCGCGATAGAAGTGCGCGGCGGCAAGCCCGCTGATGCCGCCGCCGACGACGACCAGGTCGTAACGCTCGCCGGTCTCCTCCGCATCCCGGACGAGGTTCGGGTTGTCGCGCAGCGCGTGCGCGTTCTCGAACGAGCCGGGATGGCTGCCGCGCATGCCGGTGCGGGTCGGCGGGTAGTAACCGGGCCGGTCCTGGGCGGCGAGCTCCGCGGCAGCGACGAGCTCGGGCGCTACCCCGCCGACGGCCGCCATGATCGTGATCGCGGCGCCCTGCAGGAAGTCGCGGCGATCAATCTGGCGGTGCATACCGAGCTCGCGATCGCGGTGCTCGTCCGAGCGTGTCTTCTTCATGCCTGCGCTGGTCCCCCGTGCGTAAAGCTGTTTATTGCGACGTCTCCGAACCGGCTTCCCGGGTCCCGGCCACGCGCTGGCGCGGCACGTAATCGAAGATGAAGGTGATGCGATCCTCGCTGCCCTTGTTCATCACCGAGTGCGTCTTCTGGTTGTTGATCTCATAGGCTTCGCCGACCTTGAACTGGTACGGCCGGCCGTCGATCATGAAGCGCACGCGCGGGTTGGTCGTGATCGGCACGTGGATGCGGTGGCCGGCATGGAACGAAGGGTGGCGGTCGACGTGCGGCGTGATCTTGCCGCCGGCGAGCAGCTTCGCCGCCATCGCCCGGATCACCGTGCCGCCGGGCTCGTAACGGCGGCTGATGATGTCGTTCATGAGCGGCAGCGCGACGTCCGCGAGTCGCGGCCAGCCGGGTTCCTTCTTCACGACGATATCGGGCCAGCAATCCATGTCGACGAACAGGAGGACGATCGACTGGGTCGCGTGATGGACCTCGAAGGCCTCCTGCCGGTACTTGTCCTCGAGCCATGCCGCCTCTTCCTGGGCGAGCACGGCCTCGATGAGTGCCGTGCTGTCGACCGCGCCGAGCTCGCGCAGCGGAATCCCGATGTCCACGTGCCGAACGTTTCTGCAGTGCCTACAGACCCGAGCCGTCTTCCGAGTAGATGACCCAGATCTTCGTGTAGCCGTCGGTCTCCCACACGCCGGTCCACTCCTTCGGGATCGTGACGGCTTCGCCGGGACCGATGTCCAGCACGCTGCCGTCGGCCGAGGTGAGCGTGACGCCGCCTTCGAGGAAGTACATGAACTCGTCGACGCCGTAAGGCTTCTGCACCTCGAACCGGGACTTGCCGGCCCGGTACATGCCGGAGGCGAAGCGGCCGTCGCTGCTCTTCAGCGTGGTCACGTCGAGCACGGTGTCGTCGCCGCGCTCCTTCCGGATCGTCTCCGGCCGCTCGAAGATCGCACCATTCTGGTCCGCCGTGCTGATCTTCGCGGGCAAAACGACGCCGCTTTGCTGCGCGCCCATGCCGACGGCTACGCCGAGCCCGAACACGCACGCCACGGCGCACGCGCCTATCCATACTCTCTTCATCGCTTTCGTCCCCTACCCAACCTCGATCTGCTCGTTCACCGCCCGGTCGGCCGCGTCGATGGCGCCGTTGACGTACGCATAGGCGGACGCGTCCGAGTTCGCAATGGAAATCCGGCCGATGCGGGCGCGACCGGCGATGTGCGGTCCCACCTCCGGGCCGTACTCGGGCGGATCGGAGTAGTCGTTGTACTCGTACGCGTAACCGTGCGGCCAGCGGTTCACGGTGATCGCGGCGATGTCGCGCTCCGCGTCGAAGCCGCCGCCGGACAGCGCGCCGTCCATCTGCCGCACGATGCCGCGCTCGAACTCGTCGAAGCTCATCTCGTAGAGCCGCCGGCGTCCCGCCACGTGCTGCTCGCGCGCGGTGAGCCCTTTTCCCGGCGCCGTGGGCACGAACGCACCGTGGATGACGGTGGGCTCGTCCGGGCTGTCGGTATACGCGTACTCCCCCATGCTCACCGGGAAATCCATGCCGAAGCTGTGCATGAGCCCCGCCTGCGGCACGTAGAAACTCTCGTATCCCAGCCGGTCGAAAGCGCGCCAGTTGCGCAAGGCGACGTTGATGTAGACGAGCGGCACCTTCTCCGCGTACGCCAGCGCTTCCTTCTGTGCCTCCGGCACCTCGCTGCAGAGGTACGGGATCATCCGGTTATAGCAGGCGAGCACGACGTGCCGACCGCGCACCCTGTGGACCTCGCCCTGCCGCAGGTAGGTCACGTCCACCGCCTTGCCGTCCTCCGTGTGGCGCACGTCGACGCCGGTGCTCGACAGGCGGATCCGCACGTCCGAGCCGTCGCGGTCCAGCTGGTCGTAGTCGACACGTGCCGTGACGAGGTCTTCCATCGTGTGCCCCGGCACCGCGTCCGGGAGCAGTTGCCGCACCAGCGAGCGCGCGACGCCCGCGTTACCGTCGGGGAAGTGGAAAATGTAGGGCTCGTCGCGCCCCGCCGGCTCGCCCTCGAGCTCGCCGATGCCGAGCCGGGTCGTGCCCGGCATTCCCATCCGGTAGCCCTCGAGCGCCGACAGCGCGTCCCAGCCGATGCCCCACAGGCCCTTGATCGAATCGCGGAACAGGAGCACGACCTCTTCGGGCATGCGGGCATACTTCCGCAGGAAATCGCAGTAGCTCGTGCGCCGCAGGAGCTCGATCTTCTCCTCGCGGCCGTGCTCCGGCAGCAGGTCGCGGCCATTCGTCATCAGCTCGAGCAGCGAATGCCGGGCCGCCTCCGGCAGCGGGTAACCCGCGATGATCCCTTCGATGTCGTCGGGCGTGCTGCCGTCGAAGCCGCGCATCACGTTCGGCGCGACCCGGTCGGCGCCGTACGCCTCCGCGCTGAAGTAGATCGCGCGGCCGAGCTTGCGCTTCTCGAAGAATTTCCGGTCGAAGTAGTCGTAGAAACGCTGCGTATCGATGGCCACGTCCTCGAGCAGCCGCTTCGCGACCGCGGAGTAGTGCCCGGGGGTGTCGATGGACTGGCTGCCGCCGTAGCCGATCAGGTGCGTGCCGTCGACCGTGAACTCGTTGCGCTTGGCGTGGCCGCCGAAATCGTCGTGATTGTCGAGGATCAGCACGCGCCGGTCGCGGCCGGCGCGCTGCCGGTAGAAAAACGCGGTCGCGAGCCCCGAGATGCCGCCGCCGAGGACGACCAGGTCGTAGGTCGCGTCGGTCTGGGTCGCGGGCCGCGGCCACGTGGCGCCGCCCCAGGCGAGCGCGTGCGCGACCTCGAAGGAGCCCGGGTGACTGCCGCGCATGCCGGTCAGGGCCGGCGGGTAGTAGACGCCGTGCGCGGCATCCATGGCGAGGAGCTCGAGCGGCGACAGGGTCGTTCCCGCGGCGACGCCCAGGGCAACGCCGTTCAGGAAATCGCGCCGCGAGATCTTCAGACGATCCGACATGCTGTCCCCCTTCGCCATCACAGGCTTCAGGGATACTAGTGCGGCCCCGGGGGGCCTCACAAGCTCGCCAAAGCGGAGTTTCATATCGTGACTGGCGGCGCGGATTTGCTATGCTGACCTCCTTCGCAAGGACGAAATCCCATGGCTCGCGCACTCAAGATACTGCTGGTCATACTGGCGGGGCTCGTCGGCATCCTGATCGTCGCCGCGATCGCCCTGGTCCTGTTCTTCGATCCGAACGACTACCGCGACGAGATCGCGGCGCAGGTCGAGAAGGCGACGGGCCGCAAGCTCACCATCGCGGGCGAGCTGTCGCTCGACCTGTTCCCGTGGGTCGCCGTGGAGGTCGGCGAGAGCACGCTGTCGAACGCGCAGGGCTTCGGCAACGAGCCGTTCGCCCGCTTCGAGCGGGCCGAGCTTTCCGTCCGGCTGCTGCCGCTCCTGCTGCACCGCGAGATCGCCGTCGGTACGGCCTCGCTCGACTCGCTGGTGCTGAATCTCGCCGTCGCGAAGGACGGGCGCACCAACTGGGACGACCTGGCGCAGCCGTCCGCGGAGCCGGCGCCGGAGCAGGCAGGGGGCGGGGGAATCGGCGGGCTCGACATCCGCAACGTTGCCGTGCGCAACGCCACGATCAATTACAGCGACGCGCAGGCGGGCAGCACGTACACGGTGACCGGCCTCACGCTGGAGACCGGCCGCATCGCCGGCGGCGTGCCCTTCGACTTCGACGCCGAGTTCGACTTCACCGCGGATCCCGGCGAGCTCGGAGGGCACCTGGCCATCGGCGGCAACGCGACTCTCGGCGAGGACCTGGGCAGCCTGCTGGTACAGCGTCTGAACGTGAAGGGGCGCATCGAGGGCATCACGCAGGAGCCGGCGGAGCTCTCTTTCGAGGCGCCGCGGGTCGGCCTCGACATGAACGCCCAGCAGGCCGACATCGGGAAGCTCACGCTCGCGTTCATGGACGTGCGTGCGGCCGCCGACGTGCAGCCGTTCTCGTACGCCGGCACGCCGCAGCCGAAAGCGCACCTCGAGGTGCAGCCGTTTTCGCTCAAGCGCCTGATGCAGGCGTTCGGCACGGAACCGCCGGTGACGGCCGATCCGTCCGCGCTCACGCGGGTCGCGTTCAACGCCGACGCCGCGGTCACCGAGACCGCGATCGCACTCACCTCGCTCGCGCTCACGCTCGACGACACGACGCTCCGCGGACGGTTGAGCGTGCCCACGGGCGAGCAGGGCCTGATCGAGTTCGACCTCACGGCCGACAGCATCGACGTCGACCGCTACATGGCGCCGGGAGAGGCCGCGGCGGCGGAAAGCCAGGAGCCGGCCGCCGACATCGAGATTCCGGTGGACCTGATCCGTTCCCTGCAGGCGAAGGGCACGGCGAAACTCGAGCGCGCGACGTTTGCCGGCATGCTGTTCGAGAACATCCAGCTCGGTGTGAACAGCCAGGGAGGGAAGCTGCGCCTGCATCCGCTCAGCGCCTCGCTGTTCGACGGCACTTACCAGGGCGACGTGCGCATCGACGCCTCGGGCAAGACACCGTCGCTCTCGGTCGACGAGAAGGTCGAAGGCGTGAGCCTGACGCCGCTCGCGCGCGCCATGTTCGAGCAGGACAACGTGAGCGGCACGATCAACGGCAGCTTCAAGCTCTCGGGCGCCGGCCAGACGGTCTCGGACATCAGGAAAGACCTCGACGGCAACATGGCCTTCCAGCTCGCGAACGGGGCGTGGGAAGGCACCGACATCTGGTACCAGCTGCGCGCGGCGCGCGCGCTGCTGCGCAAGCAGCCGCCGCCCGAGCGCAAGGGACCGCCGCGCACGGAGTTCACGTCCGTCATGGCGACGGGCACCGTCACGAATGGCCTGTTCCAGAACGACGACCTCGTGGCCGACCTGCCGTTCCTCCAGCTCACCGGCAAGGGCAACGTCAACCTCGTCGACGGCGCCGTCGACTACCGCCTCGAGGCGCGCGTGCTCGAGAAGCCGGAGCTTTTGGGCGCCGCGGCGACCCAGGAGGAAATCCAGGATTTCACGAAGACGGTGATTCCCGTGAGCATCGGCGGCACGCTCGCCGCGCCGAGTATCCGCCCCGACATCGAAGGCATGCTGAAGGCGGAAGTGGGGCAGAAAGTCGAACAGAAAAAGGACGAGGTGAAGAAGAAGCTGCTGAACCAGCTTCTCGGGGGCGACAAGGACAAGGCTGACGAAGAGCAGCAAAAGACCGACGAAAAGAAGAAACTCGAGGATCGCCTGAAAGACCTGTTCGACCAGTGATCCCGCGGCTGCTCTCCGCGAGCGTGCTGCTGCTCGCCGCCGGCGGCGCGGCCGCCGCCGATCTGCGCGAGATCTCGGTCGAATACGAGAACGATCGCTACTACCTGCGGTCGGAGGTCTGGTTCGCCGCGCCGCGCGAGGAGATCTACCGCGTGCTGACGGACTACGACGATTACGAGCGCATCTCGAGCGCGTTCGTCGAAGCCTACGACGTCGCGCCGGACGAGCAGGGGCGGCCGCGCTTCTACACGCGCATGGAAGGCTGCCTGCTGCTGTTCTGCCGCTCCGTGGAGCGCTTCGGCTACCTGCTGCTCGAGCCGCGCGAGGAGATCGTCGCCGTCACCGAGCCCGCGCGCAGCGATTTCAAGTACTGCCGCGAGCGCTGGCGCTTCGAGCCCGACGGGGAGGGCACGCTGCTCTATTACGATTTCGAGATGGAGCCGGATTTCTGGGTGCCGCCGATCGTCGGCCCGTGGATCATCAAGCGCACGCTGGCGCACGACGGAATGGACGCGATCGGCCGCATCGAGGCACTGGCGCTCGGCAAGACGCCGAAGCCCGTCGGGGAGTGACGCCGTGAGCGGCACGCAGCGGGTCGCCGGGGCGACCGTAAACCACATCGACGACACGTTCGCCGCCCGCCTCCTCGCCTGGCATGCCGCCCACGGGCGCAAGGACCTGCCGTGGCAGGCGGAACGCACGCCGTATCGCGTGTGGGTGTCCGAGATCATGCTGCAGCAGACGCAGGTGGCGACCGTCATTCCTTATTACCTGCGCTTCATGGCGGCGTTTCCGGACGTGCGCACGCTGGCCCGCGCGGACCTCGACGAGGTGCTGCGGCTCTGGGCCGGCCTCGGCTATTACGCTCGCGCGCGCAACCTGCATCGCGCCGCCGGGCTCGTCGTCGGGCGTCACGGCGGTGAGGTGCCGGAGTGCTTCGAAGATCTCCTCGCGCTGCCGGGCATCGGCCGCTCGACCGCCGGTGCGATCCTGTCGCTGTCCCGCGGCGAACGGCATCCGATCCTCGACGGCAATGTGAAGCGCGTGCTCGCGCGGCACGCCGCCGTGCCCGGCTGGCCGGGCAATGCGGCAGTCGCCGCCGCGCTGTGGGAAATCGCCGAGCGTCACACGCCACACGCCGAAGTTGCCGCGTACAACCAGGCGATGATGGACCTGGGCGCCACCGTCTGCACGCGCGTGCCCGCCTGCGAGCGTTGCCCGGTGGCGGAGGACTGCCGTGCCCGCGCGCTCGATCGCGTCGCCGATTTACCCGGCCGGCGGCCGCGCCGGGAACGGCCCGCGAAGCAGACCCGCATGGCGCTCGCGCTCTGCGACGGTCACCTGTATCTCGAGCGCCGTGCCGCTTCCGGCATCTGGGGCGGGCTGTGGAGCCTCCCGGAGTTTCCGGACGAAGCCGCCATTCTCGACTGGTGCGAGCGAAGCCTGGCGGCCGCGCCCATCGCGCTCGAGCGCTGGGAGCCGCTCCGGCACAGCTTCAGCCACTACGATCTCGACATCCTGCCGGTCGCGCTGCGCCTCGCTGCCCCTCCGCGCGCTCTCGCCGACACGGATGCCGCAGTCTGGTACCGTGTGAGCGAGGCGCCGCGTTTCGGCATCGCGGCGCCGGTCAAACGCCTGATCGACAAGCTGAGGACCGCCCCTCGCAGGAGCGCGCATCGCGCGCGACCAAACCCGGGCACCTAG
>CAZBGV010000010.1:25896-59285 GCA_964491485.1 uncultured Woeseiaceae bacterium | reverse complement strand
GCAGCCCCCCGTAGGAGCCCGCCATGCGGGCGAAAAAACGAAGGCACCCGAAAAGGACGGAGGCACGTTCGCCCGTCAGCATCGTTCGCGCACGGCACGATCTCAAAGAAGGGCGGAGCCGTGGCCGGGGGATGTCCTCGGCGGAAATAAAGCGGACCCAGGACACTGCGGAGCAGCCGGCGCGAAGCTCACAGGCTGCCACCGCCGCTCCGGCTGCTCCGCAGTGTCCGGAGGGCAGTCAGGAGTCGCTCCTTAGGCTGAACACACCACAAGAGCTGAATGAAGGAACATTCCGTCGAGGAGATCCCCCGGTCGCGGCGCGGCCACGGAACGCGAAGTGCCTTCGTTCGGTCGCCCGCGTGGCGGGCTCCTACGGGCCACGATGCACGTCGCGGTCGCCCGCGTGGCGGGCTCCTACGGGGAGGGGAGGCGGCGGAGGTTGTTCCAGAGGCCGACGGCGCCGAGCAGTACGAGGCAGATGAGCACCCAGGCGGGCATGGAGAGCCCGAGGAACTGCCAGCTTACGTCGGCGCACTCGCCGGAGCCGGAGAAGACGAGCGCGAGGGCTTCGGAAAGGGGGAAGCGCTCGAGGATGGTGTCGAGGCCGGGGCCGCAGGCAGGCACGGCCTCGGGGGGCAGGTTTTGCAGCCAGACGTGGCGGCCGGCGACGACGATGCCGCCCGCGGCGGCGAGGCCGATGAGGGCGGCATAGATGAAGCGGCCCCAGCCGGACGCGCCGTGGAGGGCGGCGACGAGGAAGACGAGGCCCAGGGCGATGACGGCGACGCGCTGGAGGACGCACAGCGGGCACGGCATGAGCAGGAGGACGTACTCGGCATACAGGGCGTACGCCATGAGCGCGGCGCAGGCGACGAAGCCGCCGAGGTTGATCGCCCGCCGCCCCGGCAGGGTCATGCGCGCGTGGCCAGGTCGCTCTCCATGGACGCGCACCTTGGCGGAAATGCGCTCGCGAGGCAAGCGGCAGGGTGCGTGGCTCGCGCCGGGATGGATGGCGCCGCGCGCCACACGGGGTGGCGGTTGCCGTCAGGCGGTGACGCGCTCGCGCACGTAGGCCGGCTCGAGGGCGCCGGGGTCGATCGCCTCGCCCGCCGCGAACGCGCGCCGGCCGAGCGCCAGCAGGTAGCGTGCACGCGGCCAGCGCGCGTCGAGCACGCCCGCGATGCGGGCCGCATTGGCGGCCAGGAGCTCCGGGTAGCGATGCCAGGCCTCACCGGCCGCGTGCCACTCGTCGCCCTCCGCGGCCAGCGCGATGCGCCCGATCGGCTCGAGGACCGCTGCGCCCGCGGCCACCGGCAGGTCGTGCTCGCCGCGCGCGAAGCCCGCCGCGTAGACCTCTCCCATGTGCGCGTCCTGCGCCACCAGCACGCGCGCGACCTCGGAGCTATCCAGCGCCTCGGCCGCCACCGCCGCGAGCGAAGACACCGGCACGATCGGAACCCTCGCAGCGTAGGCGAGGCCCTGTGCGACGGACGCGCCGATGCGGATGCCGATGAAGGAGCCGGGTCCGTTGCCGAGCACGATCGCGTCGAGGTCGGCCGGCGCGAGCGAGGCGGCCGACAGGAGCTCGCGAATCATCGGCACGAGGAGGCGCGTGTGCGCCCTCGCCTCGAGCGCGTGCCGCTCCTGCACGCGGCCGTCGTACAGGACAGCGACGGTGCACGCGAGCGAAGACGTATCGAGCGCGAGCAGCTTCATACGGCGCGTCGTTGCGCGCCTCTCGCGGCATGCGCGACGAAGAAGTCGCGCACCGTCTCCGGAGACGCGGTCACGGGCATCGGTGCGAGGCTCTTCAGGAAGACGTCGCCGTAGCGGCGCGTGGTGACGCGCGGGTCGCAGACGACGATGACGCCGTAGTCCGTCTCGCCGCGCAGCAGCCGTCCGGCGCCCTGCTTCAGGGCCAGCGCGGCCTGCGGCAGCTGATGCTCGGTGAAGGCGTTGCCGCCCCGCCGGCGAATGAATTCGAGCCGCGCCATCATGAGCGGATCGCCGGGCGAGGCGAACGGCAGCTTGTCGATGGCGACGATGCTGAGCGCGGGCCCGCGCACGTCGACGCCTTCCCAGAACGTGCCGGTGCCGAGCAGCACCGCGTTCCCGTGCTCGCGGAAGCGGCGCAGCAGGTCGTCGCGCGGCGCCTCGCCCTGCGCGAGGAGCGGACGCCCGCCGAGCGCTTTGCGCCGCGCGGCCAGCCACCGGCACGCCGCCTCCAGCGCCCGGTGGCTCGTGAACAGGCAGAACATGCCGCCGGCCGTCATCTCGAGCAGCGGCAGCAGCGCGTCGAGCATGCGTCCGGTGTGGGCCGGATCGGCGGGCGCCGGCAGGTCCGGCGGCAGGTACACGAGCCCGTTCTCCGCGAGCGCGTAGGGGCTCGGTATCGACAGGCTGCGCGCCGAGCCGAGGCCGACCCGGTCCGCGAAATGCCCGAAGTCGTCGCCGACGGCGAGCGTCGCGGAGGTGAATACCCAGGCCTGGCGGCCGCCGCCGAACACGCCGCGCAGCGTGTCCGACACATCGAGCGGCGTGAGGTGCAGGCGCAGGCTGCGGGCGTGCACGTCCACCCAGCGCAGGCCGTCGAAGGTCTCGTCGTCGGCCAGCAGCGCGAGCCGCTCGCGGGTCGTCCACAGGCGCTCGTGCAGCTTTTCGATCTCGGCGGAAGCCTCCCGCAACGCGGCGACGCCTTCCTCGAGCGCGGCCAAGCTCCTGCCGAGCTCCGCGAGCGGCATCGCCAGGCGCTCGTAGACGTCGCCGAGCGGATAGCGTCCCTCGGCGGCCGGCGCCTCCGCGCGCACGACCTTCAGCGCGTGCGCCGCCGCCTCCAGGCGCCGCGGGAGACCGGGGTCGGCGAGCGCCAGGGTGGCCGCGGTCAGCTCCTCGAACAGCCGCTCCAGCTCGCGGCTGCCGAGGCTCGCGCCGAAGAACTGCGTGGCGAGATCCGGCAGCTGGTGCGCCTCGTCGAGAATCACGGCGTCGGCATCGGGCAGGAACTCGAGGAAGCCCTCCTCCTTCAATGCGAGATCGGCGAGCAGCAGGTGGTGGTTGACGACGACGAGATCCGCTTCCTGCGCCGCGCGGCGCGCGCGCACGACGTGGCACTCCTCGAAGAACGGGCAATCCTTGCCGAGGCAGTTGTCGGCGGTCGACGTGACCCACGGCCAGGCCGCGGAGTCCTCGGCGACCTCGGTGAGCTCGGCGCGATCGCCGCTCGACGTGCGGTGCCGCCATGCGCGAATGCGCTCGAGGTCCGCGCCGGCCGACGCGGGCGCGGCATGCGGCGCAACGGATTCCAGCCGGTGCAGGCAGAGATAGTTGGCGCGGCCCTTGAGCAGCGCGGCCGTCACGGGCCGGCCGATGGCCCTCCCGACGAGCGGCAGGTCGCGGTGAAACAGCTGGTCCTGCAGCGCGCGCGTGCCGGTGGAGATGATCGTGCGCCGCCCGCCGAGCAGCGCGGGCACGAGGTACGCAAACGTCTTGCCGGTGCCGGTGCCGGCTTCGACCATCAGCTGGCCGCGCGCCTCGAGCACCTCCGCCACCGCTTCCGCCATGAGCGCCTGTCCCGGGCGCGACCGGAAGCCCGGCAGCGCTCTTGCGAGGGGGCTCGCCGGCCCGAAGAAATGCTCGATGGATTGCACGGCGCCACTATACCGCGCGTCATGCCCGCTCATGCGCCTCTTTGCCGCGGCGATTCGGCACTTTTGGCCGCGCTCGCCCGCTGCCCGCGCAGCGCCGTCAGCTCGCTTCGACGTCCTTCTCGGCAGGCGCGGTATCGCGCGTGCGCAGCTCGTAGCGCTGGATCTTCTCGACCAGCGTCGTGCGGCGGATGCCGAGATCGTCGGCCGCCTTCTGCACGACGCCGCCCGAGCGATCGAGTGCCGCGCTGATCATGCGCCGCTCCAGCGCGGCGAGGTGCGCCTTGAGATCGAGGCCGTCCTCCGGCAGCGCGTGCGGGCCGGCGGACGCGGGCGGCGCGGCCTCCGCCGGCGGCTGCGCGTCCGCTTCCGGGCGCAGCGGCCACGGCAGCATGTCGGCGTCGATCCGGGCGTTCGGCCTGATCACGGCCAGCCGTTCAATCAGGTTGCCGAGCTCGCGGGCATTGCCGGGCCACCGGTAAGCGGAGAGCGCCGCCATCGCGCCATCGGTGAAGTGCAGCCGCACGCCGTAGCGCTGGTGGACACGCTCGATCATCTCGTTGGCGAGCGGTGCGATGTCCTCCGGCCGCTCGCGCAGGGGGGGAATCTCGATCGGGAACACGCTCAGGCGGTAGTAAAGGTCCTCCCGGAACAACCCCTCCTCGATCCGCCGCGGCAGGTCGCGATGGGTCGCGGCGATGACGCGCACGTCGACGGGAATCGATTCCGTGCCGCCGACCCGCTCGACGGCTCGCTCCTGCAGCACGCGGAGCAGCTTCACCTGCATCGCGAGCGGCATGTCGCCGATCTCGTCCAGGAACAGCGTGCCGCCTTGCGCGAGCTCGAAGCGCCCCGCCCGGCGTCCCACGGCCCCCGTGAACGCCCCGCGCTCGTAACCGAACAGCTCGCTTTCCAGCAACTGCTCCGGGATGGCGCCGCAGTTCACGGCGACGAACTGGCCGCTGCGCCCGGACAGCGCGTGCACGCGGCGAGCGACCACTTCCTTGCCGGTGCCGGATTCACCGGTGATGAGCACCGTTGCCGCCGAGGGCGCCACGCGTTCGACCAGCGAGGCGATCCGGGCGATGTGCTCGCTTTCGCCGGCCAGCCTGTCGGCGGTCGAGTGCCCGCTCTCGTGGCGCCGCTGGCTATGCGACGTCCAGATCTCCTCCAGCAGGTCGCCCAGCTCGTCGAACCGCACCGGCTGCGCGAGCGTGTACAGCCGCGCCCACGGAAACGCCTTCTTCAGCATGCTTCACCCGCGTCATACGTATCGTCATTCGCCGCGATCCGCCTCCCGATCGCTCCCCACCATCACGATCGGGACGTTCGGATCGTGCTCGCCCACGTCCTCGATCACCCCGGTCAGCGTGGCGTGTCCGAGCGCCGCGCTCAGGAACACGGCGGCGAGGCGGCGGTCGCCGATCCTCGACAGCCAGTTCGCGGGTTCCGCGACCTGCACCTGCGGCACGTCCATGAATTCGATCAAGGATTTGAGCTGGTGCGCCCGCTCGGGAACGTCGTCGACGATCATGATCAGCAGACTGCCGGGCATCAGCGGCAGCCCGCGTCGTGGGCCGGCCGCTCGGGCCTCATCGGGAAGGACGCGGGCGCACGCGGCGTGCCGCCCTCTTCAGCGTCCACAGGGAATCGCATCCTCTCGCACAACCTCGATTTGTCCGTGCCAGCAGTCCTGTTGTCGGTCTTTCGCCGTTTGCATTCGGGACCACTGACGGTCGGTGATTATCCGACAGGACGTCCAGGCGATTCAAACCGACCATTTCACATTATGGCGAAACCGTTCGCCCGGCGGCCCCCGATTAAAGCCGCCGGCCTTTTCGTCGATAAACCGGAAGGGTCGGCCGGACGCTCGTCCGCCCGCCGCAACGCTGCATTGCGCACTGCTTTTCACGAGGAGGAGCGGACGTTGGATCTCGCCACCCTGATCGGTCTGATCGGCGCATTTGCCGTCGTGCTGGCGTCCATACTGATCGGCGGATCGCCCACCAGCTTCGTGGACCTGCCGTCGCTCCTGATCGTGCTCGGGGGCACGGTGCTGGTCACGATGATGAAGTTCAACCTGGCGCAGTTCGCGCGCGCCACGTCGATCGCCGTGCAGGCGTTCCTGCACAAGCCGTCGTCCGCGGAAGAGCTGATCGGCACGGCCGTCCAGCTCGCGAAGACCGCGCGCCAGGGCGGCTTGCTGGCGCTCGAGGACGCCGACGTGCGCGACGAATTCATGAAATCCGGCCTCGCCCTCGTCATCGACGGGCACCCCGCGGACGTGGTGCGCTCGATGCTCTCGAAGGACGTGCACCAGACGCTGCAGCGCCATGCGGAAGGCCAGGCGATCTTCAAGGCGATCGGGGACGTCGCGCCGGCCATGGGCATGATCGGCACGCTGATCGGACTGGTGCAGATGCTCTCGAACATGAACGACCCCAAGCAGATCGGGCCGGCGATGGCCGTCGCGCTGCTGACGACGCTGTACGGCGCCCTGCTCGCCAACCTGTTCGCGCTGCCGCTCGCGGACAAGCTGGCGGCGCGCAGCCGCGAGGAGAGTCATCGCAAATCGCTGATCATCGATGCGCTGCTTGCGATCCAGAGCGGGCAGAACCCGCGCGTGATCGAAAGCATGCTCGAGTTCTACCTGCCGAAGTCCAAGCGGCAGCAGGACGACCTCGCCGCGGGAGAGCAGCGTGCCTGAAGCGGAGCAGAAGCGCGCTTCCGTGCCTCCGCCGTGGGTGGTCACCTTCGCGGACCTGATGACGCTGCTCATGTGCTTTTTCGTGCTGATGCTCGCGTTCTCGGAGCAGGACGCCGCGCGTTTCAAGGTGCTGTCCGGCTCGATCCGCGATGCTTTCGGCGTGCAGGCGGTGCTCGATGCGCGCACGCTGCCGAAAGGCACCAGCGTCATTGCGCGCGAGTTCAGCCCCGGCGTCCCGGACCCGACGGCGCTCGCGGTGATCAACCAGCATACGCAGGATACGAACCTCAACACGCTCGACGTGATCGAGCGGCGGCAGCGCCTCGAAGAAACCCGCAAGCAGGCGGACCGGCTGCGCGCCGCGCTGGCCGCCGAGATTGCCAACGGCAGCATTGCGATCGAGACGGAGGGGCTCAAGATCATCATCCGGATACTCGAGAATCCGTCCTTCGATTCCGGCTATGCCGACGTCCGGCCGGAATTCCTGCCGGTGCTGGAAAGGATCGGGCGGCTGATCGATCTCGACGACGGCACCGTGACCGTGTCCGGCCACACCGACGACGTGCCGATCTCGAACGAGCGCTTTCGCTCCAACTGGGAGCTGTCCGCCTCGCGCGCCGTCTCGGTAGCCCACGTGCTGCTGGAGTCGTCGGGCCTCGATCCGGAGCGGCTGGTCGTGAGCGGGCATGCCGACACGCGGCCGCGGGCGCCGAACGACACGGCCGGGAATCGCGCGAAAAATCGCCGGGTCGACATCAGCATCGCGCGCGGCGCAGAGCTGGACACCAGGAAAACGATCAGTGTCGACGATGCCCGTGCGGGCATCGTCAATGGGGGAGAATCCGGTCATGAGCACTGAAACCAAACGGCGGTCGTTTCGCGTGCGCGAGTCCGTCCAGCTCGACTACGAGATCCTGAGCGAGCGCGAGTTCCGGGAAGGGGCCGTGCGCCGCAGCGCCCGGCTCGGCCACCTGCGGGGCCTGCGCTCCCGGCTGCTCGACATCGACGCGCGCCTCGCGGAGCGCCTGTACCTGCTGCGCGCAAGCTCGGCCGCGGTCGCGGAGTGCCTGACGCTCATGAACGAGAAGATCGATGCCGTGATAGCGCGGCTCCCGGAGGTCCGCGACCAGACCGCGGCCCTCGCGAGCCGGGAGCCACAGGTCACCGAGCTCGGCGCGGACGGCATGATCCTCGGCACGGAGCGCGCGCTCGCGCCGGGGACGCACCTCGCCTTGCGACTGCTGCTCCCGCCGAACAACCGTTACATCGAGACGTTCGCGACGGTGCTGCGCGACGTCCCGGCACCGGATCCGGAGGACCAGCGGCACCCGCACGGCGCCGCCGTGGAATTCTCGGGACTCGAAACGGCGCAGCGCGAGGTGATCATCCAGCACCTCTTCAATCGCGAAGCCGAAGCGCTGCGTGCGCGGCGCCTGCAGGAAACCCCGGAAGGGGACGAGTTCGTGTCCGTCGAGACCTGAACGGACGCAGGTCAGGCGCGGCGCGCGGCGTGCAGGCGCACCAGGAGCTCGGCTTCACCGCGGTTCAGCCCGCACGCGCGGGCGAGCTCTTCCGGCGTGGCGCCGTTCTTCGCCAGGCGAACCGCGTCGACCCGCACCGGCGCCGCCGGCGGAGGCCTGCGCTCCGGCGCACGCTCCCGCCGCGCCAGCTCGTCCACGGCCCGCCCGAGCGCCGCGAGGCGTTCGTCGAGACTGTCGAGCAGCCGCCCGGTGTCCTCCGGCACAGCCGCTGCCGCCGGCCGCGCGTCGCGGCAGCGGCGCACGATACGCTTGACGCGCAAAAGCTCGATGGCCGCCGCCCCGAGGAGCAGCGCGTTCGCCGCGAGCAGCGCATCCGCCTGTAACAGCTCACTCATCATCATACGTACTCGTCTATCGTGGGTGGATCGGTTCGATCGCCATCCTCGCCGCGCTCGCGCTCGTCGCGCGGCGCGGCCGGCTTCCTGTCCCTGCCGGTTGCGCGCTCCCGGTTCACGGGCCTCACCGGCCGCAGGGGCCAGGCCGGCCGGGGTGCCTTGATGCCGTCGAGCGGGTCGGCCACCTCACCGCTCCAGCAGGGCGCGCAGGCGCACGAGCGCCTGGCCGTGAATCTGGCAGACGCGGGATTCGCTCACCTCGAGCACCGCGCCGATTTCCTTCAGGTTCAGCTCCTGCTCGTAGTAGAGCGAGAGCACGAGCCGCTCGCGTTCCGGCAGGCGCAGGATCGCGTTGCCGAGCACCCGGGCCAGCTCGGCGCGGGCGAATGCCGCGTCCGGCCCGTCCTCGCCCGCCGGCTCGGGTCGCCCCGCCTCCTCCGCGTCATCCAGGCTGAACAGCCGGCTGCCGGCGGCGTCGCGCAGGATGGCGTGATACTCGTCCATGGAAATGCCGAGCGCGGCGGCGACCTCGCGGCCTTCCGCCGGGCGTCCCGTGCGCGCTTCGACGGCGCGCATGGCTTCGCCGACGCTGCGCAGCTTCCGATGCACCGAGCGCGGCGTCCAGTCGAGCTTGCGCACCTCGTCCAGCATCGCACCGCGAATGCGGATGCCGGCCCAGGTCTCGAAGCTCGCGCCGCGGGACGGGTCGTAGCTGCCGGCGGCCTCGAGCAGCCCGAGCATCCCCGCCTGCATCAGGTCTTCGGCCTCGACCGTCGCCGGCAGGCGCGCGCAGAGATGACTCGCGATGCGCCGGACCAGCGCGCAATGTGCAGCGACGAGATCTTCCGGCGTCGGACCGACCTGCGCCGCCACCCTCGCGTAAGCGTTCATGCGATGCTCCGCGCCGCCGCGGCTTCCGCTGCGAGCAGGCGTTCGAAGAAGAACTGGATGCCGCCATGCGCCGTGCGCACCGGCAGCTCGCCCAGGGCCTGCGCGATGTCGCGGAACGCGCGGCTCGCGTCGCACGCCGGGGAGGCGTCCAGCACCGCGCGTTGCTCGCGCACCGCGAGGCGCAACGAGCGATCCTCCGGCACGTTGCCGAGGTGCTGCAGCAGCACGTCGAGATAACGATCGGCGACCTTGCGCACCTTCGTGAACAGGCGACGGCCATCGGCGGCATCGCGCGTGCGGTTCGTGACGACCTGGAAGCGCGGTACACCGTAGTGACGGCTGAACACCTTGATCAGGGCATAGCAGTCGGTGATCGAGGCCGGCTCGTCGCACACCACGACGACGACCTCCTGCGCGGCTTGCGCGAACCGCGCAACCGCCGGCGCGATGCCCGAAGCCGTGTCGACGACCAGCCAGTCGGGATGCTCCTCGAGCCGCCCGAACGCGTGCACGATCGAGGCAAGAGCGGCCTGGCCGAGCTCCGTCATCGCGAAGTTGCCGGAGGTCGCGGGCACGATGCGCACCCCCGCCGGTCCCGCCAGCATCGTGTCCGCCAGCTCCGCCGTGCCGTCCAGCACGTGCGACAGGTTGTACTGCGGCTGCAGGCCGAGGAGCACGTCGACATTGGCGAGGCTCAGGTCGGCGTCGAGCAGCATCACTTTCTGCCCGGCCTGTCCGAGCGCCACGGCGGTGTTGGTGGCCACGTTGGTCTTGCCGACGCCGCCCTTGCCGCTCGTCACCGCGACGACGCGCACCGGCTCGCGGCGCATCGCGCGCAGCACCATGGCCTTTTGCGAGAGCTTATGCATTGACCGCGCTCGCCCGGCCGTAGTTTTCCGCCATCGTGCGCTCGTCGATGCGCGGGGCGCCCGACTCGAGGCATTCGACGGCACGATCGACCAGCCACAGGCGCCGGCGGTCGGCCGCATGCAGGTCGTCCGGGATCCGCTGCCCGTCGGAAAGCCAGGCCGCCGGCAGATCGTGACGGATCAGCGTGCCGATGATGCAGCCGAGCTGTGCCGCCTCGTCGATGCGCGTGACGATCGCCGCGGCGAGCGGCAGGTCCCGGAACCGCCGCACCGTCTCGTCGAGCCCCGCTTCCTGGCTCGCGGCCGACAGCGTGAGATAGAAGCGCACGCGATCCGCTTCGCGGCGGCACGCCGCAAGGCGCTCCGCCAGCCCGGCATCGCGCTGGCTCACCCCTTCCGTGTCGATGAGCACCAGCTTCTTCGCTTGCAAACCGTCGAGGACGCGTTCCAGCTCATCGGGATCGGACGCCGCGTGCACCTCGACGCCGATGATGTTCGCGAATGCCTCGAGGTGCTCGCGCGCCCCGATGCGAAACGCGTCGGCGCACACGAGGGCGACGTCGTCCGGCCCGTGCTGCATGGCGTAGCATGCGGCGAGCTTGGCGACGGTCGTCGTCTTGCCGACGCCGGTCGGCCCCACGAGGGCCGCGATGCCGCCGTCCGTGAGCAGGCGGTCGGCGACGACCGGGAGCGCCTGCGCGAGCCGCGCGAGCGGGTCGCGCCACAGCGCGCGGACGTTGCCGACGGGCTCGAGGCCGTCGACGATCGTGCGCGCCACGTCGGGGGCGAGACCGATGAGCGCGAGATTGCGCAGGATCTGCGCCCGCAGCGGCGAGCGCCGCGCGGTGCGCTTCCAGAGCAGGCCGGAAAGCTCCGTTTCGAGCAGCGAGCGCAGCGATTTCAGCTCCCGCTGCATGTCGGCGAGGCTCGCCGGGGCGGCTTCGCCCGAGCTTGCGGGCACGGTCGGCACGGGAAGCTCGGCGACCTCGGCGACTTCGCCGATCTCGGCGCGCGCCGCCGCCGCGGGCCGCGGCGCATCGGGCGGTGCGCATCCGGCGAGGTCCTGCGCGCGCACGTGCACCTCCCGCTCGGGCACGGCGGCAGTCCGTGTTTCTGCATCGGCATCCGGGCGCTCGGCTCGCTCGCGCGGCGCCGGCGCTTCGTCATCGGCCGGGCGGCGCGGCGCGCCCCCGGGCGCGCGCGCCGCGGACACCGGGGCGGCCGCCTGCCGCATCAGGGATTCGTCGTAGTCGATCGCGGCGATCACCTCCACGCCACCCTCGACCCGCCGGGTCGAAAGGATGACGGCATCCGGTCCCTGGTCCTCGCGCACGGCGCGCAGCACCTGCCGCATATCCTTGTCGATGTATCTCTTGATCTTCACTGCCTGTTCCTCGAAAAACCGTTCTCGTCAGCGGCTCAGCCGACCGCGGCGAGCATCTGGATGCGCTTGTCGTCCGGTATCTCGTCGTACGCCAACACGTGCAGGTTGCGGATGCCGCGCAGCATGCGTGCAAGCCAGGGCCTGAGCGCCGGCGGCACCAGCAGCACGGCGGGCTCTCCCGCGACCTCCTGTTTCTCGGCGTGCTCCGCGAGCGACTGGTGCAGTCGCGCGACGAGTCCGGGCTCGACACCGAGCTGCCCGCCGGCGCGCGACGACTCGCTCAACATGCGCTCGATCTCCGGCTCGAGCGTCATGACCGGCAGGTCGGGACGCATGCCCGCGACCGACTGCACGATGGAGCGTCCGAGTGCCACGCGCACGGCCGCCGACAGCGCGTCGGGATCCTGGGTGCGCGCGCCGTGCTCCGCGAGCGTCTCGGCGATGCGGCGGATGTTGCGCAGCGGAATGCGCTCGGCGAGCAGGTTCTGGAGCACGCGGGCGACGACCCCGATCGACAGCGTCTTCGGCGTCAGTTCCTCCACGAGCTTCGGCGCGGAGGCCGCGAGGCGCTCCAGCAGGCGTTGGGTTTCCTCGTGGCCGAGCAGCTCGTGCGCGTGATCCTTGAGTACCTGGCTGAGGTGCGTGGCGACGACCGTCGCGGCGTCCACCACCGTGTAGCCGAGCATCTGCGCCTCCTCGACGCGCGCGGACTCGATCCACCAGGCCTCGAGCCCGAACGCCGGATCGGCGGTGCGAATGCCGTCGATGCGCCCGAACACCTGTCCGGGGTTGATGGCGAGCTCGCGGTCGACGTGCACCTCGCCTTCGGCGACCGGCACGCCGGAGAGCGAGATGCGATACGCATTCGGCGCGATCTCGAGGTTGTCGCGGATGTGCACGGGCGAGACGAGGAAGCCGAGGTCCTCGGTCAGCTTGCGGCGCACGCCCTTGATGCGCGCGACGAGCGGCCCGTTGCGCTGCCGGTCGACGAGCGGAATGAGGCGGTAGCCGACGTCGAGACCGATCGTGTCCACGGGGTCCACGTCCTGCCAGCCGATCTCGGGCAGCGGCGCCTCGGCGCGCGGCGCTTCGTCCGCGGGCTTCGCGGCGGTCTCCGGCGGGCGGCGCGCCAGGCGGAACGCCGCAAAACCGGCTGCCGCCGCGAGGCACAGGAAGGCCGCGTTCGGCATGCCGGGAATGAGGCCCAGGAGCCCCATGAGCGCCGCGGTCACCACGAGTGCCCGGCGATCGCTGAAGAGCTGGACGACCAGCTGGCGGCTCATGTCCTCGGCCCGCGACGCGCGCGTGATGATGATGGCGACCGCGGTCGACAGGAGCAGCGAGGGAATCTGCGCGGCCAGCCCGTCGCCGATCATGAGCAGCGTGTAGCTCTCGAACGCCGTACCGAGCGCGAGCTTGTGCTGCAGCGTGCCGATGACCAGCCCGCCGACGATGTTGATAAAGAGGATCAGGATGCCGGCGACGGCGTCGCCGCGGACGAACTTGCTCGCGCCGTCCATGGAGCCGTAGAAATCGGCTTCCTCGCGGATCTCGCGGCGGCGGCGGCGCGCTTCGTCCTGGTCGATGATGCCGGCGTTCAGGTCGGCGTCGATCGCCATCTGCTTGCCGGGCATCGCGTCCAGCGTGAAGCGCGCGGTCACCTCGGATACGCGGCCGGCGCCTTTCGTCACCACGATGAAATTGATGATGACGAGGATCGCGAAGATGATGAGACCGACGGCGTAGTTGCCGCCGACGACGAACGAGCCGAACGCCTCAATCACGTGGCCCGCCGCCGCCGGGCCCGTGTGGCCCTGGAGCAGCACGACGCGGGTGGACGCGATGTTGAGACCGAGCCGCAGCAGCGTGACCACGAGCAGGATGGTCGGGAACACGGCGAAATCGAGCGGCCGTTCCACGTACACGACGGCCAGCAGGATTGCGACCGACAGTGCGATGTTGAAAGTGAACAGCACGTCGAGAGCGAGCGGCGGCAGCGGCAGCATCACCATCGCCAGCATCACGAGCAGCATCAGCGGCACGCCGATACCGCGGGTGATCCCGGCGAGCAGCCGCGAACCGGTCAGCGCACTCATGCGTCAGCCCCCCGGAACAGGCTCTCGTCGACCTTCGGATCGGGCCTTTCCGGCGCCCGCCGCCCGGCGACGCCCGCCTCCTTGAGCTTCAGGATATAGGCGAGCACCTGCGCCACCGCGGTGTACAGCGCAGCCGGTATCTCCTGGCCGATCGCCGTGCTGCGGAACAGCGCCCGCGCGAGCGGCGGCGCCGAGAAGAGCGGCACGCCGTGCTCCATCGCGAGCTCGCGGATGCGGGCCGCCACGTGCCCGCGTCCCTTCGCCACCACACGCGGCGCGCCCATGCGCTCCGCGTCGTACTTCAGGGCGACGGCATAGTGCGTGGGGTTCGTCACCACGACGTCGGCCGTCGGCACCGCGTCCATCATGCGGCGTGTTGCGGCCTGCTGCTGGAGCGCACGCAGCCGCGACTTCACTTCCGGCCGCCCTTCCGTTTCCTTGAGCTCGTCGCGCACCTCCGTGCGGGACATCCTGAGGCGCTTGCGGTGGCTGAACGCCTGGAACGGCACGTCGGCTGCCGCGATCGCGATCAGGCTCGCGCTGACGACCAGCAGCGACTTCGCCGCCAGCCAGGCCGCGTGGACGATCGCGCGGCCGACGGGCTCGCGGCCGAGCTCGAGCAGCTCGTCGAGGCAGCCCGACAGCCAGAAGCCGGCACACGCCGCGACCAGCGCGAACTTCGCGACGGCTTTCAGGAGCTCGTTCAACGCGTGCGCGCTGAAGATCCGGCGCACACCCTTGATCGGGCTGAGCCGCTCGGCCTTGAACCCGACCGCCTGCAGGCTGAACGACCAGCCGCCGAGCAGCGCCGAGCTGCCGAGGGCGGCAGCGATCAGCACGAGCGCGAGCGGCAGGAACGCGACCAGCGCATTCTGCAGGCCGGCGGCGAGCGCGTTGCTCATGGACGCGGGATCGAAGATCGCCGCGCGCTCCACTGCGAAGCCGTTGCGGAAGCCTTCGAGCAGGCGCCCGCCCGACGGCCCGGCGAGCAGCAGCAGCGCCGCGGCGCCCGCGAGCATCACTCCCGTCATCGTGAGCTCGCGCGAGCGCGGCACGTCGCCCTTGCGGCGCGCGTCGTCGAGCCGCTTGGGTGTCGGGGCTTCGGTACGATCCTGTTGCGCGTCGTCAGCCATGGCGGATCAGCCGGTGAGCAGCGCCGTAAGGGCGGACAACGCGGTGGCGAACGCCCGCGTCACGTTGGACGTCACGCTGTCCATGCCGAGCATGATCACGACGAACCCGGCGAGCATGGACGCCGGGAAACCGACCGCGAACAGGTTGAGCGTCGGCGCCGCACGGCTCATGACCCCGAAAGACAGGTTGATCACGATGAGCGCCGTAATCGCCGGCAGCGCGATCGCGACGGCAACGGCGAACAGCTGTCCCGACCACGTGAGCAGCGACGGGAGGGACGGCAGGTGCGTGGCAGTCGCGTCGAGCGGCAGCAGAGTGAAGCTGTCCGCCAGCAGGCGGATGAGCGCCAGGTGACCGTCGAGCGCGAGGAAGATCAGCATCGCGAGCAACATGAAGAACTGCCCGAGCACCGGCATGCTGACCCCGCGCTGGTGATCGACCAGCACCGCGAATCCGAGACCCATGCTCATGGCGATTACCTGCCCGCCGAGCGCGACCGCGTCGAACACGAGCTGCACGACGAAGCCCATCGCGACCCCGATCAGCATCTCCCGGCAGAGCAGCAGGAAGCCGGCGACGCTCAGCACGCTCTGCTCCGGCAAGGCCGGCAGCAAAGGGGCGATGACCAGCGTCAGCGCGACCGCGAGCAGCAGGCGTACGCGTTGCGGGACAAAGCCGCCGGCGAGCACCGGCATCACCATCGCGAACGCCCCGATGCGGATGAACGGCCAGACATGGCGCGCCAGCGCTTCGAGCAGCGTGTCCATCGGAATCGTGATATCCACTCGCGGGCCTCATCGTGGTTCCGTTTCAGCCGACCAGGGCCGGGATCCGCACGATCAGCTCGCGCGTGTAATCGACGATCACGCCGAGCATCCACGGCCCCGCGATGACCAGCGCGACGACGAGCACCAGGAGCTTCGGGATGAAGCTCATGGTCATCTCGTTGATCTGGGTCGCGGCCTGGAACATGCCGACCAGGAGCCCGACGGCAAGCGCGGACAGGAGCAAAGGCGCGGCGATGAGCATGGTCACCCAGAGCGCCTGCTGGCCGATCGTCGTCACGGTCTCCGGCGTCACGGCAGCCCCCTCAGACGTGGAAGCTCGACGCCAGCGTGCCGAGCAAGAGCGCCCAGCCGTCGACGAGCACGAACAGCATGATCTTGAACGGCAGCGAGATCAGCATCGGTGAAAGCATCATCATGCCCATCGACATCAGCACGCTCGATACGACGAGATCGATCACCAGGAACGGGATGAAGATGAGGAAGCCGATCTGGAACGCCGTCTTCAGCTCGCTCACCATGAAGCTCGGGATCACGATCGACAGCGGTGCCTCGTCGGCCGACGCGAGGCGCACGTGCGCGATGCCGGCAAACAGGTCGAGATCGCTCGCGCGGGTCTGGTCCAGCATGAAACCGCGCAGCGGCTCGACGCCGGCCCGCAGCGCGGCCTCCGGCGCGAGCTCGCCGGCGAGGTACGGCGCCACCGCCGCCTCCTGGATCTTCCCGATCACCGGGCTCATGACGAAGAACGTGAGGAACAGCGCGATGCCGAGCAGCACCTGGTTCGGCGGCGTCTGCGCCGTACCGAGCGCCTGGCGCAATATCGAGAGCACGATGACGATGCGCACGAACGCGCTGGTCGAAAGGACGAGCGCCGGCAGCAGCGTGAGCAGCGTCATCAGCACCAGGATCTGGATGCTGAGGGAGAACGGCTGCCCCTGCGCCGCGTCGCCCGCGAGCGTGAGCGCCGCCGGCTCGCCCTGTGCCATGGCGGCAGCCGGCAGGACGAGCAGCAGGCACAAAGCCAGTCGCCTCGTCATGCATCGCCTCCGCGCATGAGCTGCTTCAGCCGCTCCGCGAAGCTCCCCGCCGGCGTCCCGGCCGGGCGGCGGATCACGGGATCGTCGAAGACGTGCAAGGTGCTGACCTGGGAGGCGGTGAGGCCGAGCACCAGCTGCTTGCCGCCGATCTCGACCACGACGATGCGCTCGCGCGGGCCGAGCGCCTGGCTCGCCACCAGGCGGAACACCTCACCCGCCGGGCCCCCGCGCAGCGCCTGCGTCCTGCGATACAGCCAGCCGCACAGCGCGATGGCAGCGATCACGACGATCAGGCTCACCGCGACGTTCAACAGGCTGCCGGCCGGCGCCCCGAAGGCCGGTGCGCCGGCTTCGCCGGCGGCGAGCGCCGGACGCACCGCCGGCAAGGCGGTGCAAAACGGCAGTAGCATCGGGAGGCGCATCGTCCGGTCGGCCCTCAGGCGATCTTCTCGATCCGCTCGAGCGGGCTCACCACGTCCGTCAGGCGCACACCGAAATGGTCGTCGACCACGACGATCTCGCCGTGCGCGATCAGCGTGCCGTTCACCAGCACGTCCATCGGCGCTTCCGCGGAACGATCGAGCGCGATCACCGAGCCCTCGACGAGCTTCACGAGGTCGCGGATCGCGAGGCTGGTGCTGCCCACGCGCAGCGAAACCGTGACCGGCACGTCGAGCACCAGGTCGAGATTGACGTCCTTCGTCGTTGTGCCGGCCTTCGCGCCGCCCGCGAGCGGCTCGGGAGAGTACCTGGCGCCGGCGGAGCCTGGCGCCGCGCGGCCCGTCTCGTCGCTGGTGGTGGAATCATTCGCCATGTGGGGTTTCCTCTCTTGAACGCTTTGCATGGGGTTCGCCGGGGAGCCAGCGGACGGCTTCGAAAGCGGCGCGTGCGCCGAGGACGCCGAAGTGACCCTCGAGGATCGGCATGCCGCCGGCGAAGAGCCTCGCCGCGCGCGGGTTGGCGATATCCAGCACGCCGCCCTCGCCCAGCGACGCGAGCTCGCCGACCGCGTGACGTGCTTCGCCGATGACGCTCGTCAGCGGAATCGGCACGTCCGCCAGCCGGTTGCGGATCGCCTGCTGCCATTGCCGGTCCGCCGCGGCGTCGCGCTCGCGCCGGCTGCCCTGGAAAGCGGGCAGCAGGGGGGCGAGCACGTGCCGCGGCCAGAGCACGCGGAACGTGCCATGCGCCGGGCCGAACGAGACCTCGAACTCGCTGGCGATCACCGGATCGGTCTCGCGCGCGAGGTCGACCAGCTCGAGAGAGACCTCGTGCGGCGCGCGCTGCGGCGAGATTTCCATGAGCGGCCGCCAGGTGTCGGCGAGGCCGGCGAGCACCGCATCGCAAAAACGTGCGGCCACCGAGCGCTCTCCGCGCGTGAGCGCGCCGCCGGCGACCGATGAGCCGATGCCCGCGCTGCCGAAGAACGCCTCGACGAGATGGCGCACGAGAGTCGCATCGACCGCCAGCATGCCGTTGCCTTCGAGCGGCGCGGCGGTGAAGAGGAACGACACCGCGGGCGCATTCGCTGCGCGCCGGCGCTCGCCCCAGCGGCGCACGTCGAGCCCGGTCGCTTTGAGCCCAAGCTCGCAGTTCAAGGTGGCGCCGAGATCGTCGGCCAGTGCTTCCGCGAGCTGCCGGTCGAGCGCCTGCAGGCGCGGATAGCCGTGGGTCATGATGCGGGCGCGCGCCGCGAGGTCATACGGCCGCACCGACTTGTACCGGGTGCCGCCGCGGGAATGCACCTCGACGGCGCCGGAAGACACGCCCTCGAGCAGTGCGCTCTTCTCGTCCTCGGTCAGGATGGGTTCGCTCATTGCCGCCTCGTCCGGCTGTTCCGCGCCGGTCACTGGACGATGAGGCTGGTGAAATACACCGCCTCGACGCCGTCGCTGCCGGTTCGCTCGCGCACGATCCTCCGCACTTCGGCAAGCGCGTCCGCGAGCATTTGCTCCTTGTGCTCGCGGGTGCTCATGGCGTCGTAATCCACGGTCGCGCTGAACAGGAGAATGAGCGCGTTACGGATCACGGCGGCGTGCCGCTTGACCGCCTCGATGACCGAGGGGTCGCGCGCCATCACCTCGAGAGTCACCTGCATGTAATGGCTGTCCCCGAGCGAATCGCGGAAGTTGACGACGAGCGGGGGCTGCAGGCTGGCGTACAGGGCGGGACGGCGCTCCTGCTGCGCCTCGACCGCGGCCGTGTCTTCCGCCGCCGGCGCCGCGTGGCGCGCGCTCAGGAACGAGCCGGCGAAGCCGCCGGCAGCGAGCAGCACGACGCCGCCGAGCCCCAAAAGCAGCCCTTTCCCGGCTCCGCCGCCCGCGCCCTTCGGGTTTTCGTCCTTCATGTTTTCCAGCTCCCAGAGACCCCGGGAGGGCGTTATGCAAACGCCATGCCAGCGCAAGCCGAGCTGATTTTTTCCCGTAACTACAAACGCTTGCGTGGGATTACGCGGTCCGGGCGAAGGCTTCGTCGGATTTTTGGCGGAACGGCGGCATCGTCGGCCGGCCGCGCGCCCGACGGCGTCGGGATTCCGGCGGCGGAGCGCCGATCGCGCTTTGCGGGCAGCGTTCCGTCAGGCGAACAGGTCGACGGTCCCGGACGGGTCGCGCCGCAGCGCGGGCGCCGGCCGCGCCTCCACCCTGGCCGGGGTTCCGACGCGCGCCACGGCGCCGGGGCCGCGGCCGTCGGCGGGCTCGCGCTCCGGCTGCGCGTGCCCGTGGGCACCGTCCCCCGACACGCTCGCCTGGCCGAGCGCGATCCCGTGCTCGCCCAGCATGTCACGCAGGCGCGGCAGCGCCTGCTCGATCGCGTCGCGCGTCAGCGGGTGGTGCGCGTGGAAATGCAGCGAAGCCTTCCCGTCGTCCATCGAGACCTGCACGCGCAGCGGTCCGAGCTCCGCCGGGTGCAGGTGGATCTCGGCGTGCTGCAGGTCGTGGCGCGCCATCACGCTCACGCGGCCGCCGAGCGCCTCGTCCCATCCGGCGCTGCCGGGCGCCACTTCGATCGGGGGCAGGATCGGGACGGCGGGCGGGGCGGCCGACGGCGTACCCGGCGACGCGGCCGCCGGGGCGGGCGCGGCGAGGGGAGGCGCGGCAAGCGGTGCTGCGGTCGATCCCGCCGTCATCGAGGCGGGGACGGCCGGGGCGGGACCTCCGCTCTCTTCTTTATGACCCTGCGAATCCGCCGCCGCTGATGCCGCAACCGCAGGCAGCTCGCTGCCAGGCACCGCGCGGGTGCCCTGCGCCGCGGCGGATGACGCTGTCGGGGCGGTCGCGCCGTGCGGCAGGTCTCGCGCCGCCGGCGCCGGGGTTTCAGGCCCCGGTTGCGCGGTATCGACGGTGAGGGCCGGCGCGGATCCCGCGCCGGCTGTCGCAGCGGTCCCGGCCGCGGCGCGGACGGCGTTCGCGAGCTCCGGCGCGGCGCCCGCTGCGGCACCGGCCGTGCCGGTGAGCGCGCCCGCGCCCGGCGCCGCGGCTTCCGCAAGCTGGTGTGAGAGCGGTGCCGAGACCGGCGCCGCCGGGCCGCCTTTCACCGGGTCGGCCGGCGCGATCGCCGCCGCTCCCGGTCCGATGGGTGTCCCGGATTGCGTGCCGCCGGTGGATGTCCCGGACTGCGCGCCCGATTGCGCGTTTTCGATGGGTGTCCCGGATTGGGTCGGCATCAACAAGGCAGTGAGTCCGGTGGGTGTCCCCGACGACGAACCGGTGAGTGTCCCGGGTTGCGCGGGTCCGATGGGTGTCCCGGGTTGGGCCCCGCCCGCGATCGCGGCGGCCGGTGGCAAGCCGTTGCCGCCGGCCGGCAGGGAGGCGCCGTCGGCGGGGTCGGTGGGGGGCAGTCGTCCGGGCGTGCCCGAGAGCGGGGCCCAGAGGGCGAGCAGCGCTCCGAAGAGGTCGGCCGCCGGCTTTTTTTCGGGCATTTTGCCGGCAGCGCGGCCGGGCGCATCCGGCAGGTCGGCGGTCGTCAGAAGCACGTTCGGCAGCATGGCGTCGGGAAACTCCGTGGGAATCCACGGCATACCTAGCAAGACCCGTGCCATGAGACGCCGGCAGGCAGCGAATGCCAGGTACCGATGACGGCGTTGGCTGCGTGCTCCGGCCGGAAACGATCGGACGGACGGCCCTAGCGGGTCGGGCCCGACGGGGCGAGTGCCGAGCGCGGGTGCGGCAGGTCGTCCGCCGCCTTTTGCAGCGCGCGCTCTTCTTCCCGCCGTTCCTCGGCCGAGCGCCGGGTGACGACGCGTTCCAGGGATTCGGCGCGCTGCCGGGTCGCGAGCCAGCGCTGCCGCTCCTCCTCGAGCTCGCGGCGGCGCTCGCCGACCAGGCGCGCCTGTGCGGCGATCGCCTCGTCGATGCGCTCGAGGAACCGCTGGTAGTCGTGCCAGTGCGCGGTGGCAATGTCCCGCGGCTGCCGCCGCGCCGCCGCGTAATGACGCCGCCAGTCCTCGAGCTCCGCGAGCCGCGCCGCCGCGTCCTCGAGTCGCCGCTGCGCCTCGCCGGTGCGCCGGCACTGGGCGCGCGCTTCCGTCTCGCGCACGTGCAGGATGCGTCCCAGCCTGCGGGAGGGGCTTTCGCTCATGCCGCTTCCCCGGCCGGCCCGGACGTCTCGCCCGCCGGCGGCGCCAGCAGCCGCTCGAGCGCGCCGAGGCTCGCCGCGAAATCGACGCGCTCGCGCTGGTGCTGGCGCAGGAACTCGAGCATCGCCGGCCAGCGGGCGATCGCCTCGTCGACCCGCGGGTCGGCGCCGCGCTGGTACGCACCGACGGCGATCAGGTCGCGGTGCTCCTGGTAGGTGGCGTACAGGCGGCGGAACCGGCCGATCAGTGCCTGGTGCGCCGCGTCCGTGATCTGCGGCAGCGCCCGGCTCACCGACGCCTCGACGTCGACGGCGGGATAGAGGCCCGCATCCGCGATGCGCCGCGACAGCGTGATGTGCCCGTCGAGGATCGCGCGCGCGGCATCGACGATGGGATCGCCGTGGTCGTCGCCTTCGAGCAGCACCGTGTAGATCGCCGTGATGGACCCGGCACCCTCCTCGCCGTTGCCGGCACGCTCGACGAGCTGCGGCAGTTTCGCGAACACGGAAGGCGGATAACCCTTGGTCGCCGGCGGCTCGCCGATGGCGAGCGCGATCTCGCGCTGCGCGTGCGCGAAGCGCGTCAGCGAGTCCATGAGCAGGAGAACGTGCCGGCCGCGCGCCCGGAAATGCTCCGCGATCGCCGCGGACAGCCAGGCGCCGTGCAGGCGCGCGAGCGGCGGGTCGTCGGCCGGCGTCGCGACGACCACGGCCTTCCGCATGCCCTCCTCGCCCAGGCTCTGCTCGATGAATTCCTGCACCTCGCGCCCGCGCTCGCCGATCAGCCCGACGACCACGACGTCGGCGCTGGTGTTGCGCGTCATCATGCCGAGCAGCATGCTCTTGCCCACGCCGGAGCCCGCGAACAGGCCCATGCGCTGGCCGCGCCCGAGCGACAGCAGCGCGTTGATCGAGCGCACGCCGACGTCCAGCGGCTGGCGGATCGGCTGGCGCGCGAGCGGGTTGATGCGGTGCCCGACGAGCGGCGTTGGCGTGCCCGCGCGCGGCGGCGGCGCGCCGTCCAGCGGCCGGCCGTGACCGTCCAGCACGCGGCCGAGCAGCTCGTCGCCGATGGGGATCAGGGCACCGCCTGCCACCGGAATCACGCGCGCGTTCGGCACGATACCGGCCATCTCGCCCGCGGGCATGAGAAACAGCCGCTCGCCCGCGAAGCCCACGACTTCGGTTTCCACGCGCCGGCCGTCCTCGCACACGATGTCGCAGCGTCCGCCGAGCGGCGCGTGGCAGCCTTCCGCTTCCATCGTCAGGCCGACGCTGCGGCGCAGGCGGCCCTCGACGATCAGGGGCGGCGCCCCGGCCGCGGCGCGCTCGCGATAAGCCGCAAGCCGCGCGCGATGCCGCGCGCTCCGCGCTCCGGCTCGTTCGGCGGCGGAGCGGCCGGCTTCGCTCATCGTCGCGCGTCCCCGGCAATCGATGCGATGAGCGCATCGAGCCGGGCCCTGGCCGTCGCGTCCACGGCCGACTGCTCCGTGGTCACCTTGCAGCCGCCGCGCGCCTGCAGCGGATCCTCGACGATGGCCCAGGCGCGCTCGCCTTCCGTCGGCGCGAGGCACTCGCGCACGAGCGCGGCATCGTCCGGATGCAGATGCACGCGCACGTCGCGGCTCGCCACCGGCAGCAGGCCGAGCGCCTCGCGCACCACGCCGACGACGTGCTCCGGTTCGCGCGCGATCTCGCGGCGAAAGAGCTGGCGCACCACGGTCATCGCGAGCGCGACGAGCTCCTGCTCGACGGTCTCGTCGAGCTCCGCCAGCGGATGCGCGAGTGTGCCGAGCAGCGCGTCGAGCTGTGCCGCGCGCTCCTCGGCGGCCGCCTGGCCGGCCGCGAGGCCCTCATCGAAGCCGCGCGCGTACGCCTCGTCGTACGCCTCGCGCTGCAGTGCCTCGAGCCGGCCGGCGGTCGGCAACCCCGGCTCGGGCGCGCCGTCGATGGCGGGCGCCTCCCAGCGGCGCGCGGCGGCGGCCGCCTCAGACATAATCCTCTCCGCCCCGGCCGAGCCGCATGTCGCCCGCTTCCGCGAGCCGGCGCGCGACGTCCAGGATCTCCTTCTGCGCGGCCTCGACCTCGCTCAACCGCGTGGGACCGCGCGCCTCGATGTCCTCTTCCAGCAAGGCCGCCGCGCGCTTCGACATGTTGCCGAGCAGCTTCTCGCGGATACGCGGATCCGCGCCCTTGAGCGCGACGGTCAGGAGCTCGTTCGGCACTTCGCGCAGGAGTCTCTGGATACTGCGGTCATCGACTTCGAGCAACGAGTCGAACACGAACATGAGCTCCTCGATCTCGGTGCCGAGCTCCTCGTTCTGCTGCTTGATGTCCGCGAGCAGCGCTTCGCCGGCGGCCGGAGCGAGCGCGTTCAGGATCCCGGCCGCGACCTTGCCGCCGCCGAGCCTTTCACCGGCGGCCGCACGCGGGCTGTCGGACTTGCTGGCGATCAGGTTCTCGATTTCGGCCAGCGCGTGCTGCTGCACGTCAGTGAGGCGGGCGATGCGCATCACGACGTCCGCGCGCTGCTCATCCGGCAGGCGGCTCAGCACCTCGGCCGCCTGCTCGGCTTCCAGGCAGGCGACGACGATCGCCACGATCTGCGGATGCTCGTCCTCCACGATGCTCGCGACCTCGCGCGCGCTCATCCATTTCAGCGCATCGAGACCTTTCGCATCGCCTCCGGCGAGCATGCGGTTGATGAAAGCATCCGCCTTGCTCGCGCCGAACGCCTGCGTGAGCACCTTGCGGACGTAATCCTCGGTGCCGATACCGAGCGCGGTCTGGTCCTCCACCTCGGTGATGAACACGTCGAGCACGGAGCTCGCCTGCTCCTTCGTGACGTTACGCAGCGTGGCCATTGCCGTGCCGAGCTTCTGCACCTCTTTCGGGCCCATGTACTTCAGGACCTCGGCGGCCTCGCCCTCGCCCAGCGTCAGCAACAGGAGGGCCGCGCGCTCCGTGCCGGTCATCTCGCGAGTCTCAGGCGTCATCGTTGCTCACCCATTTGCGCACGACCTGCGCAACGCGCGCGGGATCATGGCCGCTGATGTTGCGCGCGGCGGCGATCTTCTCGTCGAAGCTCGGCCCCGTGAGCGCGGCGCGCGCCGGCGCCAGCTGCACGGTCGCGGTGGCCCCGTTGCCGACGTCCTCGGCCGCGCCCGGTGCGCTCCCGAGCAGGCTGCGCAGCAGCGGCCGCACGATGCCGAAAGCGATCGCGAGCACGAGTAGCGCGCCGAGCACCTGCTTCGCCACGTCGCGCACCACCGGCTGCTCCCACAAGGCGGTCTCCGGCGCCCCGCCCTCGGCGGCGAAATCGCGGAAAGCCGCTTTCACGACCACCACCGAATCGCCGCGCTCCGCGCGGAAGCCCACCGCTTCGCGCACCAGCGCCGTGAAACGCTCGACATCCTCGTCGGTCAGCGGCTGGTAGCCGTCCGCCTCGCCCACCGGCGGGCTGTCGTCCACGAGGACGGCCACCGACAGGCGCTCGATCGTGCCGGACTCCGGGCGCGTGTGGCTGATGGTGCGGTCGATTTCGAAATTGCGCGTGCTCTGCCGCGACAGCTCGACGGGCGCGGCGGCTTGCGTTTCCTCGCTCGCCGCGGCGGCTGCGGCGGCCGGTCCGGTAACCGGCGGCTGGTTGCTGAGCGCGCCCGGGATGCCGGCCGCTTCCTGCGCGCCCGCCGCCTGCCGCTCGACGCTGAGCTGCTCGCTGCGCACCGCGGTTTTCGCCGGGTCGAAACTCTCCCGCGTCTCTTCCTTGACCGTGAAATCGAGGTCGGCCACCACCTGCGCGCGGACCCGCCCCGGGCCGACGAGCGGCGTCAGCAGCTCCTCGATGCGCCGCCGATAGACGGCCTCGAGCTCGCGCGCGCGCTCGAACGACGCGGCGGACGCGAACCCCGGGGAGTTGCCGCTCGCGCTCAGGAGCCGTCCGTGCTGGTCGATCAGGGTGACGCGGCTCGTATCGAGGTTCGGCACGCTGGTCGCCACGAGGTTGACGATCGCCGACGCCTGCTCGGGCTCCAGCGTCCTGCCGCGCCGCAGCTCGAGGAGCACCGACGCGCTCGCGCTCGCGTTGTCGCGGATGAAACTGGAGCGGTGCGGGATGGCGAGGTGCACGCGCGCGCTTTCGACCGCGCCGACGTGCGCGATGGTGCGCGCGAGCTCGGCTTCGAGCGCGTGCTGGTAGCGCGCCGTCTCCATGAACTGGCTGACGCCGAAACCGGAAGCTTCACCCAGCATCTCCATGCCCGGTGAAGTCCCTCCCGGCAGCTGCTCCGACGCGAGCTCGAGCCGCGCCTCGTGCAGCCGCGTCGCGGGCACGGACACGCTGCCGCTGTCCATGTCCACGCGATAGTCGATGCCCGCGGAGCGCAGCGCTTCCGCCACCTCGGCGGCGTCGCTCGCGGAAAGGTTCGCGTACAGGCGTGCGTACTCCGGTGTCTGCGACCACAGCACCGCGGCGAAGCCCGCCGCCACCGCCGCGGCGACGCCGACAAGCAGCAGCACCTGCCGCACGGCCGGAATGTCCAGCACGCCGCGCAGGTTCAGCTGCCGGACGGGCGTCGCCGTCCCGTCGATGGTCACCGCACTCGTCACTGAATTGCTCATGTTCTCCGCCTGTCAGCCGGTCTTCGCGCACGTGCCGCTCAGATCGGCATGTTCATGATTTCCTGGTACGCGGCGACGAGCTTGTTGCGCACTTCCGTCATCGCGCGAAACGACAGGTCCGCCTTCTGCGCCGCCACCATCACCTCGGCCAGTGTCGTCCGGCCCTGCCCGGTTTCGAACCCGCGCTTCAGCTCCGCCGCGTTCTGCTGCAGCGCGTTCACGGAATCCAGCGAGCGCCGCAGCACGTCCTGGAAGCCCGCCTCGCCGGCGGCGGGCGGCGCCGCAGCCGCCCCCGCGTTGAGCTCCGCGTTGAGGGTCCTGATCTGCTGCAGCAACTGCTCGGCACTGATCGCTTTCATGCATGCACCCCATCCGCTTCACGCCGGCCCGGGAGTCCTGCCGCCGACACCTTCGTCATGGCCGGTCGCCCTCCGCCCGGGATTCCGGGCCGCTCGCTGCCCCGCGCGGCGCCTCGTCCGGCAACACGATCCCGGCCTCGCGCATGCGGGCGAGCTTGTAACGCAGCGTGCGCGGGCTGACGCCCAGGCGCTCCGCCACGCGGCTGCGGCAGCCGCCTTCCGCACGCAGCGCTTCGAGGATGAGGCGCTGCTCGCGGTCCTTGAGATCCTCCTGCAGCAGCCGTTCGCCGGCCGCCGCGGGTGCGGCGCCTGCCACGGGCTCGAACACGAGGTCGTCCGCCGTCAGCACCTCGCCCTGGCGCAGGATCAGCGCGCGTTGGATCAGGTTCTCGAGCTCGCGCACGTTACCGGGCCAGTCGTGCGCCAGGAGCTTCGCCGCCGCATCCTCCCCGAGCACCGGCAGCCCGCCGGCCGGGTCCGCGTGTTTCGCGATCGCGCGCTCCGCGAGCGGCACGACGTCGCCGCGACGCTCGCGCAGCGGCGGCAGGTACAGCGGGAAGACGTTCAGGCGGTAATACAGGTCCTCGCGGAAGCGCCCGTCCGCGACGTGCTGCCGCAGGTCGCGGTTCGTGGTCGCGAGCACCCGCACGTCGAGCGCGATCGTGCGGCTGCCGCCGATGCGCTCGAGCTCGCGCTCCTGCAGGACGCGCAGCAGCTTGGCCTGCAGCCCGAGCTCCATCTCGGACACTTCGTCGAGCAGCAGCGTGCCGCCGTTCGCCTGCTCGAACTTGCCCGCGTGTGCCGAGGCCGCGCCGGTGAAGGCGCCCTTCTCGTAGCCGAACAGCACGGCTTCGAGCATGTTCTCCGGGATCGCCGCGCAGTTGATCGCGACGAACGGCTGCGTGCGGCGCTTCGAGTGCGCGTGCAGGTAACGCGCGAACACTTCCTTGCCGCAGCCCGATTCGCCGCTGATCATGACCGTTGCGTTACTGGCGGCGACGCGGCGGGCGAGCAGCAGGAGCTCGCGCGTCTTCGGGTCCGCGGCGACCGGCGCGTTCCCGTCCGGCGCGGCACGCAGGTGGCGTACCACCATCTCCTTGAGCGCGCGTGCCTCGAACGGCTTCACGAGGTAATCGGACGCGCCCTCGCGCATGGCGCCGACCGCGTCCTCGATTGTGCCGAAAGCGGTCATGAGCACGGCCGGCAGGTCGGGATGGCGGCGGCGGATTTCCGCCAGCAGCTCGGTCCCCGACATGGGCGACATCTGCACGTCGCTCACGACGAGCCCGATCGGCCGGCGATCCAGGATGCCGAGCGCAGCCGGACCGCTGTCCGCCGTGTAGACCGCGTAATCTCCGCCGTCCAGGGTCTCCGCGAGGGCGCTGCGCAGATCGGCGTCGTCCTCGACGATCAGCACGCCGCTAGTCACCGGCCGTCTCCCGCTGCAACGGGTGCGGCAGCGCGATCGAGAACAGGGACCCGGCCTCGCTGCTGTGGAAGTGGACGTGTCCGCCGTGCGCTTCGGCCACCGAGCGCACGACCGCGAGCCCGAGACCCGTCCCCTGCGGGCGCGTCGTGAAGAACGGCTCGAATAGCCGCGACTGCATCTCTTTCGGGATGCCCGGGCCGTTGTCGCTGACGGTGAGGCACACGCGGTCGTCGAGCACGAGCGCCGAGAGCTCGACGCGTCCCGGATCCCGGCAGGCCGCCAGCGCGTTCTCGACCAGGTTGGCGAGCGCGCCCTTGAGCGCGGCGCGGTTGCCGCGCACCGTGAGATCGCCGGCCGGTACCTCGCTCGTCAGCATGCAGCCCGCGGGCCGCCGCGGCGCGAGCTCCTCGATCACCTCGCAAAACAGCGGCGCCACGGCGAAGGTCTCGCCGGATGCGCGGGCGCCGCCCGCGAAACGCAGCATGTCGTCCACCATGCCGGAGAGCTCCTGCAGCTTGCCCGTGAGGCGGCGTGCCTCTTCCGCCGGTACGCGGCCGTCGAGCGCGCCGACGTACAGCAGCGCGGAGCTCAGCGGGGTGCGAATCTGGTGCGCGAGGCGCGCCGTCATTTCGCCGATCACGGAGAGCCGGCGCGCGCGATGCAGGAGGTCCGACATGCGCCGGCTTTCCGTCACGTCGCAGAGCAGCAGGATCTCGCCCGGCTCGTTCTCGAGCGGCCGGCGCGCGAGGCTCAGGCGGCGGCCGTCGTGGCGCTCGAGCTCGCCGTTGGCATGGCGCTCCGGCCGGAACTCCCGGCGTACGATGTCCGACCACGGGCAGCCGGCGAGCGGCCGGTTCAACAGCTCGACGGCCCGCGCGTTGTGCTCGCGGATGATGCCTGCGCCGTCGAGCACCAGCAGCCCGCCGGGCAGCATCTCCAAAAGCCCGGCGAGGCGATCGGCAAGGCGCTCCTTCGCGAGGAGCTCGCGGTGGCGTGCCGAACGCTCCGCGCGGAGCTCGGCGGTCACGGAGCGCATGCGCTCCTCGAGCTGCACGTACGCTGCCTCGAGGGAACGCGCCTCGCGATTGAAAGCTTCGAACGCGGAGGTCAGTGCCTCGGCCGGCATGGCGGTGGCGCGCAAGTCCTTTGTCTCCCCGTCTCCCCAGTGACGGCGAGCATCCAGCAATTTGCGTGCCAATCCTAAAAGGTTTGACTAATCAACAGCTTATTTGAGGGCGGCCGGGCCGGCGTCAAGATTCCGGCGCCCGCGGGCGCGGCTTCAGCGGTGGGAGAGCTTCTCGACCAGCGTCGTGCGGCGCATCCGGAGCAGCCGCGCGGCCTCCGCCACGACGCCGCCCGAGGCCTCGAGCGCCTGCCGGATCAGGTCGTCCTCGACGCGGCGCAGGTACGCCTTGAGATCGTGGGACAACGGCGACCCGGCGTCGTTGGCCGCCTCGGGCCCGGCTTCCGGACCGGGCACGCGGTACTTTTCCGGCAGGTCGAGCAGGCCGACCTCGCCCGCCGGGTAGAGGATGGCGAGGCGCTCGACGAGGTTCGACAGCTCGCGCACGTTGCCGGGCCAGTCGTAACGCGCCAGCGCCGACAGCGCCTCCGGCGTCAGGCGCAGGCGCTTGCGACCGTCGGGCTGGTGGCGGACCAGCAGCTCGTCGAGCAGCTCCGGCAGGTCGGAGCGGCGTTTGCAGAGCGGCGGCATCTCGATCGGGAACACGTTCAGCCGATACCAGAGATCCTCGCGGAACTCACCGCCGGCGACCGCTGCCGGCAGGTTGCGGTGCGTCGCGGCGATGACGCGCACGTCCGCGCGCCGCGTGCGATTGCTGCCCACGCGCTCGAAGGCACGTTCCTGCAGCACGCGCAGGAGCTTCACCTGCATCGTCAGGCTCATGTCACCGATCTCGTCGAGGAACAGCGTGCCGCCGTGCGCGAGCTCGAAGCGGCCGACGCGTTCCGCGACGGCGCCGGAAAACGCGCCCTTCTCGTGGCCGAACAGCTCGCTTTCCAGCAGATCCGGCGGAATTGCGCCGCAGTTGATCGGCACGAACGGGCCGTCGCAGCGCGGCGAGAGGTCGTGGATCGTGCGCGCGACGAGCTCCTTGCCGGTGCCCGATTCGCCCGTCACCAGCACGGTCGTGTCGTAGTCGGCCACCTGCTCGATCAACCAGCGCACCCGGCGCATCGCGGCGGACGCGCCGGTCAGGCGCTGGCGCCGCTCGCGGCCGTGCAGGCGTTCGGCGCGTTTCAGGAGGGTCGACAGCTGGGCGCGCCGTACCGGCACGTCGAGCGTCCAGGTCGGGCGACCGCACGAGGCCGGCGCGTCGGGCAGGCCGCTGTCGGACTCGAGCACGAGAAACGGCAGGTCGGGCTTGTCCGACGCGAGGCGCCGGAACGGGCCGCGCAGCGCGCCCGGCACGTCGCCGACGAGCATCGCGACCTCGGAACCGTCGTCCTCGGCCAGGGTCGGAGCGGCGATGACCGGCTGGTAGCGAAGGAACCGGAGGCGATCGCAAAGCGCCTCGGCCCGCGCCGCATCGGCATCGAAGACCAGGACCCGCGGCCCCGGCCGCTCGCTCGCAAGCATCTCCACTCCGTGTGATTATGTCATACCGGCGTCGCAGCATAGCGACACGCACGCTGTCGCGTCGTGAGGCCGGTCACGGAAAACCACTATGCGATGTTTTGCCGAACCGTGACGTAACGCACGGCGGCGCGGCGTCCCTGGCGCAATGCCTTCAGCGCCCCGGCACATTCGCGTTGCGCAGCCAGCGCAAGCGCCGTCAGTCCTTCCGTGCAGCGCTGCGCCTCGAGCAGGGCGCGCTCGCGCTCCGGCGGTGCAAACGAGGCGAGCAACGCATCGCGCTCGGCCAGTGCGGCGCCGAGCGCCGTCCACTCACCCTGTTCCGCGAGCTGCACGAGCCGGCGCTGCCGGGCGACGAGCTGTTCGAAGGATGCGCTCACCCGGCCGCGGCGCGCGGCGCGTCGCCGACCTGGTCGGCGATCGCGTCCCACGCTTCCTTCAATTCACGCAGGAGGCCCGCGACCTCGTCGAGCAGCTGCGCATCGTTGCTCAGGTTGGCGTGCAGCAGCCGGCGCTCCATGTAGTCGTAGAGCGCATCGAAATTGCCGGCGAGGCGCGCGTCGGCATCGTGGTTCAGGCTCGCGCGCAGGCCGGCGATGATGCCGAGCGCGTCGCCGATCGCGGCTCCCTTGGCGCTGATCGCGCCCGCCTCCATGTGGGCGCGCGCGGCGGCGATCTTCGCCAGCGCGCGCTCCATCAGCAGCTGGATCAGCCGGTGCGGTGTCGCGGATTCCACCGCGAACCGCGTGCTCATGCGCCGGTATTCGAGCGCGCCGTCGGTTTCCACTCGTCTGACTCCGAAGTCCTTCAGTCGCGCCGGCCTGCCCTGTAGGTCGGCAGGTTGGCCAACTGCTGCGTGAGGTAGTTGCTGGTCGCGGACAGCTGCCCGAGGAGCGAATCCAGCGCGTTGAACTGCTTGAACAGGCGTGCCTCGAGGGCGGCCAGGCGATCGTCGAGCGCCGTCCGCCGGTCGGCGATGTCGTCCATGCGGTCGTTCAGCCCGTCGCGGCGGATTTCCAGCATGCCGTCCGCGGCCAGCATGCCGTCGACGCGCTCGTGGAGCCGCCTGGCGAAGCCGCCGTCGGCGGCGGTGAAGAGCCGGCCCACGCGCTGGAAGTCGCTCGCGAGCACTTCCGAGAGGCGCGCATCGTCCACGGTCAGCTTGCCGTCGACGCCGGTCTCGATCCCGATCTCGGAGAGCATGCGGAACGGCAGCGTGGCGGATTCGAAGGGCGTGCCGAGCTCGCGCCGCAGCTGCACGCGCATGGCGCGCACGGAAGCATCGCCCTGCAGCGGCGCGGCGATGCCGGTCTCGGGATTGAAGGCCGTCAATTCGTCGAACTTCGCGACGAGCCGGTTCCACGCGTCGGCGAACTCGTGCAGCGTCTTGCTGACCGCCGCGGTATCGTTCTCGATCACGAGCTCCGTGGGCTCGCCGGGTGCCGCGCCCTGCAGATCGATCGTCACGCCGTCGATGGCGCCGCTCACCGTGTTGCCGGCGCTCACGACCTCGAAGCCGTCGATGAGCACGCGCGCGTCGCTGGCCGCCGCGCTTTCCGTGAGGCCGGCCAGGCCGTTCGCCGGGTCGTATTCGATCGCGGCCAGCCCGCCGTCGCCGCCGGACTGCGTCACGGTGACGGCGTGCTCGCTGCCGGTGTCCTCTGCGGCAAGCACGAGATGGCTCCCGTCGGCGGCGTTGACGATGGTCGCCAGCACGCCCGTGTTGTCGGCCGCCGCGTTGATCGCGTCGCGAATTCCGTCGAGCGTGCCTGCGCCATCGCCGATCTCGACGCTGAACGATGCAGCGCCGACCGTGATCGTCAGCGTGCCCGTCCCGACGAGCGCGTCCGCGCCGGCGAACGCTCCGGACGTGAGCTTGTGTGCCTGCGCAAGCTCCAGCACCTCGACGCTGTAGCGCGCCGGAACGGCGGAGGAGCTCACCGATGCCGTGAAGACGGTGTCGTCGCCGGAGCGCGCCTTGCGGGCGAGAAAGGCCGCGGGGTCCTGCATGCCCTCGAGCGCGTCCGCGAGCTCGCTCAGCGCCGACTTCAGGCTGCCGTAAGCCGAAAGCTCGGCCCTCGTACGGGCCTCATCGCGATCGATGCGCGCCTTGACCGGCGTCCCTTCCGCCGCGACCAGCTGCTGCACCAGGCCTGCGATGTCGAGACCCGAGCCGACGCCGGGTGAGGAGATGCTGGGCATGTCGTCCGTCGTTGTTCCGGTGGTTGCCGGCGGTGCCTACAAGTTCCGTGCCAGCGTCAAAACCGCTCGCTCAGGAGCCTGAGATCGAAGCGGCCGCTGGCCGTCAAAAGCCGCGGGATCTCCTCCCGCGGAATGCGGCGGATCACCTCGCCGCTCTTGCGATCCAGCACGTAAATCACCGTTTCGCCGCCGTCGAGATCGACCTCGAAGCGCAGCGCGGGAGCCAGCGCGCGGCCGAGCCGCTCGGCCGCCCTGGCGACGGTGCGCGCGTCAGCCGGGCCGTCCGCCGGTCCGGCCGCCGGCAAGATCTTGCCGCTCGCGGGGAGCGGCTTGCCGCGCGCCGGCCCTCCGGTTTCGGCAAGGATCACTGTGTCGGTGAAGCCGCCGGGGGAAACGCTGCTCATGGGTCACCTCCGGAAGCGCGCGGGGCGGCTCGCCAGGCCGGAACGGCCCTGTCGCAACCCGCCCCGCGCGGTCATGCCGTCACGCTTACTGCAGGAGGCTCAGCGCCAGCTGCGGCTGGGCGTTGGCCTGGGCCAGCACCGACACACCGGCCTGCTGCAGCACCTGCGCCTTGGTCAGCGAGGCCGTCTCGGCCGCAAAGTCCGCATCCTCGATGCGTCCGCGCGAGGCCGCGAGGTTCTCGCTCACCGTCTGCAGGTTCACGATCGTCGACTCGAAACGGTTCTGGATCGCACCCAGGGTGCCGCGCAGGCCGTTCACCGTGGTCAGCGCCGAATCCACGCGCGCAATGGCGAAGTTCGAGCCCGCCACCGTGGCCACGCTGACGTCAGCCAGCGTGTCGGAGTCGGCGGCACTCGTGCTCGGCGTGGCGGCCGCGCCGAAGCCCAGCGTGTTGCCGCCGGCGCCCGTGGTGTTGTGCACCTCGATATCGCCCACGGCGGACAGGATCTGGATCTCACCGTCGTCATTGACGAAGGCGGAGATCCCTTCGATGTTGGCGTTGTTGATCGCGTCGACCGCTTCCTGCGCGCTCGAGCCGCCGGTGATGGTGACCGTGCCGTACTCGACGGGCGTCGCCGACGTGTCCTGGATGGTCAGGACTGCGTCCTCACCCGCGCCGGTGTCGGCCATGTCGAAGCCGGAGCCCGCGACCGTGTTCACGCTGCCGACGGCGGCGGCGGTGATGTCGGTGGTGAGGCTGACCGAGATCGTCTCACC
>CAZBGV010000010.1:0-25796 GCA_964491485.1 uncultured Woeseiaceae bacterium | reverse complement strand
CGCATTCAGCGAGGCAACGTTCGTGTTGATCGTCAAAGCCATCTTCGTTCACTCCGTGATTCTGATCGGGTTCCGGGCGGCGGCCGTGGCCGCCGCCCGACGCCTGTCGCTTACTGCAGGAGGCTCAGCGCCAGCTGCGGCTGGGCGTTGGCCTGGGCCAGCACCGACACACCGGCCTGCTGCAGCACCTGCGCCTTGGTCAGCGAGGCCGTCTCGGCCGCAAAGTCCGCATCCTCGATGCGTCCGCGCGAGGCCGCGAGGTTCTCGCTCACCGTCTGCAGGTTCACGATCGTCGACTCGAAACGGTTCTGGATCGCACCCAGGGTGCCGCGCAGGCCGTTCACCGTGGTCAGCGCCGAATCCACGCGCGCAATGGCGAAGTTCGAGCCCGCCACCGTGGCCACGCTCACGCCCGACAGCGTGGTGGTGGCGCCGGCCGTCTCGTCGGCCGTCGTCAGGCCCTCCAGGCCGAGCGTGTTGGCGCCGGCCGCGACCGTCTCGTCCATGGTGACGGCGCCGACGTCGGACAGGATCTGGATCTGGTTGCTGTCGTTCACGAACGCCCGCACGCCGCCGATGTTGGCGTTGTTGATGGCGTCCGCCGCTTCCTGCAGCGAGGAGCCGGCCGCCACGTCCACGTCACCGAGCGCATTGCCGTCGGCATCCTCGAACGCCACGTTGACGAAGTTCGCTTCGGTCGCGTCGGACATGTCGAAGGCCGCACCCGTCACCGTATTGACGGTGCCGACGGCGGCGGCGGTGATGTCGGTGGTGAGGCTGACCGAGATCGTCTCACCGACGTTCGCGCCGACCTGGAAGGTCGCCGTGCCGAACGAGCCATCCAGCACCTTCACGCCGTTGAAGTTGGTCTGCTTCGCAATGCGGTCGATCTCCGCAATACGCTGCTGCACCTCGGCATCCAGCGCCGCCCGGTCCGATTCCGAGTTCGACGCGTTCGCCGACTGCACCGCGAGCTCGCGGATGCGCTGCAGGTTGTTGGTCAGCTCCGCCAGCGCGCTCTCCGCCGTCTGCGCCAGCGAAATACCGTCGCTCGCGTTGCGCACCGCCTGGTTCAAACCGCGGATCTGCGTGGTGAAACGCTGGGAAATCGCAAGCCCCGCCGCGTCATCCTTCGCGCTGTTGATTCGCAGGCCCGTGGACAGCCTTTGCAGCGACTGCTCCAGCATGCCCTGCGAACGACTCAGGTTGCGCTGCGCATTCAGCGAGGCAACGTTCGTGTTGATCGTCAAAGCCATCTTCGTTCACTCCTGAAAGAGACAACCCGGTCTGCCGGGGCACCGAAACCGCTGGTCGCCGACTGGCGACCGGGGCTGCGTGTACGGGGGTTATCGGTGGGGAGGGGGCGCGGCTTGAGCCCTGTCGATGGAACTGTGACGGACCGCACATTGGAGCTTGCTGGTTTGAACGAATGGCGGGGGTAATGCGGCGCGTTTGGCGGGTGGCGGGGTCCCGTTGGCGGAGTGGGCGCGGTACGGCGGCACGGTACAGATCCCGGGTCGGCTGCAGTCTGCCGGATGGCGGCAGGCGCGGGTCAGAGCATGTTGAAGAGGGTCAGGCCGCGGGTTTCGACGAAGGCTTTCTGCGCGGCTTCGAGCATCGTGAGCTGCATGCCGAGGCGCGACAGGGCGGCCGCGTAGTCGAGGTCCTCGATGTCCGCCAGCGTCTCCTTGAGGCCGAGGGCGAACGCGCCGTTGCTGTCGGCCTGGTTGTCGATGGCCGACAGGCGCGAGCCGACCTGGGTGCGCACGTCGAGCACGTTGCCGAGCGCCTGGTCGAGCGACAGCAGCCCGGCGTTGATGCGGTTGTTCAGCGCGGCGCGCGACGTGTCGTCCCCCACCGGCGTATCGATGACGTCCGCCAGGGCCGCGACCGTCGAGAACAGGTCCCGGTTGGCGCTCGCGCGCACCGCGAACTCGTCGTTCGCCGCCGGCGTGCCGTCGATGGTCACCGAGATGCCCTGGAACGCGATGCTGCCGCCGCTCTCGAAGGCGCCGCTCGCCACGACCGCGCCGCCGCCGTCGCGCACCTCGTAGCTCGCCGCATCGATAAAGTGGATCGTGTAGTCGCCGCGGTCGTAGGCGGCCGCGTCGAGCACGCTCCCCGCTCCCGCCACGCCGCTGCCCGTATTCGCGGCCGCGGGAGTCACCGCGAACGTGCCGTTGCCGTCGCGGATGCGGAAAAACACCTCGCTCCCGGGATCGCCGTCGGCAACCTGGCGGTTCTCGCCGATGCGGATCAGCCGCTGGCCCGCATCACCCTGGTACGCGAAGCCGCCGGCCACGCGCACGACCGGCTCTACGCCGTCCAGGTGGCCCGCGAACAGGAACCGGCCGTTGCCGTCCTTCTGGTTGGCGAGCTCGACCAGCGCGTCGACGTGCTGGCGCAGCTCCACCGCAATCAGGTGCCGCGACTCGTCCGACTGCGTCGCGTTGTTCGCCTGCAAGGCCAGCTCGCGGACGCGCTGCAGGATTCCCGTGACGTTTTCGAGCGCCGATTCCTCGAAGCTCAGGCGATTGCGCGCCATCGTCGCGTTGCGATCGAACTGGTCGAGGCGCGACAACGATTCCTGGAGACCGAGCGAGCGGGCCGCGGCGATCGGATCGTCCGCCGGCGACAGCAGCCGCCGCCCCGTCGTCAGCTGCCGCTGCGTGCGGTCGAGCGCCGCCTGCAGCCGGAGCATCATGTTGAGCCCCTGCTCGAAGGCACCGCTGGTCGAGATACGGCTCATCGCCGGCCCGTCGCGGCGAGCAGAGTGTCGAACAGCGAGCGGGCTACGCTCACGACCTGCGCCGCCGCCTGGTAAGCCTGCTGGTAGCGCATCAGGTTCGCGGCTTCCTCGTCGAGGTTCACGCCCGAGTGTGAAAGCTGCGCGTCCTCTGCGTTGTCGAGCAGCACGTTCTGTGCCTCGAGATTGCCCTTGATCTGCTGCGTGGCCGAACCGACCGACGCGACGAGCTGGCCGTAGCGGTCGCCGATGCTCACGGTGCCGCCGGCGAGCACGCCTTCGGTGCGCAGCGCAACCAGCGAGAGCGCGTTACGGTTGTCGCCGGTGGCCCCGAGGTTGGCCTCCAGCGTGAACCGGTCGCCGGCGGCCGGCTCGCCGCTGATACTGAACGCCACCCCATGCACCACGATCGGGGCGCCGGGGGCATAAGCAAAAGAACCCGTGCCGTCGATGCTGTAGGTCCCGGGCCCGGTGAACTCGATCACCGCGGTTGCCAGCAGGTCCGGGTCGTCCGGATCGGCGATGTCGAGCGCGCCGATCGTGCCCGTGCCGACGTTGTCGAGCGCGCCCGATGCGCGCACCGGCGCCGCCATCGCCAGCTCACCCGGATTGCGGACGAGCGCCGACAGCGTCCCGGCGGCGCCGGTCGCCGGGCGGATCAGCAGCCTGTCACCGGCGGCGGGCGTGCCGCCGACCGTGATGGCGAGACCTTCGGCAACGAACGGATTGGCCGCGGTGCCGCTGCCGGACAGGGCCACGGACTCGCCGGTCGCGGCGTTCGCGAGCTGCCAGGCCGCGCCGTCGAAGGACAGGATGAGATCGGCGTCGCCGAGGCTGGCCACGTCGGCAACGGACACGGAGACGGCGGGAGATCCCGCGTTCCCGCCGGACGGGAGCACCGCGGGCGGCGCGATGGAGAACAGGTCGCCGCCGCGCGCGCCGCCCGGTGTCATGCCGGCCGCATGCCGCGCATTGAGCTCGAGCGCCAGCGCCCTCGCCGCCTGGCCGAGCGCGCGATCGGCGGGCTCGAGGAATTGCGCCCGGAAATCCAGGAGCCCGCCCAGCACGCCGCCCGAGACACCGCCGCCGAGCGGCGCGTCGCCGGAAGCGCCGCGGTACACGACCTCCGGACGGGTCGGGTCGAACTCGCCGCCTCGGACGCCGAGGCCGGCGGCCTCTTCGCCCACGACGAGCGCGAGCCCGGACGCGATGAACACGCTGAGCGAGCCGTCGTCCTGCGGCACCGTCGTGACCGCCACCTGCTCCGAGAGCGAGCGCACCAGCCGGTCGCGCTCGTCGAGCAGGTCGTTCGGCGGCTGGCCGGTGCCGTTTCTCGCCGCCACGATCTTGCCGTTGACGTTCGCGATCGCGGCCGCAAGCCGGTTGATCTCGGCGACGGAATCGCCGATCCGGCTGTCGACCTCCTCGCCCAGCGTGCCGACCTGCGCGTCGAGCGCGCGGAAGCGCTGCACGAGGCCGTCCATCTCGCCGAGCAGCGCCTGGCGCGCCGGGACGGATGCCGGGTCGTTGGCCACGTCCTCGAGCGCGTTGAAGAAGCTCTGCAGTCCTCCGCTCAGGCCGGATTCCGGATCGGCCAGCAGCCCGTCGATGCGCGCGGCGAGCGCATCCATCGTCGCATAGCGCGCCTGGCCGGTGATCGACGTTCGCAGCTGCTCGGCCACGAAGCGGTCGTAGGCGCGCTTGATCGTCGTGATCTGCGTGCCGCCGCCGATGTAGCCGTTGCCGAAGCTCTGCCCTTCACGGGTCGTGAACTCGGCGACCTGGCGGCTGTAGCCGGGCGTGTTCGCATTGACGATGTTGTGGCCGGTCATCTCGATCGCCCGCCGGAACGCGAGCAATCCCGAGAGACTGGTGTTCAGAAGGTCAGGCATGCCGGTCCCCGCGTGTGTCCGGTCACTGCAACGGCATTATCGGCCGGCGGCCGAAAGCCTTGAGCCCGTCGAGCGCGCTTTTCAGCACGTCGCTCGACAGCACCCGCGTGATCTTTTCGGCATAGCCGGGATCCGTGGCATAACCAGAAGCCGCGAGCGCGCGCGCAAAACCCTGCGTGTCCGCGCCCTTGTCGCGCGCGGCGGCATAGCGCGGGTTCTCCGCGATCAGGCGGGCGTAGTCCTCGAACGTCTCCTCGAGCCCGGAATAGGCGCGAAAGCGCGCGGTCTCCCGGCGGGCGACCCCGCCCGCGTATTCGAGCGTGGCGCGCGTGGCGGTGGCGCCCTGCCAGTCCGGGCCGGCCTTGATGCCGAACAGGTTGAAGCTGCTCGTGCCGTCGTCGCGCGGGATGACGTGCCGTCCCCAGCCGGTCTCGAGCGCCGCCTGCGCGAGGATCGCCTCCGGCGCCACACCGATCCGGCGCGCCGCCGCGAGCACGTGCGGCCACACGGCGCGCGCGAACGCGGCGGGACCCGACCATCCGTCGTCCCCGCCCTGTGCGGCGGCCGCCGCGCGCTTTCCGCCCGCGGGCGCGGCCGCGGCCGTGCGCGCGGGGAGCGCCCCCTTTGCCGGGCCGCCCGGGCCGGCCGGCCTGGCGGCGGTGGAACGAGCGGGCTCGGGCGCCCCGCCGCCGAGCTGGCGCACCAGCAGGTCCGCGAGTCCGATGCCGCGGCCGCTCGCCATCTCCGTGGCGAGCTGGCGGTCCAGCAGGCCCCGGTACATGTCGTAGGCATCGCTCTGTCCGAACAGCGGATCCGCGAGCGAGGCATCGCGCACGTTGCCGAGCAGCGTCTCGAGGAACAGCGCCTCGAACTGGCCCGCGACCGCCCTGAGCGTCGCGGGATCGCCCGCGGCCGCGCCGCGCCGGAGCGCGGCATACCCGCTGAAATCGGTGACCGCGAAGCTCATCGGCGCCTCAGATCACCACGAGCTCGGCGCGCAGTGCGCCCGCCCGCTTGAGCGCCTGCAGGATCGCGACGAGATCGCCCGGCGCCGCGCCGACCCGGTTGACGGCCTCGACGATCTCGTCGAGCGACGTGCCCGGCTTGAACAGGAACATGCTCGAGGCGTCCTCGTCCACGTCGATCGTGGAGTCCGGTACCACCGCCGTGCGGCCGCGCGAGAACGGCGCCGGCTGACTGACGAACGGATCCTCGGTGATGGTGACGACCAGCGATCCGTGCGACACGGCAGCGGGCGTGACCGTGACGCGCGCGTTGATCACCACGGTACCCGTGCGCGAGTTGATGATCACTTTCGCCGGCGCTTCGCCCGGCTCGACCTCGAGATTCTCGAGATACGCGATGAACGACGTCCGCTGCGCGGGATCGGCGGGCGCGTCGACGCGTACCGAGACCGCGTCCAGCGCTTCCGCGGTGCCGCTGCCCAGGCCGGCGTTCACGGCATCCGCGAGGCGGCTCGCCGTGGTGAAATCCGGCTGGTGCAGGTTGAGCAGGACCGAATCGCGCGACAGGAAATCGTTGGCCACGGTGCGCTCCACCGTCGCGCCGTTCGGAATCCGGCCGGCGCTCGGGACGTTCACCGTGATGCTCGAGCCATCGTCGCCGGAGGCGCCGAAACCGCCGACCAGCAGGTTGCCCTGCGCGATGGCGTAGACCTGCCCGTCGGCGCCGCGCAAGGGCGCCATCAGCAGGCTGCCGCCGCGCAGGCTCTTCGCGTTGCCGATCGAAGCCACGGTCACGTCGATCGTCTGGCCGGGCTTCGCGAACGGCGGCAGCTCGGCGTGGATCGACACGGCGGCCACGTTTTTGAGCTGCAGGTTGACGCCCGGCGGCACCGTGACGCCGAACTGGGCCAGCATGTTCTTCAGGCTCTGCACCGTGAACGGCGTCTGGCTCGTCTGGTCGCCGCTGCCGTCCAGCCCGACGACCAGCCCGTAGCCGACGAGCTGGTTGTCGCGCACGCCGCCGACGCTCGCGAGATCCTTGACGCGTTCCGCGTGCGCGCACGGCACGGCCAGCAGCAGGCACAGCAGGATCGGGAAGAGCCCCGGTGTTCCATGATTCCTGTTCATGAGTCGCCGGTCCTCAGAACGGCCACAGGCCGGAGTTGAAGAAGCGCGTGAAGAGCCCCATGCGGTTCGCTTCCGCCAGCACGCCTTCGCTGCTGTAGGCGATGCGCGCGTCCGCGACCTTGCTCGACGCGATGGAATTGTCCGGTTCGATATCGAAGGGGCGGATTACGCCGGAAAGGCGGATGAACTCGCGGCCCTGGTTCAGTGTCACCCACTTCTCGCCGCGGACCAGGAGATTGCCGTTGGGATAGCGCGCGACCACCGTGACGGCGATGTCGCCTTCGAGACTGTTGCTCTGGCTGCTCGCGCCCGAGCCCTCGAAGCTGTGCTCGCCGTCCAGGCTGGCCTCCCCGATCGGCACGCCGTGGCGCGTGACCGGGCGGCCGAACACGACGGGATTGGCGAACGCCGCCTGGCTCGATTTCGAGGTGGAGGTGTTCGCGTTTTTCGTCGCGGCGGTCTGCTCCACCAGGCGCACGGTGAGAATGTCGCCGATGCGCGCCGCTTTCAGGTCCTCGAACAGCCTGACCTCGCCGCCCTCGCGGTAGATCGCTCCGGCGCTCGGCGCGGCCGGAACCACCTCGGGCAGCGGCGCCGCGTACGGCGCGGCGGGCTCGGGCATGCCGGCGCAACCCGCGAGCGCCAGGGTGCCGGCGAGCGGCAGCAGCACACGGCGGGAGCGAGCCCGCGGCCGCGGAAGGCATTTCGCCCGGTGGACGTTTCCGTACGCCTTTCCGTCGCCCGCATGGCGGGCTCCTACGGGGTCATTGCGTGATGTCATGCTCCGGGCGCTCACAGGTTGTTGTTCAGGTACTGCATCATCTGGTCGGCGGTCGAAATCGCCTTCGAGTTCATCTCGTAAGCGCGCTGCGTCTCGATCATGTTCACGAGCTCGGACACGACGTTCACGTTGGAGCCCTCCAGCGCGCCCTGCACCAGCGAGCCGAAGCCGTTGATGCCGGGCGTGCCGGGCTGCGCGGTGCCGCTCGCGGCCGTCTCGAGGTACAGGTTCTCACCCATTGGCTGGAGGCCGCCAGGGTTGATGAAATCCACGATTTCCAGGCTGCCGATCTGCGTGGGCGCAGCCTGGCCCGCGAGCATGACGGAGATGACGCCGTCGTTGCCGATGGTGATGCTCTGCGCGCCATCGGGGATCGTGATGCCCGGCTGCACGGTGTAGCCGCTCGACGTCACGAGCTCGCCCTGCGCGTTCTGCTGGAACGTCCCGTCGCGCGTGTAGGCGAGGTTGCCGTCCGGCATCAGCACCTGGAAGAACCCGCGTCCCTTGATCGCGACGTCGAGGGCGTTCCCGGTCTGCTGCATGGCGCCTTGGGTAAAGAGCTTTTCGGTGGCGACGACGCGCACGCCGGTGCCGAGCTGCAGGCCGGTGGGCAACTCGGTGTCCTGCGACGTCTGTCCGCCGGACTGGCGCACGTTCTGGTACAAAAGGTCTTCGAACGCGACGCGGTCCTGCTTGAAGCCGGTCGTGTTGACGTTCGCCAGGTTGTTGGAGACGGCCGCCATGCGCGTCTGCTGCGCGTCGAGGCCGGTCCTGGCGATCCACAGTGCGTGATTCATTGTCTTCCCCTTCGAAAGCGCGGCAATCAGCCGATGCGCATCAGCTCGGCGGCGGCGTCCGCATCCTCCTTGGCCGCCCCGATGACGTTGACCTGCATTTCATAGCGGCGCGCGAGCTCGATCATGTTGACGAGCGTCTCCGCGACGTTGACGTTGCTGCTCTCCAGCGCACCGGCGGTCAGGCGCACGTCGGCGCTGGGCGGCGCCGTTTCGCCGTCCGGCAGGTAGAAAAGACCGTCCGCACCCTTGGCGAGGCGCTCCGCTTCCGGGCGCACCAGCCGGATCCGGTCCACGATCGCCAGCGTTTCCGGCCCCTGCCCCAGCGGCTGCACGGAGATCGTGCCGTCGCCGCCGATGAGCAGCGAGGTCGAAGGCGGAATCGCCACCGGCCCGCCCTCGCCGAGCACGAGGTGCCCCGCGCCCGTGGCGAGCAGCCCCCCGGACGTGACCCTGAGATCGCCGGCGCGCGTGTAGGCCTCGCGCCCATCCGCACCCTGCACCGCGATGAAGCCCTCGCCCTGCACTGCGACGTCGAGCGCCCGCCCGGTGTCGATCAGCGTGCCGGACGTGAAATCCGTGCCGTGCCGCCCGATCACCGCGTTGACGCGGGACGGCAGCCCCGGGCCCGCGACCGGCGCCGCGCTGAACGCGTGCAGGTCCGCGCGGAAGCCGGTCGTCGAGACGTTCGCCAGGTTGTTGGAATTGATCGCCTGCGCGAGCTCCGTCTGCTTCGCGCCGGTCATGGCGAGGTAAACCATGCGATCCATCGGCAAGCTCTCCCGTGCGGGCTCGTGTCTCGTTACCGGATGTTGATGACGGTCTGCGTCACCGCGTCGGCCGTCGAGATCACCTGCGCATTGGCCTGGAAGTTGCGCTGCGCCGTGATCATCTTGACGAGCTGGGCCGTCAGGTCGACGTTCGATGCCTCGAGAGCGCCCGACTGGATGTTGCCGAAAGAGGCGGTGCCCGCCTCACCCAGCAGCGCATCGCCGGACTGCGAGGATTCGCTCCAGTTCGTGTTGCCCGCCTGCTGCAAACCCTGCGGATTGGCGAAGTTGGCGAGCGCCAGCTTGCCGAGCGCGTTCGACTGGCCGTTCGTGAAGCGCGCGAACACCACGCCCTCCGTGTCCACGCTGACACCCGTCAGGCGGCCGGTGGTGTAGCCGTCCTGCGACAGCGAGTTCACGCCGAACGAGTCGCCGAACTGGGTGGCGGAGTTCAGGTCGAGCGTCATGCTGATGTCCGCGGCGCCGGTGGCGGGCGTGAACGGATCGAGCGCGATCTGTCCGCCGGCCGGCGCTTGCAGCGTGCCGCCCGTGTTGAACTGGATCGGCGCCGTGCCGGTGACGGTCGAGCCGTCGATCTGCACCTGCGTGTCCCAGGTGTTCGCCGCCGCGGCCTTGATGAAGTAGATCGTGGCGGTGTGCGCGGCGCCGAGCGAATCGTAGATCGTGACCGACGTCGTGTGATTGAAGCTGCTCGGGTCGGCCGGATCGAAGGTCGCGGTGGCCGGCGGCTGGGCATCGGCCGGCAGGTTGACGCCGAGCGCCGCGGTCGCGGTCGCGCGCGGCGGGCTCGCGCCGACGCTGAGCTGCAGGTCGCTCGGCGAGCCGGTGTTGAACAGCCCGTTACCGGCCGAGGGATACGCCTGCAGCCGCTGGCCCTGCGCATTCACGACGAACCCGTCGCGATCCACGCCGAACGCGCCGGCGCGACTGTACTGGCGCGTGCCGTTGTCGCTCAGCACGAAGAAGCCCTCGCCGGCGATCGCCAGGTCGAGCGCGTTCTCGGTGAAATCGATGTTGCCCTGCGTGAACTGCTGCGAGATCGAGGCCACGCGCACGCCGCTGCCGGACGCGGTGGAGCCGACGCTCTGCGTGCCGACCGCGAACACTTCCGCGAACTCGGCACGCGAGCCCTTGAAGCCGGTGGTATTGGTGTTGGCGACGTTGTTGGCGATGACCCCGAGGTCGGCCGATGCCGCGCTGAGGCCGCTCAATGCGATGGCGAATGACATGGATGTGCTCCTGTAAAAAGCGATAGGTGAATCAGTAGATGCGGCGGACCTGGTCGACCGCGAGCACGCCGCCGCCGGCGACGTTCAGCGTCATCGGCTGCCCTGCCCGGCCGAGGTTCACGCTGTCGATGCGGGCATCGAGCAGCGTTTCCACGCTTTCCACGTCCCTGCCGCGCAGCACCCGCGCGCTCAGGGCATAGTGCCCCGCGTCGACGCGCCGCCCCTGGGCATCGCGGCCGTCCCATTCGAAGCGGACGAGACCTGCCTCGCGGGCGCCGAGCTCGAGGCGCCGGATCAGCTCCCCGCTCGCGTTGGTCACGTCGATCTGCACGCTGGTCGCGCTCGCCTCGAGCTCGACCGCGCCGCTGAGCTCGCCTGCCTCCGGCAGGTACCCGGTGTCGCCGGCGGCGAGCACCGAGCGTCCGACCAGCGTCGCCGCCTTCAGCATCTGCTCCGATTGCAGCGACGTCCGCAGCCCGGCGAACGCGCCGTTCAGCTCCTCGATGCCGCTCACGGTGCCGAACTGCGCGAGCTGGCCCAGGAACTCGCCGTTTTCCATGGGCTTGAACGGATCCTGGTTACGGAACTGCGCGATCATGAGCGTGAGGAAATCCTCCTGGCCGAGTGAGGCTCGCGCCTGTCGCGAGGTCGGCGGCGGAGCGATCGCGTCGTCTATTCCTGAAACCTGCGTCATGTCCTGTCTCCCTGGGCCCTGCCTCAGCGCCCGAGCGCGAGCGTCTGCAGCAGGAGCTCCTTCGCCGTATTGATCAGCTCGACGTCGTTCCGGTAGGCGCGCGAGGCGGAGATCATGTTGACCATCTCCTCGACGGTGTTGACGTTGCTCACGTACACGTTGCCGTCCGCGTCCGCGTCCGGGTGGCCGGGCTGGTGCAGCACTTCGAGCGGTGCCTGGCTTTCCACGATGCCTCTGACCCTGACGCCCGCGATGCCGCTCTCGCGCGCCAGCGAATCGGAGAAGCTCGCGAAAACCGGCTGGCGCGCGCGATACACCTTGTCGGGATCGCCGCTGGTGCTGCCGGCATTGGCCAGGTTGCTGGCCGTGACGTTGAGCCGCACCGACTGCGCGTGCATCGCGCTGCCGGCGATATCGAATACCTTGAACAGCGACATCACTCGCCTCCCCGGATGGCGTAACGCAGCGTCCGGATCGAGCTGTCGAGGAACGAGAGCGCCGCCCGGTAACGCACTGCGTTCTCGGCATAGGCGGCCTGCTCCACGGCGGGCTCGACCGTGTTGCCGTCGAGGGACGGCTGGGTCGGAATGCGCCAGCCCAGGGCGGCACGCGGCGTGCCGTCGCTCGTGCCGGCCAGGTGGCGGCCGTTCGTACGCCCCAGCCGCGGCGTTTCGAGCGATGCGTGCGTGAGCGCCGCCGCGAAGTCGATGTCGCGCGCCTTGTAATGCGGCGTGTCCGCATTCGCGATGTTCGACGACAGCACGCGGTGCCTTTGCTCGCAAAGCCTGAGTACGGCGAGGTGATCCGCGAACGGTTGCAGTTTCATGTTCTTTCCCCGTCGGGCGTCTTGTCGTGTCGCTTGCCCGCGAAGGCGCCAATGCAACCGGCGTGCCAACTGCGGTGCACGCGCGGAAAGCGCGGTTTTTCGCGGGTTGCGCGGGCACGGGCCGGCTGCAGGCGGCAATCGCTTGCCGCCCGGCGGCAAACGCAGGTCGCGTTCCCGCGCGTGGCGCCGCGGCGATCGGCTTCTCGCCGCTGCGCGCATGGCGCGCACCAGCGGGATTGCGCGGCTGCCGCCACTTCCCGGCGTGCGGCCGGATCGCCCGCGCCCGCCGGCGCGGCGCTGGCACGCCGCTTGCATCTTCCCGGTGCAAAACCTGCACGGGGAGCTTCGAGCGGGGACAGATGGACGATCGAGCCGGCGGTTGCGCCGGAACCTTGACGCGCGGGCCCTGCCCGCGACGGATTTTCGACGTGCGCGGGCGCGCGGCCGCGTGGCTGGTGCTCGCCGCACCGGTCGCCGCCGCAGCGGCGGTCACCGGCGGCGTGCAGCCGGTCGGCGACATCGTCTCCGCGGCGGAGGGCTACCTCGAGGCGCGCCTGGCCGGGCACGCAAGCGGCCTGGTCACGCGGGCCGGGCAGCTCGACCCACGCCTCGGCCTGCCGCGCTGCGACCGTGCGCTCGAGGGTTTCCTGCCCGCCGGCGGCCGCATCGGCCGGCGGACGGTGGTCGGCGTGCGCTGCCCCGGCAGCCGTCCGTGGAAGGTGTACGTACCCGTCGACGTGCAGGAGCCGCGGACCGTGCTCGTCGTCCGCCGCAGCCTGCCGCGCGGGCACGTGCTCGCCGCGGCCGACCTCACCCCGGAAGAGCGGGACGTCTCGCGCCTCGCGCGCGGCTACCTGGCCGATGCGGAAAGCGCGATCGGGCGCCGGCTCGACCGGCGCGTGCTGGCGGGCGACGTGCTCGAGCCCTCGATGCTGGAAGAGGAGCTCCTGGTGCAGCGGGGCCAGTCGGTCACGCTGGTAGTCGAAAGCGACGCACTGTCGGTCCGCATGGCGGGCCTCGCCCTCGCGGACGGCACGCGGGGCGAGCGCATCCGGGTCAGGAACCTGGCCTCGGACCGGGTCGTGGAAGGCGTGGTCCGTTCGGCCGAGCAGGTCGAGGTGCTGGTGCCGTGAGGCGGCGGGGCATCCGTGCCCCGCAGGGAAGCTCTGCACGTTGTGCAGAGCTTCCCTAAAGTTTCGGCGCAAGCCGCCGATGGTCATCAACGTATGCAGAGGTTTCGAAAGCATGGCTGACAGGATCGATCCGATGTCTCACGGATTGCCCGGAAAAATCGGCGAACGCATGAGCGGCACGGCGGGCACGAAACGGGCCGCCGACGCGTCCGCCGTGGCGCCGGGCAAATCCGCTGCGCCCGATGGCGAGAAGGTCGAGCTCACGAGCAGCGCGCGGCTGCTGGAGCGGCTGGAGAAGTCTTTTGCCTCGCTGCCGGAAATCGATCGCGCTCGCGTCGAGGCGGTGAAAACCGCGATCGCGAACGGCGAATACCAGGTCGATGCCGGCAGGATCGCCGCGGCACTGCTGCGCACCGAGCAGCAGCTCGGCGGCTGATCGGCCACCGGAATGGCGTTGCCCGGGCTCCCGGCAATCGTCGGCGAATCGCTGGCGGCCGCGCGTGCGCTGGAGCGCGCCCTGCGGGAGGAACGGGACGCGCTCGAGCGGCAGGACGCCGAAGCGCTGCTCGCGGCGGGCGAGGCCAAGCGCGCGTGCGTTGCGGCGCTCGAAGCGCTGGAGCGGCGGCGGCAGTCGCTGTGCCGCGACGCCGGCCTGGACGCGGCGCCGGCGGCAATGCCGGCCGTGCTCGCGCAGGCCGAAGCGCCGGCCGCTGCCGCCGAATGGCAGGAGCTGCTCGGCGTGCTGTCGGCGGCCGAGCGCGTGAACCTGGCGAACGGCGCGATCGTACGCGCAAGAACCGAGCAGCTCGCCGCGGCGCTCGCGATACTGGGCGGCGACGCCGCAGGTCCCGGCACTTACGAAGCGGCGGGCGGGCGTGCGCCGATGCGCGGCCGCAGGCCACTCGCGACGCTTTGAGAAAGGCTCTTTCCGCCTCCTGACGCTGCACGGGTGCAGCATGCACTCCTGCGGGATTCCGCCGCTTCCCGTCGGGCCGGCCGTCCGCTTGCCGGTTGCGCAATTTGTTAGACATTCGCCGGCGCGAGCGCGCCGCCGTGTACGGCGCGACAGCGTATTCGTATCGGAAGAAATGAATGCCGGCAGCGTCGTCTTCGTGCGCACGGATGCACCTGCGCGCCGGCCGCGTATAATGACGCCCCCTCGAAGCCCGCAATTCAAAATCAGACAGCTGTGAATATCGGCGGTACCATGCCGCCCTGTTCCCATCCGCGACAGAGCTCGAGAGAACGCGCTATGACAACCCGACTGGCCGCCCTGCAGGACTGGGTCGATTCCGTCGCCCGGCTGACCCAACCCGAAGACATCCATTGGTGCACCGGCAGCGACGCGGAGTACAAGCGGCTCATCAACCAGATGACCGCGAGCGGCGAGCTGATCGGGCTCAACGCCGACGAATACCCGAACTGCTGGCTGCACCGCTCGGATCCCTCCGACGTCGCGCGCGTCGAGCACCTGACCTACGTCTGCACGGAAAACGCCGAGGACGCGGGGCCGAACAACAACTGGATGCAGCCGCACGAGGCGCACGCGAAGGTCGACGCCCTGTTCGCCGGCGCGATGCAGGGCCGGACGATGTACGTGATCCCGTACTGCATGGGCCCGATCGACTCGCCCTGGGCGCGGCTCGGCGTAGAGATCACGGACAGCCCGTACGTCGTGGCCAATATGAAGCTCATGACGCGCATGGGCGCCGCGGCGCTCGCGCGCATCGAGAACGAAGGCAGCTTCGTGAAAGGGCTGCACTCGATCGGCGATCTCGATCCCGAGCGGCGCTTCATCATGCATTTCCCGGAGGAGCTCTCGATCAAGAGCATCGGCTCCGGCTACGGCGGCAATGCCCTGCTCGGCAAGAAATGTCATGCGCTGCGGATCGCGAGCTGGCAGGCGCGCGACGAAGGCTGGCTCGCGGAGCACATGCTGATCGTCGGCGTCGAGAGCCCGCAGGGCGACACGCATTACATCGCCTGCGCTTTCCCGTCAGCCTGCGGCAAGACCAATCTCGCGATGCTGATTCCTCCCGCGTCGCAGCCGGGCTGGAAGATCTGGACGCTGGGCGACGACATCGCGTGGCTGCATCTCGACGACGAGGGGCGGTTGCGCGCGATCAACCCGGAGGCCGGTTACTTCGGCGTCGTGCCCGGCACGAATCCGAAGACGAACAAGAACGCCTTCGACATGATCAAGAGCGACACGATCTTCACGAACGTCGCGCTGACGGCGGACGACGAGCCGTGGTGGGAAGGCAGGAAGTCGGGGCAACCGGTGGTCGACTGGCAGGGGCGGAAATACGATCCCGCGAACGGCCCGGCGGCCCACCCGAACTCCCGCTTCACCGTCTCGGCGAAACGCAACCCGAGCTACTCCGAGCTCGCCGAGGCGCCGGATGGCGTGCCGATCTCGGCGATCGTGTTCGGCGGCCGGCGCAAGGAGCTGGCGCCGCTCGTCTACGAGGCGCGCGACTGGCGGCACGGCGTGCTGGTCGGCGCCGGCATGGGATCCGAGACGACGGCGGCCGCCACCGGCGCGGTCGGCGTCGTGCGGCGCGACCCGATGGCGATGAAGCCGTTCTGCGGCTACAACTTCGGCGACTACTGGGCGCACTGGCTGTCGTTCGCGGAACGCTCCACGCGGCTGCCCAGGATCTTCCATGTCAACTGGTTCCGCCAGGACGCGCAGGGCCGCTTCCTGTGGCCCGGCTTCGGCGACAACCTGCGCGTGCTGCGCTGGATGATCGACCGCTGCGAGAACCGCGTCGCTGCGGTCGACACCCCGATCGGGCGCGTGCCGCGGCCGGCCGACATCGACACGCGCGAGCTCGACCTCGCGCCGGAAACGCTCGAGGCGCTGCTCGCGATCGATCCGGCGCAGTGGCGCGAGGAGATGGACTCCATCGGCGAATACCTCGCCACCTACGGCGACCACCTTCCTTCTGCCCTGCGCGAGGAGCACCGCAAAACCATCGAAGCCCTCGCCCGCGCCTGACCTGCGCTCCTACGGTGGGCTATGTGGCTGCGTTCGGTCGCCCGCATGGCGGGCTCCTACGGGGACGGTGGCTGCGTTCGGTCGCCCGCATGGCGGGCTCCTACGGGAGCATGGCGTAGCTGCGTTCGGTCGCCCGCATGGCGGGCTCCTACGGGAGCGTGGCGTGGCTGCGTTCGGTCGCCCGCGTGGCGGGCTCCTACGGGAGCGTGGCGTGGCTGCGTTCGGTCGCCCGCGTGGCGGGCTCCTGCGGGGACGGTGGCTGCGTTCGGTCGCCCGCATGGCGGGCTCCTGCGGGAGCGTGCGTGGCTGCGTTCAGGTGGCGCGGTGCGGGGTGGTTATTCTTCGCAGATGTAGTGGATGGCGAGCGGGGTGCCGGGCTTGGCGACGCGGCCGAGGCCGATGACGCCTTCGCCGGAGAGCTCGGTGGTGTCGCGGCGCACGAAGGTCTCCTCACCGCGCGCATTCTGCAGGAAGGTGCCGTTGGTGCTCTGATCCACGAGCACGAACTTGCCGCGGCGCATCTCGACGCGCGCGTGGATGCGCGAGATGAGATTGCCCTTGACGACGAGATCGTTGTCGTCGGCGCGGCCGAGGTTGATGTTCTTGCGCTGGTCGTTCACGACGACCGTTTTGTCGCGGAAGCTCAAGGTGAGCCGGGTCGCTTTGCGGGCCCGGTTCTCCCACTCGATGGTCGGCAGCATGCTGGTCGCTTCCTCGGGCTGCCACACGAGCTCGAAGAGCGCGACCTCGTCGATGCGCCCGCGCACCGTGGCGACGTCGATCTGGCGCGTCTGGGCGCGCCATTCGTCGCTCAGGTGATCGACGGTGGGTCCGGAGATGACGATCTGGCGGGCTTTCGCCTGCGAGGTCATACGGTTCGCGGTGTGCACGGCCGCGCCGAAAATGTCGTTGCGCTCCTGCACGACCGGTCCGAAGTGGCAGCCGATGCGGATCGACACCGGGATGCGCCCGGCGCTGCTGCTTTCCTCGCTGATGCGCGCCTGCATCTGGCGCGCCGCGGCCATGGCATCGTCGACGGTCGGGAAGGTGGACATCACCTCGTCGCCGATGGTCTTGATGACCGTGCCGCTGAACTGGTGCGTGGCGTCTTTCATGACGTCCAGGCAGCGTGCGACCGTCTCGCTGGCCTTGGCGTCACCGTACTCGTCGTAGAGCTGGGTGCTGCCCACCACATCAGCGAAAAGAATCGCGACTTCCAGGTCCTTTGCCATTGAAGGCTTACTCTTCTCCGCCGTCGCGCCCGGGTGCTGAATGGATTTGTATCACGATCACCTGCCGGCCGGACCGGGATTATAAGCGCAAGGCCCCGGCCGGGCTAACATTATGTTCAATCGCGCGCTCCTTCGAGCTTCTCGAATCCGCCGCCGCAAACCCTTGAGTCCCTTTCCATTGCTCCCCGCGACGGATCACCGGCATTGTACATGGGACGGCGGGCAGGCCGAACGGCTGGCCGCGCCGGCCGGCTCCTCTCAGCCGCTGGCCCGCTCCGCGCCGGCCGGCCCGGCGGTCCAGTCCTCGAGCGCCTGGGCGAGCCTGGCCGCCGGCTGCGGCGCGCCGATGTGGAAGCCCTGCGCCAGGTCGCATCCGAGCTCGTCGAGGATGGCGAGCTGTTCCGGCGTCTCGACGCCCACGGCGGTGCAGGCCATGTCGAGGCGATGCGCGATGTCGATCAGGCCGCCGACCAGCACGGCCGCACCGTTCGCGCTCGCGAGGTCCGCAACCAGGCAGCGATCGATCTTGAGCTCGCCGAACGGCAACGCGTACCAGCCGTTCAACGCGGCCCCGGCGGCGCCGAAGTCGTCCAGCGCGAGCTTGATCGATTTCAGCCGCAGCCGGGTGAGGATGTCCGCGCCTTTGCTCGAGACCCCGAGGTCCGTCGCCTCGCGGATCTCCAGCGTGAGCAGCCCGGGGTCGGCGTCGTGCTCGTACAGCAGTGTCTCCAGCCGGTCCGGGAAGCCCGCGTCGGCGATGAGCCCGGCCGCGACGTTCACGCGCAGGCCGATGTGCAGGCCTTCCTTCTGCCAGACGTGCAGTTGCTCGATGCCGCGCTCGAACACGAAATCCGTGAGCTGCTTCATCAGCTCGCCGCGATCGGAGTCGATCAGGCTCAAAAATTGCGCCGGCACGAGCAGCCCCAGCGAGGGATGCTGCCAGCGCAGCAGCGCTTCCACGGATTCGGCGTGCCACACGCCGGGCCGCAGGCGGCGCACGACGGGCTGGTAGCGCAGGGTCAGCTCCCCGTCGGTGATGGCGCGGGCGAGGTCCGCGCGCGTGAGCCGGCCCGTGGCCTGCTGCGCCGACGCGAGGCGCGCGAGCAGCGTCTCCGGCGTGAACGGCTTCTGCAGATGTCCGGCAACGTTCAGCCCGGCGTTGCGGCCGAACAGCTCCGCGCTCGCGATCGTGCGCTGATCCATGCCGGACACGAGCAGGACCGCCGCCCTGCACCCGCCGGCCGCCAGGTCCTTGAGAATCTCGATCCCGTCCGTCCCCGGCATCTGCAGGTCGAGCACGATGAGGTCGGGCGCCGCCCTCCCCAGCTCCTCGTTGAAGGCGGCGGCGTCCGCCGTCACCGCCGCCTCGAAACCGGCGTGCTCGCCGAGCTCGCCGATCAGCTCGCCGAGCTCCGCATCGTCGTCGAGGACGAGGAGCCTCGGGGGTTTGCCGGATGCAGTCATGTCAGGCCTCCAGTACCTTGCGGACGGTCTGCGCGAGCGTGAGCACGTTGACGGGACGGTAGAGCCAGGCATCCGCGTCGGGCGCCGCCCGCTCCGCGTCGGCGCCCGCCTGCAACAGCGCAATGTGCTTCACGCCGCGCTCGTCGCGGAGCGACGCCAGCCGGCGCCGCGCGGCCTGCGACTCTGCCGCCGATCGCTCGCCGATGAAGACGGCGGGCGCGGGCGCCTGGGCCGCGAGAGTTTCCACCTCGTCGTGATCGCGCGCCGCGAGCACGGTGTAGCCGAGCGCCTCCAGGATCTGTTGCAGCGAGGCACGCACTTCCGCATCGCGCAGCGCGAGCAGCAGGACTTCGTCGCCGCAGGGCAGCGTGGACAGCGGCAGCGTCATGTTGGCCGTGGTTTCCGCGAGCCGCTCGCTTTTCGGCAACCACAACCGCACACGCGTGCCACGGCCTTCCTCGCTGCGGATGTCCAGCGCGCCGTCTGCGTGCTCGACGAAGCGCTTGACCATGCTCAAGCCGAGGCCGCTGCCCTGCTCCGCGGGCTTGGTCGTGAAGAGCGGCTCTGTCACGCGCGCGAGGTGGCGTTGCGGGATGCCGCAGCCGTTGTCGGCGACCTCGACGCACACACAGGGGCCCGGTGCAACGCCAAGCGCCCCCGAAGCCGCGGCGTCCAGCTCGACGTCCGTGACCGCGATGTGTACCTTCCCGCCGGGCTTGAGGGCATCACGGGCGTTGATAACGAGGTTGATCAGCGCGCTCTCGAATTGCGCCGCGCCCGCATCGATCGAGCTGCTGTTCTGCGCGAGCTCGACCTCGAGCTCGTGTTCCGCGCCGAGGGCGCGCGCGAGCAAGGGTTGCAGCGCCCGGACATGCTCGGCCGGGCTGATCGCCCGCGCCGCGCCGTCGCTGCCGAAGGTCAGGAGCTCGCGCAGGAGCGTGCTGCCGCGCTCGGCGGCGTTGCGCGCACGCCGCGCCTGCTCGAACAGCTGCGGCTGCTCGCGCAGGCCTTCCGTCAACAGGAAAAGGTTTCCGGCAAGCACGGTCAGGACGTTGTTGACGTCGTGCACGGTGCCGGCGGTGAGCGCGAGGGCCGCCTCCAGCCGCGCAATGCGAGCGATGAGGGAATCCTCGACCGCCGCGGTCATCCACGTGCCGGACGCGTCGGCCGCCGCGCCGTTTCCGGCGCGTCTGTCGTTCATGTGCTTCGCCGCTCGCTCCATCGACCCCGGCTCCCGCCTCTTTTCGCGTGTGTATGGCGCGGAGCGCGCCGAGCGAAGTTCGGGGTCCCCCCTGTCCGGCATCGCCGGCACCCGCGCGGCCCAGTGTAGGGCAAGGGCAACGGCCTGACCCGTGATTACGTCACAGAGGGCGCGCTGCGGCGTGTTGCCGCGACGCGGCCTTGCCGGCCCGCCGCCGCAGGGTGGCGCGCGCCGCATTGGCCGCGGGCAGCAGGCCGCAGGCTGCGGAATTACTGGAGGTAGGGCTTCTAAGTAGTTGCGGCGACTACTTTTCCGCTACGAGGTAAGCAATCCAGGCGAGGTCGGCAACGCCCTCCTCGTTCGGCGTGAACTCGCCGTTGCCCTCCCCGTCCTCGTCCTCGCCTTCCCAGTACACGGTCGCGCGCGAAAAGCCGGCCTCGGCCAGCAGCTCGCGCAGCTCGGGCGCGGTCCACAGGCGCCACTCGTAGCTGAAGGCCTTCTTGATCTTCGAGCCGTCCGGGAACTTGAAGTGGATGTGGCAGCGCACGAAGTGGGTGACCGGATGAAAGGTGGCCTGGTGCCAGATGTAGGTGAACTTGTCGTACTTCGTCTTTTCCTTCGTCTCTTCCTGCGCTTCGGGCCCGCCGTACATATCGAGGAACAGCACGCCATCGTCCTGCAGCGCGTCGTAGCAGCGCTTGAAATACGTGCGCATGCGCTCGCGCGTGTCGAAGATGAAATAACTGAAGTTCAGCGCCGCGATGGCGTCGACCCGCGGCGTCTCGACGGTCAGCACGTCCGATTCGAGAAGCTGCACGCGCGCCTGGTCCTCGGGCGCCAGCCGGCCCACGCGGTTCCGGCGGCCCCAGTCGAGCACCGAAGGATCGATGTCGACGCCGATCGCGCGGAATTCGGGACCCTGCCGCACCCACTGGCAGCAGGCACTCGCGGTACCGCAAAAGTCCTCGCGGAACAGGTGCGCGGTGCGCCCGCGCAGCTCCCGGAACGTGTTCTGGATGAATTCCACCTCCACCTCGACGTCCTGCACCGCCTCTTCGTACAGCTCGTGGATGTCGGCCTTCTCGGCCATGGTTTTGCGGCGATCGGTGACGGATGCGGATTTGGCGCTCATACGAAGGGCTCTCCGGGACAGCTCGGAATTGAAAACGTAAAAGGGAGCCGCGCATTGTAAACGACCCACGGGCGCCGCCGCCATGCTTGGTCGCGCGGTGGCGATCGAGCGGCAGGCGCTTCATTGACGTCGGCGATAGTCCCCCCGGGGCATGGCGCCGCGGCCCGGGGAAGACTGCGGAGAAAAACACGGCCTGGGGGCATCCGGCGGGTGTCAGCGCGACGCAAAAAAACAGCGGCCGGCCGCCCCACGACGGCCGGCCGCTGCGCTACGCCTCCTCAGAAGTTGTAGCGCACGGTGAGCTGGTAGAACGGCGTCGATTCCTCGTGCTCGATCTCGTATCCGTCGAGCTCGCCGGCCGAGATGGGGCCGTCGAAGTTCTGCTCCGCCTGCAGGGTGCGCTCGTCGATCAGGTTGCTCGCCGTGAGGCGGGCGATCAGCCGGTCGCCGAGGAAGCGCTTCTCGACGAACGCCTCGAGGTTGCCGTCCTGCGTGCCGGTCTCGATCTCGTCCAGCTGGTACTGGAAGAACCGCCCCTGCTTCTGGAAGCTGACGCCCATGCTCATGCTCCACGCGGGGATCGCCTGCGTCAGGCCGATGTTGTAAACGAAGATCGGCTGACGGTCGATAGGGACGTCGTCCAGGCCGGAGAACACGTCCTCCTTCTCCGAGTACAGGCGGGTGTAGTTGGCATACAAGCCGGTGTTCTCGAGGCCCGCGAACGACAGCGGCGTCGACAGGTCGATCTCGTAGCCCCAGACCTCGGCATTGCCGACGTTCGCGAACGTGTAGTCGCCGCCGCCGTCCTCGTTGTCGCCGGCGCGCACCAGCTGGATGAGATCGCTGATGTCGCGGTAGAAGAAGTTGATGCCGGTGATGCCGCGCGCGGGCAGCTCGAACTCGACGCCGACGTCGAAGCCGTCAGAGGTCTCGATATCGAGGTCCGGGTTGCCGCGGGTCACGTCGTCGTCGTCCGGCGAGTCGAACTGCGCGAACGGGATGCGCTGGTTGAAGTCCGGGCGGCGCACCGTGCGCGCGTAGCTGGCCCTCAATGTGCTGAAATCGTTGAACTCCCAGCGCAGGTGTACGGACGGGTTGAGGTCGTTCTCAGTCGCCGAGGTCGTCTGCGTCGCGCCTGCCACGAGGCCGGTGAGATTGTTCTTCGTGTGCTCGTAGCGCAGGCCGGTCTCGAGCGTCATGCGGTCCGTGAGCGTCATGTCGAGGACGACGAAACCGTCGATGCGATCTTCGTCGATGCTGAACACGCCGCCGTTGTCGGTCGGCTCCGGTTCGCCCAGCTGACCGTCGTCGAACTCCGCCTCGACCTGCGTGACGTCGCGACTCTTGAATTTCGTCTGCACGCCGAGCTTCAGGCTGACATCGTCCGCGCCGATCGCGCCGGCGAAGCCCGCCATCTGGAATTCGGCGTCGGCTTCCGCTTGCCACTCCTCGTCCAGGCTCGCGATGGTCTCGAGCGAATCCGGCTCGAGTCCGAACGGCTTCACCGTGGGATCATCGAAGAACGATTGCTCCGTAGGCAGCGTACCGACGACGTCCTCCGCGTCGATCTCACTGTTCAGTGTGACCACGTCGTTGTCGAAGCGCGCATAGGAGACCCGCCCTCCGAGCGTCACGCTGTCGGTCAGGTCGTGCGAGAGCTCGAGGTCGAGGCCCCAGTTCTGCTGCTCGAAATCGGTGTCCTCGCCTTCGAGCCCGACGAGGTTGTCCGGCGAGTCCTCCCACACCAGCGTGTCCTGGCGCTCCTGGCGATCGGTGTTGATCCAGTAGCCGGTCACCGCCAGGTTGGTGCGGTCGGTGATCCGGTAATCGAAATCGCCGTGGAACGACTTGTCCAGGTTCTGGCGCACGTCGCTCTCGATGGAACGCTCCTCGCCGTCGCCGATCACGGAATCGCCGATGTCCAGCGCGAACAGGTCGAGGGCATCCTCCAGGGTGCCGCGGTCGCCCGAGAACACCTCCTGGATCGTGACCTTCGGATTGAAGCGTTCCTGCACGTTCGCGGTGACCGACCACGCCACCCGCTCGTCGTCGCTGCGCCCCGCGTAGCTGAACCCGCCCGCCCCGAAGTTGCCACCCCGCGTGTCCTCCACGTAGTGCAGCATGGAGCCGCGCACCGAGCCGCCCGGGGGCAGCGTGGCGCCGTTCTTCAGGACGATGTTGATCGTGCCGCCGATGCCCTGGCTGTCGATGTCGGCGCTCGGGCTCCTGATGATCTCGACGTGATCGACGAGCTCGGCCGGGATACGATCCACGAGGACCGAGCGCTCGGTGGCGCTTTCGCCCCCGGCATCGGGTACCGGCTTGCCGTTGATGAGCACCTGGGTGAAGCCGAAGCCCATGCCGCGGAGCTGGGGCGATTCGCGCTCGCCGACGTCGCTCGTGAACGCGACGCCCGGCACGCGCTTCAGCATGTCGCCGACCGAGATCGGCTCGAGCTGCTGGAAGAAATCGAGCCCGTAGGTCAGCTCGGGCGCCACCGCCTCGGTGCGGTTGCGCATGGGCACCTGGGCCGTGACGACGATCTCCTCGAGATCGTCGGGTGCTTCGGCCTGCGCCGCCGCCGTGAGCGGCAGGCAGAAGGCGAGCGAGCCGCCGAGCACGAGGACAGAATACGAATTACGAAAGCGGATCGAGCTGCACACGATGCATCCCCCCATGACATCCCTGCCGGTACGTGCCGGCGACCCTCGGCCGGTGCGCCCCCGCGCGCGGCTGGCTCGCGGAGCGGCAGTCGGCTAGAGTATAGAACAAATATTTTGTATCATGCAAACATGGAATGGTTATTTCACCCCGTGATCCGTCCGTGAGCGGCCCCAGGGATATCGAGGAGTTGCGGTCCGAGATCGTGGCGCGCCACGGCGACCTTTCGCCGCGCCTCCAGCAGGTGGCGGAATACGTGCTCGACCACCCGAACGACGTCGGGCTGCAGACGCTGGCCGTCATTGCCGAGCGCTCCGGCGTGCAGGCCTCCACGATCGTGCGCTTCGCAAAAGCCTTCGGCTACGACGGCGCGAGCGACATGCAGCGCCTGTTCCGCGAGGAGCTCATCAACTCCTCGCCCAGCCCGAGCTATGCCGAGCGCATCCGACAGTTCAAGGAGCGTACCGGCGAGCGCCAGGAGCTCTCGCCCGCCGAGATCTTCTCCGAATTCATGTCGGCCAACATCATCGCGCTCGAGCACATGAAGGATACGGTCGATCCCGGGCGCCTCGAGCGCTCCGTCGACCTGCTCGAACGTTCCGCCGCGGTGTTCCTCGTCGGGCTGCGCCGCTCCTATCCCGTCGCCGCGTACATGGCCTATGCCCTGCGGCACGTGGAGAAGCCGGCACATCTCATCGACGGGCTCGCGGGCATGCTCATGGAACAAAGCTCGATGATCACGGGCAACGACCTGCTGCTCGCGATCAGCTTCCGGCCCTATGCCGACGAGACGGCGCGCATCGCGGCCCAGGCGAAGGAGGCCGGGGCATCGGTCATCGCCTTCAGCGACAGCCGGCTCTCGCCGATCGCGCGCGATGCCGACGTCTCGTTCGAGATCAAGGACGCGGAGGTGCGCCAGTTCCGCTCGCTGGCGGGTTCCCTCTGCCTCGCCCAGACGCTGGTAATCAGCTACGCGCAGCGCCTCGAACGGCGGAAGGAGCGCAAATGACCGTGCGGGTATGCCTGTTCGGTGCCGGCCGCATCGGCCGCATCCACGCGCAGAATCTTGCCGGGCACCCCGGGGCGCGGCTCGAGTACGTCGTCGACGTCGACCGGACCGCGGCCGCGGAGCTCGCCGCGCGCTCGGGCGCGCGCGCCGTGGATACCGACACCGCCCTGGCCGACGCGGCGCTCGACGCGGTCGTCATCGCGAGCCCGACCGATACGCACCTGCCGCTGATCGAGGCGGCGGCGGCCGCGCGGCTCGCCGTCTTCTGCGAGAAGCCGCTCGATCTCGACACGGCGCGCGCGCGGCGGGCGGCCGGGATCGCCGCCGGCGCGGGCATTCCGCTGTTCCTCGGCTTCAACCGGCGCTACGACCCGGGGTTTCGCCGAATCCGCGACGAGATCGCCGGGGGCAGCCTCGGGCGCCTGGAGGTGCTGACGATCACGAGCCGGGATCCCGCGCCGCCGCCGCTCGACTACGTGCGGCGCTCCGGCGGGCTGTTTCGCGACATGACGATCCATGACCTCGACATGGCGCGCTGGCTGCTCGGCGAGGAGCCGGCCTCCGTCTATGCGAGCGGCAGCTGCCTCATCGATCCGGCGATCGGCGAGGCGGGCGACATCGACACGGCGGTGCTCGTGCTGCGCACGGCGAGCGGCGTGCACTGCCAGATCACGAACAGCCGCCGCTCGGCCTATGGCTACGACCAGCGCATCGAGGCGTTCGGCGAAAAGGGCATGCTCAGGGCCGAGAACGAGACCGCCACGCGCGTGCAGCGCGCGGGCGCGGACGGTTTCCTGACCGAGCCCGCGCTCCCGTTTTTCCTCGAGCGCTACCGCGAAGCCTACCGGCTGGAGATCGCCGATTTTTTGGACGCGGTGTCCGGCAACGCGCACGGGCCGCTGGCGTCCGCCGACGACGGCGTACGCGCGCTCGTGCTCGCCGACGCGGCGGAAGCGTCGCGCGCGAGCGGCAACCCCGTGGAGATACCCTGATGCGAACGTTCCTCCTGTGAGCGGCCTCGGATTCGGCCTCGTCGGCACCGGCTTCATGGGCCGCGCGCACGCCATCGCGCTGCACGAGGTCGCCGCCGTGTTCGACGACATCGCCGCGCCGCGCG
>CAZBGV010000009.1:0-59526 GCA_964491485.1 uncultured Woeseiaceae bacterium | reverse complement strand
GGCGGCGGGATGGCCGGCGGCGGAGTGCGCGGCCTCGGCGGCCAGGCCCCGGGCGGCATGGGCGGCACCGGTGACGCCGGCGGCGCGTCCGGCGCCGGCCAGGATTGCGGGCCGGAATTGCCGGGCGACGTCGGCGGCATGGAAGGCACCGGTCAATGCAAGGGCGACGTCGGCCAGTACCCGGGCGAGACGCCCGCGCAACGCAAGGCGCGCCTCGAGAAGCAGCTCGACAAATCGGTCGGCGATTTCGACGGGGTGCTCGCGGGCGAGCAGAAAGAGATTTCGACGGTCAGCCGTGACACGAAGGGCTTCGGCGGCCAGGGCGGCGGTGGCGGTGGCGTCGGCCTGGGCAAGCAAGCCAGCGGCGGGGTCGAGGGCACGGGCGAGGTCGCCCGGACGGAAGCGGACGAAACGTCGACCAGTCCGTCGGTCGCGGGTCTCTCGGAAGAGGAGATCAAGAAGCGCACGCCGAACGACATCCCGGACCTGGTCAGTGAGGACATCGTGGCCAAGCAGCTCCGGGAAGCCGCTCTCGCCGAGGACGATCCCGTGTTGCGCGAGCGCCTGTGGGAAGAGTACCGGAAATACAATAATCTGTAAGACGAAGGGCCGATACCCGGCATCGCAGGGACAGCGCAGGATGATGACCAGCAGGTTGCCAATGGACAGGCGGTAACGCAGAGGAGGGAAAACCACCGCTATGAAAGCTCCGCTCTTTCTGGTGATCGCGGTCGCCTGCGCCGGCTGCACGGTGTCGGAAGTGATTACGGCGGAGAAGACCCCCCTCGAGGTGGCGTCCACGAAGATCGACGAGAGCCTGCTCCTCGACGTCGGCATCATGAATTTCGACCCCGCCATACCCGAGGACAACGACGCCGACGAAAGCGGCATCTATCCCGAAGTGCGGCAGGCCGAGGCCCGGTACTTGCCCTACCACCTGAAGACGACGCTGCAGGGCACCGGTTTCTGGGGAGCCGTGCGCGTGATCCCGTCCGAGTATGCCTTCACCGACGTCATGGTTTCGGGCGAGATCGAGCGCTCCGACGGCGAATTCGTCACGTTGAAGGTCAGGGCGCGGGATGCGCGCGGCCAGGACTGGTTCGAGAAAACCTACTCGACGCAGACCGGGATCACCTCGTACTCGGAAAACCGTGACCTGAGCAAGGATCCCTACCAGAAAGTCTTCAACGAGATCGCGAACGACCTGCGCAATTACGCCGCGGCGCTGAACGCGAAGGAGGTCCGGCGTATCCGCGAGATCTCCGAGATGAAGTTCTTCGCCGACATGGCGCCGAGCGTGTTCGGGGACTACATCACCACCGACGACGACGGTATCACCAGCCTGGTGCGGCTGCCCGCCGAAAACGATCCGATGGTGCAGCGCCTGCGGCAGATCCGGGCGCGCGATCAGCTCGTGATCGACACGTTGAACGAGCATTACGCGAATTTCTATTACGGCATCGCCATTCCCTACGAATCCTGGCGCGAGACCGCGCGCGAGCAGGCCGTCAACTACCGCCAGGTGAAGCGGGCGGCGACTTTACGGGCCCTGCTCGGCGTCGTGGTCGTGGCGGGCTCGATGAGCATCGATACGTCGAGCTCCAGCCGCTCCGCGGCGCGGGCCAAGACGGCGGCGCAGTACGTGGGCATCAACCGCGGCATCGGCACGATCATCAGCTCGTGGAACCTCCGGCAGTCGGCCAATATCTATCGCGAGAACATCAAGGAGCTGTCGGAATCCTTCGGCGCCGAGGCGGCCCCGCTGGTGGTGCGCGTCGAGGGCGAAACGCGGCGGCTCACCGGCACGGCCGAGGCGCAGTACGAGACCTGGCGCAAGCTCCTGAAGGAAATCTACCGGGCGGAGACCGGGTTCGCGCAGGCCCTCGAGGTGGGCGTGGAAGGCCGCGCGCAGGCCGAGTCCCCCCGCTGACCCATTGATGGCGGCTGCCCGGGCGCGTGCGCGCGCCCCCGATTTCGTTGCGCTCCTCGCCGCCGCGGCGCGGACGCAACGGCGGATGAGGCAAACTTCAGCGCCGATCGAAGACGATCGGAGACCGATGGATCGATGACGGTACGAGCAGAAGCACTCGCACAGGGCACGCGGCTCGCCGACCGATACACACTGCTCCGGCGCCAGGGCTCGGGCGGCATGTCGGAGATCTGGCTCGCCCGCGACGAGCGCGCGCGCTCCACCGTGGCGCTCAAATTTCTCGCCCCTGCGCTCGCCGCGAACACCCGCTACCGCGAGCTGTTCCGCAACGAATGGCAGACCGGCATCCGCCTGATGCACGCGCACATCGTGCGCGTGTTCGAGTACCACGACGATCCGGACCGTCCCTTCTACAGCCTGCAATTCATCGGCGGGCCGGATGCCTCCACGCTCGCCGGGCGTCCCGCCGCGGAAGCGCTGAAGCCTTTCGGCCTCATCGCCGACGCGTTGCGCTACGCGCACGGCAAGGGGCTCGTGCACCGCGACATCAAGGCGGCGAACGTGCTGTTCGACGCGCGCGGCGCCCCGTACCTGATCGACTTCGGCGTGGCCGCCCCCGCGGGCGCGCCGCCCTCGGGCGGCACGGCGGCCGCCGCGCCGCCGCGCCGGGAGGGCGAACCGGTGGCGCCCGCGGACGACGTCTATGCCCTGGGCGTGCTGATGCACGAGGTGCTGTTCGGAACGCCGCCGCCCGACGCGCCGGCGGCCGCCGATCTCGCCGGCCGGCGAACGCTCGCGGGCGAGCTGCTGGCCCCGGACGTCGCGCGCCTGCTCGCCGACATGCTCGCGAGCGATGCCCGCCGGCGACCGGAAGCGGAGCAGGTTGCGGACCGGTTGCGCGCGGCCGGCATCGAGCCGGGCAGCGTGCCCATCGATCCGGCCCGCGTTTCGCCGGTCGCGGAAGCCGCGGACGACATCACCGTGCGCTCGGTGCACACGACGCGCAGCGGCGTGCGCGCCCGCACGTCCCCGGCCGCCGCGGAGCCCGCGGCAGGTCGCGGCGTGTCGCCCGCGTTCCTCTACGGCGGCCTTGCCGTGCTCGCCCTCGCGTTCATCGCGATGTTCTGGCTGCTGCCGCAGGCGCTGGACAGCCGCCGGCACACGGAAGCCGCGCCGCCCTCCGGGCAGGCGCAGGCGCCTGCAGCGCCGGCCGCCGAGGCGCCGGCGCCGGGCGCCGCCGACCGGCGGTCCGAACGCACGCCCGATGAGCAGGCGGCGCTCAAGGACTCGGCGGACGAGGTGCTGGGCGAGCTCCTCTCCGAGCTCGAGCGCCTGAAGCAGCGGGCCGTCGAGCGCTGGGGCGGGCAGGCGTACCAGGACATGATTGCCGTGTACAAGGAGGGCGATCGCGCCTACCTTGCGGGCGACTACGAGCAGGCACGACAGCACTATCGCGAGGCGCTCGACCGGCTGCACCCGTTCTTCGATCGCATCGATCGCGAGTTCCAGCATGCCATGCAGGCGGGCAAAACGGCTTTCGAGCAGAGCAACCACGCCGATGCCATTCGCCAGTTCGATCTCGCGGTCGCCATCACCCCGGCAAGCAGCGAGGCGCGGCACTGGCTCCAGCGCGCGCGGAACCTCGAAGCGGTGCTGCGCCTCACGGACCAGGGCCTGACTTTCGAGCGCTCGCTCGAGCTCGATGCGGCGAAGTCCGCCTTCGAGCGCGCGGTCGCGCTCGACGCCGCGTGGCGGCCGGCCGTCGACGGCCTCGCGCGGGTAAAGGAGGCCATCAAGCAGCACTCGTTCCAGCAGCGGATGACGGAAGGGTTTGCCGCGCTCTCCGCGGGCAACTATCCCAGCGCGCGGGCGGCGTTCGAAGCGGCCAAAGCGCTCATGCCGGATTCGCCGGAGCCCGCGGACGGGCTGCTGCAGGTCGACCAGGAAGTCCGGCTGGCGCGCATCGCGAGCCTCGAGCAGGAAGCGCAGGCGCTGGAAGCCGGTGAGCAGTGGCAGGCGGCGAGCGCGAAATACCGCGAGATCCTCGAGATCGATGGCCTGCTGCAGTTCGCGCGCGAGGGGCTGGCGCGCTCGGAGCAGCGCGCGGCGCTGCACGCGCAGCTCGACACGTGGATCGAGCAGCCGGATCTCCTGTCTGCGCCGGAGACCATGCAGGCGGCCACCAACCTGCTGCTCGAGATCTCGCGGATGCCGTCCGTCGGACCGCGGCTCGAGGACCGCAAGAACGAGCTCGCCCGACTCTTGAAGCGCGCCGCGACCCCGCTCACGGTGCATTTCGTTTCCGACAACGCAACCGAGGTGTCAATATTCCGCGTCGGCGAGCTCGGGAAGTTCAGCACGCGCGAGCTCGAGCTGCGTCCCGGAACCTACGTCGCGGTGGGCAGCCGCGCGGGCTTCCGCGACGTGCGGCTCGAATTCCGCGTCGCGCCGGAGGTCGAGCTCGAGCCGATCGTCATCAAGTGCGAGGAACGGATTTGAGAGTTACGTCGATCGTCATCAGGGACGCGGAGGGCGAGAGGCGTTTTGCTCTGGATCGATTGCCGCTCAAGATCGGCACCGGCAGCGACTGCGAGATCCGCCTGCCCGGCCCGGGCAATGCCCCGGTGGCGCTCATCGCCGAGCTCGACGGCGAGCCGTTCCTGCAACCGGTCGGGCGCGACGGCGCGGTCACGCTGAACGGCGAGCCGCTGACCGCATCGCGGCGCCTCGCGGCCGGCGATGCGGTCGGCTTCTTCGGGTCCCGGATCGAGATCGGCGCGGACGACGGCGCCCTGGTGGCCCGGGTGCGCCTCGAGGAAAGCGCCTATATCACGCGTCCGCCGGAGCTGCCCGCCGGGGCGGCGGAGGACGAGGCCATCGCGCCCGCCGCGTTTCGCCGCGCGCGCGACGTGGCCGCGGCTCCGCCGGAGGAGAAGAGCTGGCGCTGGCAGATCGGGCTGGCCGCCGCCCTGGCCGCGCTCGTCGCCGTATCCTGGCTGCTCTTCACCTCGCGCTCGATCCGCTTCCAGGTCGATCCGGCGGCGCCCGACGAGCTCACCATCACCGGCGGCTGGTTCCGCCTGCCAATAGGCGATCGCGTGCTGCTGCGGCCCGGGGACTACGTCGTCAACGTGCGCAAGGACGGCTATTACCCCGTGAGCCAGAGCTTCGAGGTGGGCTCCCAGCGCAGCCAGGACATCGCGGTCGCGCTGCGCAAGCGGCCGGGCAAGCTCACGGTGTACACCGATCCCGCCGTCGAGGCGCTCGTGACCGTCGACGAGACGCAGCTGGGGCAGGCTCCTTACGGGCCGCTCGAGCTGCAGCCGGGCGTGCATTCGATCAGCGTGACGGCCGACCGCTTTCTGCCGTTCAACGATCGCCTCACGATCACCGGTCTCGACCGCCACCAGCAGGTGTTCGTGCAGCTCGTGCCGCGCTGGGCCGAAGTCAGGATCACCTCCACGCCGGAGGGCGCGGCCGTGTACGAGGGCGAGCAGCAGGTCGGCGTGACGCCGGCCACCGTGTCCCTGCTGGAGGGCACGCACCGGCTGAGCGTCGTGCGCGAGGGATTCAAGGCCTGGGACGGCGTGGTCGAGGCGCGGGCAAACGAGGACATGGTGCTGCCGAACATCGCGCTAGAGCCCGCGAACGCAGAGCTGCGGGTCACCACCGTACCGGTCGGCGCCAGCGTCACCGTCGACGGGCGCTACCGCGGGCAGTCGCCGATCACGCTAGCCCTGTCGCCGGACGTCGATTACCGGATCGGGGTTTCCAAGGCAGGCTACGGCTCTGCCACCCGCGAGGTCCGGCTCGAGGCCGCCGCGACCCGCGAGCTCGCCATCGACATGACCGCGCGCGTGGGCGAGGTGCGCGTCAACGTGCTGCCCGCCGACGCCGTCGTCTACGTCGACGGCCGCGAAGCCGGCACCGGCTCGAGCACGTTGCACCTCTCGTCGGCGCCGCACCGGCTCGAGGTGCGCAAGCCCGGCTACCAGACATTCAGCCGCAGCATCACCCCGCGGCCCGGTTATCCGCAGCAGGTCGACGTGCGCCTGCTCACGGAGGAAGAGGTGCGGCGCATGAGCATCGCCGCCACGCTTACGACCTCGCAGGGGCAGGTTCTGCGCCGCATCGAGCCGGGCAGCATCGTGATGGGCTCGTCGCGCAGCGAGCAGGGGCGCCGCGCCAACGAGGTGCTGGTGCCGGCGCAAGTCACGCGGCCCTTCTACATCAGCGAGAAGGAAATCACGAACAAGGAATTCGCGCGCTTTCGGCGGGATCACGTTTCCGGCACCGGCGAGCTCGCTTCGCTGGCGGGCGATATGAATCCGGTCGTGAACGTGACCTGGAGCGACGCCGTGGAATACTGCAACTGGCTGTCGGCCGAGGAGGGCCTGCCGCTCGCCTACGAGAAGCGCTTCGAGCAGTGGGAGCCCATCATCCCGGCGCCCGACGGCTATCGCCTGCCGACCGAGGCGGAATGGGAGCTCGCGATCCGCTACCAGGGCCGGTCGCGCGCGCCGGTTTTCCCGTGGGGCGACAGCCTCCCTCCGCGCCGGGACAGCGGCAATTACGCCGACCGTTCCGCCGAGGGCGTCGTGCCGTCCATCCTGCCGGGCTACGACGACGGCTACACCGCGACGGCGCCGGTGGGCTCGTTCCCGCCGAACGCCCTCGGTATTTACGACGGCGGCGGCAACGTGGCGGAATGGGTGCAGGACTACTACTCCGTGCCCACGCCGGGCCTCACCGAGCCGCTGGTCGACCCGACCGGGCCGAAGAACGGCAGCCATCACGTCATCCGCGGCTCGTCCTGGCGTCACGCCGGCATCCTGGAGCTCCGGCTCGCCTATCGCGATTTCGGCACCGAGGGCCGGGACGACGTGGGCTTCCGCATCGTGCGCAACGCGCCGAAGGCGCCGGCCAATTGAGCCGGGCGCTCCGCGGACGGCCGGCGGTCGGCCCCGGTCGCGCACGGATCGGGAGTTTTTCCCGGCGGAGCAGTCTAATAGGCCTATGCAGAAGCGGGCTCCGAACCTTCCGGTGAGCGCCGCGGCGGTCCTGCTGGCCGCCGCCTGGCTCGCCGCCCCGGCCTGGACGCAGGAGGCGGACACGAGCGCGGGCGCGGCGCAGGCGGCCGCCGCTGAGGAGGCGGGCGCGCCCGATACGGCCGGCAAGAACCCGAACGGGCAGGCCCAATCCGCCGCGCAACCCGGGGCGAAGGGCGGCAAGGCCGGGCCGAAAGCCGGGAAGGGCGGCAAGGCCGCGCCCGCGGAGCAGCCGCCGGAGGACGGCGGGCCGCTCGTGCTCGGGGACGGCCCGGACGATTCGGTGCTCGACGATCAGACCTACGGGGGCGAGGACGACGACTTCATCCCCAGCGAGGAAATACCGGTGGATGAACCGATTCCGTACCCGACCGACATCTGACGCTTCCGAAAGTGGCGCAACCCCTCCCGCGCCGGCGCGGCCGGCACGGGCGCGCCGCACGCGGACAATGATACAGTCGGTGCCGCGACGAGAGGGAGAGGAACAGAGCTTCAGCTACATGAAAAGAAAGAACATTCCGATCGAGTTCGTTTACCAGCTCTTTTCGCTCGTCATCATCGTCATCCTGGTGCAGGGCTACTGGATGTCCGTGGTGCGCCCGAACGCGACCGAAGCCATCGCCGAGCAGAATCGACTGACGGCCGAGGACCCGACCTACGTGCCGCAGCGCTCGTGGTGGGTCCTGATCAAGGATTACGAGCAGGAATCCTGCTTCGTGCTGATGTTCTGGGCGTTCGCCATCATCGGCTTCAAGGCCTTCCAGCTCTCGCGCGAGCGGCGGCTGCTCGAGACCGACCTGATCCCGATCGCGGACGGCATGCGCATCCTGCCCGAGGACACGCGCGAGTTCGCCCGGCAGATCCAGGCGCTGCCCGAGGACCAGCAGCGGCTGCTCCTGCCGCGCGTGCTGCTTTCCGCGCTGCGCCGCTTTGCCTCCACGCACAGCATCCAGGACGCGTCCACCATCGCCCAGTCCGTGTGCGAGACCGAGGCGGACCGGCTGGAATCCGACCTGTCCATGATCCGCTACATCGCCTGGGCCATCCCGGCGATCGGGTTCATCGGCACCGTCCGCGGTATCGGCGACGCGCTGGCGCAGGCCAATCGCGCGGTACAGGGCGACCTGTCGGGCGTGACCGAGAGCCTGGGCCTCGCCTTCAACTCGACCCTGATCGCGCTGCTCATCAGCATCGTGCTGATGTTCCTCATCCATCAGCTCCAGTCCATGCAGGAGCGGATCGTGTTCGACACCGACGCCTACTGCGACGAGAAGCTGATCCGCCACATGAAGGCGGACTGATGCCCGGTCCCGGGGCCCGGGAGCGTGGCCGCGGGCGGCGGCGCGAGGCCCGGACGTGACCCGAGTCGCCGCCCACCTCAACGACGCGGCCATCACCCTGCTCGACGGGGAGCGCATTCTCTACCGTGAGCCCGGCTTCGCGTATCTCGATGGCGAGCGGCTGACGACCGGTGCCGAGGCGTTCGCTAACGCGCGCACGCACCCGCGCCATATCCAGCACCGCTACTGGCGCGAGCTCGTCACGACCCCGCTGCCCGACCGGCGCTTCGCGCACCTGAGTCCCGCGGACCTGGTCAGCCGCCAGCTCGAGCAGATGTGGGCCGCCGCCGGCCCGCAAGCTTCCGAGCTCGTGCTCGCGGTGCCGGGCTACATGAGCGCGGAGCATCTCGCGCTCCTGCTCGGCATCGCCGCGGAGCTGTCGCTGCCGATTGCCGGCATGGCGGACGCCGCGGTCGCCGCCACGCGCCGCGAGTACCTGAACGCGGTGCCGGTGCACGTCGACATGGGTCTGCACGCCGCGACGCTCACGCGGCTCGTGCAGAACGGCGGCCAGGTGCAGCTCGAGCGCGTGGAAGTGATCGACGACTGCGGGCTGTACGCGCTGCACGATGCGTGGCTCCGCGCCGTGGCCGACGTGTTCGTGCAGCAGTCGCGCTTCGACCCGTTATACGACGCCGAGAGCGAGCAGAAGCTCGCCGATGCGCTGCCCGACTGGCTCGCGCAGGCCGCGCGCGGCGGCGTCGTGCACCTCGCGCTCGAGCATCGCGGCATGCGCCACGCAGCGGAAATCGAGGCGCTGGCCCTGATCGGCGCGGCGGCGCCGCATTACCAGCGGCTGGCGAGCCACCTGCGTGCGCTGTATCGCGCGGAGGAACGGCCCGCGATCCAGGTCACCGATCGCATCGCGCGGCTGCCGGGGCTTGCCGACATGCTGAAGGCGCGAGTGGGCGGCGAGGTCTTCGGCCTCGAGCCGGGCGCCACCGCGCGCGGGGCGCTCGCCCGTTGCCGCGACCCGGCCCGCCAGGGCGATGCCGTGGCCCTGAAACGCCGGCTGCCGCTGGACCAGGCGGCGGTCGAGGTGGCGGCCGGCGAGGACACCCGCGGGGAGGGTGTGCCCACGCATGTCCTGTTCGGCAACACGGCCTTCGAGATCAACGAGCAGCCGCTGCTGCTCGGCTCGCAGCGCGGCGACGGCGAGCGCGGCATCGTGCTCGGCGCCGACATGCCGGGGGTCTCCCGCCGCCACTGCGCGTTCCGGCGGGTGAGCGGCCAATGCGTGCTGGAGGACATGAGCCGCTACGGCACGTTCCTGAACGGTTACCGGATCGACGGGTCTACGGTACTGCAGGTCGGCGACACGGTGCGGGTCGGGTCGCCCGGGTACGAGTTTCGCCTGATCACGACCGACGAAGGCCATGGCACGTAAGCGGCGCAGCTTCGAAATCTTCAGCATGTCCTTCCTGGACTGCATCTGCTGCGGTTTCGGGGCCGTCATCCTGCTGTTCATGATCATCAATGCCCAGGCCACGCGCGCGACCGATTCCCCGACCCAGCGCCTCATGGCCGAGGTGTCGAAGCTCCAGTACGAGATCCTCGACCAGCGCAAGGACTTCGTGCTCGCGAAGAACACGGTCGAGAAGCTCGACAACGAGCGGGCGCAGGCGTCGTCGGAAATCGAGCAGATCACGGCGCTGATCGAGCGGCTCAAGGCGGAGATCCAGAAAAAGGACGCGGATTCGCTGGCCAAGGCGGAGCGCATCGAGAAGCTGCAGTCCGACATCGAATCGCTCGAGGAGCGGCGCAAGCAGCTGCTCGCGGCGGCCGCGAGCCGCGCGAGCGGCTCGCAAGTGCGCTCGTTTACCGGCGAGGGCGACCGGCAGTACCTCACCGGCCTCAAGGTCGGCGGTCAGCGGATTCTCGTGCTCGTCGACGCGTCGGCGAGCATGCTCGACCGGCGCATCGTCAACATCCTGCGCCGTCGCAACCTGCCGCCGGAGCGGCGGCTGCTCTCGGAAAAGTGGCGGCAGGTGGTGAACAGCGTCGACTGGCTGTCGGCGCAGTTCCCGGCCGACAGCCAGTTCCAGATCTATGCGTTCAACACGGTCGCCTGGCCGGTTCTCGAGGGGACCGAGGGCACCTGGCTCGACGTCGGCGACGGCAAGCAGCTCAGCGAGGCGGTGCGGACCCTGAGGCGCACGGTGCCGCGCGCGGGGACGAACATGATGGCGGCCTACGACGTGATCAACAAGATCAAGCCGGCTCCCGACAACGTCATCGTGCTGGCGGACGGCCTGCCGACGACCAACAGCGAGCATCCTGACCGCGGCATGGTCACAGGGCAGCAGCGGCTGAATTATCACTACGAGGCCGAGAAGGTGATCCCGAGCGGCATCCCGGTGAACATCCTGCTGTACCCGATGGAAGGCGATTACAACGCGTCGATCGCCTACTGGCTGCTCGCGTATCGCACCGGCGGCTCCTTCATGAGCGTGAGCAGGGACTGGCCATGAGGCGGCGCCGCGACGTCGAGGTGTTCAGCCTCTCGTTCCTCGACTGCATCTGCTGCGGTTTCGGAGCCATCATCCTGCTGCTGGTGCTGAGCAAGATCGCGGAGCCCGTGACGGTCGAGCAGACGGAAACGGACCTGAAGCAGCTGATCGCCATGCTGCAGGAGCAGCTCTACGACCTGCGCGGCGACACCACGGAGCTGAACCGCGAGCTGGTCTCCGCGCGCAAGCTCACGACCGACACCAAGCTGACGCTGAAACAGCTGCAGCAGGAGCTCGATCGCGTGCAGGGACGATACAAGCTGCTCACCGAAAACGCCCCCGGGCTCAATGCCGACGAAGGCAAGTTGCGCGCCGCCCTGCAAAGCCTCACCGAGGAAATGCAGCGGCTGCAGCCGAACTTCCGGCGCGCACCCGACGATGCCATCGGCGGCATACCGGTCGACAGCGAGTACGTCATCTTCGTAGTGGACACGTCGGGCAGCATGCAGTCGAAGTGGGATTTCGTCGTGCAGAAGGTCGACGAGGTGCTGGACGTGTATCCCACGGTGAAAGGCATCCAGATCATGAACGACAACGGTCGCTTCATGTTCCAGCAGTACGGGGCGACCTGGCTGCCGGATACGCCGCAGCTCCGGCAGCAGATCAAGAACGTGATGCGTACCTGGGCGCCGTTCAGCGACAGTAACCCCGCCGACGGCATCGCTTACGCCATCCAGTCGTTCTGGGCGGCGGACAAGAAGATCAGCGTCTACGTGTTCGGGGACGAGTTCCAGGGCAGCTCCATGGAGGCGGTGCTGCGCGACATCGACAAGATCAACAAGGCGGATGCCAGCGGCGAGCGCCGCGTGCGCATCCACGCCATCGGCTTCCCGTATTCCTTCACCGGCTCGACGATTCCGACCAGCTCGCAGCGCTTTGCCGGCCTGATGCGCGTGCTGTGCGACCGCAACGGCGGCACGTTCGTGGCGCTGACGGAGGTCGACCGGCGCCGTTAGGAGCGCCGAGCGCACTTCGTCCCGTGGGGCGGCTCCGCGTGCGGCCGCAGGAGCGCGCAGCGCGCGCGGCTCCCGGCCGCACCCACCCCGTCACATTTCGCCCGAATTGATCCGCGCCGCGCCATTTTCGCGCCCGCGCCGCCGCCCATTCCCGCCCTGTAATGGACTCCGAAGGCGCCACGCCGTGGCGATCGAAACCGAAGGAGTCACACCATGCGTACCACCCTCATTCTCGTCAGCCTGTCGGCCTGCCTCGCGGCGGGGCCCGCGCTCGCCGCCGGCAAGGCCTCGAAGGAGGAGACGATCGGCGTCGGCGTCGGCGCCACGGTCGGCGCGCTCGCCGGCGGTCCCGTCGGCTTCGTGATCGGCGCCGCGGTCGGCGCGAAGCTGGGGGACAAATTCCACCAGAAGGGCGAGCAGGTCGAGACGCTCACCGGCTCGCTCGCGGCCTCGCAGGCGAAGGTCGCCGCGCTGGAGAGCGACGTCGACGCCCTGAACGGCGACATCGACGCGCTGGCGGCCGATCTCGAGCGCATGCGCACCGTCGCCCGCCCGGAGCTCGTGGCGCTCCTGGAAACCGGCATCGAGATGGATCTCCTGTTCCGCACCGACGAGCACGTGCTCATGGACTCGACGCGCTCGCGCCTCGCCGGGCTCGCAGGCACGCTGGCGGTCATGCCGGACGTGAAAGTCCGGATCGAAGGCTATGCCGACCCCCGCGGTGACGCCGCCTACAACCAGGCGCTCTCCGTCAAGCGCGCCGAGTACGTCCGCGAGCTCCTGACCGCGAACGGCGTGCCCGCCGAGCGCATCCAGGTGGCCGGTCACGGTGAAAGCGCCGCGCCGAACGCGACCGCCGACGATTACGCGCTGCAGCGCAAGGTGGCCATCACGCTGTACGTGGCCGACGGCCCGGCGCTCGCTGCCAACCCGGACTGAGCATCCCCGCGACTCGTTCCCGAGTCCGCTTCGCCGGCCCTTCGGGGCCGGCATTTTTTTGCACGGCATCCGGTACAATCGGCGCCTCCACGCCGCGGACTCGACAGCCGCGGACGCGCCCTCACGATTCACGAGGCCATGCCGCTGATGAGCGATCTTCACGAACGACGCTGCAAGCCCTGCGAAGGCGGCGTCGAGCCGCTTTCCGAAGCCGCGGTGAAGGAACTGCTCGCGGCGCTCGACCCGGCGTGGATGCTCGCCGCCGACGGCAAGAGCATCAAGCGCAGCTTCAGCTTCCCCGCGTTCAGCTGGACGATGGCGTTCGTGAACGCAGTGGCCTGGGTTGCGACCACCGAGGGCCATCATCCGGAGCTCACCGTCAACTACGGGCGCTGCGTCGTGCGCTACACGACGACGGCAATCGACGGGCTTTCCGACAACGACTTCATCTGCGCCGCGAAAGTCGACCGACTCGCGGCCGAGTTGTAGGCCCATGCCGCGCGTCACGGTCGAGCTGGCCGACGTCGAGGCCGCCGCGGAGCGCATCGCCGGCGTCGCCGTCGTCACGCCGCTGCTCCGCTCCGACGAGCTCGACCGGCTGGCGGGCGGCCGGGTGCTGCTGAAGGCGGAGAACCTGCAACGCACCGGCTCGTTCAAGATCCGCGGCGCCTACAACCTGCTCAGCCGGCTGCCGAAGGAGCGCGCAGCTGCGGGGGCGGTGGCGTGGTCCTCGGGCAATCACGCGCAGGGGGTCGCAGCCGCGGGCTCGCTGCTCGGCATCCATACCGCGATCGTCATGCCCGAGGACGCCCCGGCGACCAAGCTCGAGAACACTCGCCGGCTCGGCGGCGAGCCGGTGCTCTACGACCGCTATACGGGCGATCGCGAGGCCATCGCGCGGGCGCTCGCGCGCGAGCGGGGCGCGGAGATCGTGCCCTCGTACGATCACCCGGACATCATCGCCGGGCAGGGCACGGTCGGGCTCGAGATCGTGCGCCAGTGCGCGAGCGAGGGGCTGGTGCCGGACCAGGTGCTGATCCCCTGCAGCGGCGGCGGGCTCTCCGCCGGCTGCGCCGTCGCGATCCGCGCGCTGTCACCGGCGACGGCGGTGCTGTGCGCCGAGCCGGCCGACTTCGACGACACGCGCCGCTCGCTCGCCGCCGGCGAGCGCCTCGGCAACGACCCGGCGGCGCGCTCGATCTGCGACGCGCTGCAGGCGGCGCGGCCCGGTGAGCTCACCTTCCCCCTGAACCGGCGGCTTCTCGCCGGGGGCGTCGCGGTCAGCGACGAGGAAGTCCGCGAGGCGATGCGCTTCGCGTTCCGGCACCTGAAGCTGGTCGTCGAGCCGGGCGGCGCGGTGGCGCTCGCCGCGATACTCGCAGGCAAGCTGCCGCTCTCCGAGCGCGTGACGGTCGCGGTGCTCTCGGGTGGCAACGTCGACCTGGCCCTTTTCGCCTCGATCCAGGCGGCCTGACCCCCTTTAGCCTCCTCGTTGGGAGCCGGCGACGCCTTGCGTTTCTGCAGGCGGGCCTGCTTGCTGAGTTTTGTTGTGCTGATGCAACGAATGTAGGTTTGTTAAGAAAAAACTGAAATAACTGGTTTACATCCCCGCGGCGATCTCGCAACATCCCCCTGAGCCAGTGGGCCGGGCGGCCCCCTGGCCCGGATCGAGGGGCAAGGAATAGCCCAGGTCCGAACAAAACAAAACTGCATGAGGGGGATCATCTATGGACACCCATCGCACTGGTTGGCCCGGTGCCCGTCGGCTCGCGTCCTGTGTCGCTCTGACGGGTTCCATGTCGCTGGCTGTTCCGCTCGTCGCGCTGGCCCAGGACCTGGAACAGACGACGAGTGAGCCGCAGCAGGTCGAAGAGATCACCGTCACCGGCTCGCGCATCCCGCGACCCGGCGTAGACACGTTCTATCCCGCGGTATCCGTGGGCGGCGAGGAGCTCGACGAAAATGCCTTTACCAACGTTGCCGATGCCCTGAACGAGATTCCCGCGTTCGGCGCTCCCGATGCAACGCCTCAAGGCGTGCAGAACTCGTTCTCCGTCGGCCAGAATTTCGTCGATTTCCTCGGGCTCGGCTCGCAGCGTACGCTGACGCTCGTCAACGGCAGGCGCTTCGTATCCTCGAATACCCCGAGCATCTTCGGCGAGAGCGGCGGTCTTCAGGTCGACTTCAACGTCATTCCGCTTGCGCTCGTGGATCGCATCGAGGTGATCGGCGTTGGCGGCGCCCCGATCTACGGGTCGGACGCCATCGCCGGGACGATCAACGTCATCCTGAAAGACGATTTCGAAGGCCTGGACGTTGCGTATCGCTTCGGTCCGACGGAGGAAGGCGACGCGGATTTCTACAATGCAAGCCTGGTGGCCGGCGCCAATTTCTCGGACGGCCGCGGCAACATGACGTTTTCGGCCGAGACCTTCGAGCAGGACAGCCTGCGCATGACGGACCGGCCTTTCTACTCGGACGGCGAGCCGTTCTTCAACACGGATCCGGACGGCATCGCGCGCATCCTTTTCGACGAGCGCATCAACATCCTGACGTTCGGCGGACTGGCCGATCCCGACGGCTTCATCATTCCATCCTTCGGAGTCGGCGCTTTTCCGGACGGCAATTTCTATCAGTTCGACCAGAATTCCAACCTGGTGCAGTACACGCCCGGCCAGGCGGGACCCAGTTCTGCGTTCTTTGCACTGGGAGGTGACGGGGAGGACTTCTTCGACCTGGTCGAGCAGGCACAGTCACCTTTGAAGCGCGACGTGTTCACTGCCAGAGTCAACTACGACTTGCTGGACAACGTGAGCTTCTTCAGCAGCCTGCTGTACGCCAACACGCAGTCGAGGGAGCTCGTCAGCCAGGGCGGGTTCCAGACCTTTGCTTTCGGTGGCACCAGCGGCGCGCTGCAGTTCGACGCAGACGATCCGTTTCTGTCCCAGCAAGCGCGCGACCTGCTGGCGGCTAATGGCATGACGACGTTCTTTCTGCATCGCTTCAACAACGACATCATCGACTCCAGCAGTTTCCGCGAGCAGCACCTGTGGCGGTACGTTGCCGGGTTGGAGGGTGATCTCGAGTTTGCCGGCCGCAACTTCCAGTGGGAAGCCTACGCCGTCAGGGGCGAAAGCGACGGCGAGACTTTGGGAGAAGGCATCATCGACGATCGCTTCCTGAACGCGATCGACGTCCGCCGGCTGACAGCCGCCGACCTGGCGCTGGTCAGCGAGAACGATATTCTCGCGTTCTCCGGAACTGAAAGCGCCGGCGTCGGGGACATCGTATGTGAAAGCGCGTTCCAGGCAGCGGTGGGTAACCTCACCGGGACCTCCGGGCACGGAGTCACCGACGACGACCTGCCGTTCGTGCAGGGCTGCGTACCGCTCAACCTGTTCGGCGAAGGCGTGCGTTCGGAGGCTGCCCGAGAGTGGGTAACCGGCCGCCAGCTCACCGAGACCGACATCGAGCAGACGATCTACAACGTCAACTTCGGGGGTGAGCTGTTCGAGCTGCCGGCCGGGGCGCTCGGCTTCAACGTCGGTTACGAGACGCGCGAGGAGCGCGCCGTGTTTCAGCCGGCGCTGGGCAACGAGGTGCCGCTGACGCGTTCATCGGCTTTCCAGCGCACCGGCGGCCAGTACAAGACCAAGGAGGTCTTTGGCGAGCTGCTCATCCCGATCGTCGATTCCGGCATGGACATCCCGTTCCTGGAGATGGCCGAGATCAACGGCGCTGTGCGCGAGATCGATAACGACCTCGCCGGCAATGCCACGGTGTGGACCGCCGGTGGGCGCTTTGCTCCGGTGGGGGACATCACGTTGCGCGGCAATTACACGGAGTCGATCCGCGCGCCGTCTCTGGTCGAGCTGTTCGCGCCGATAACAGGCTCCTTCAGCTTTGCGGACGATCCCTGCGATTTCCGGCACGTGACCGAAGGCCCCAGCCCCGCGACCCGCCAGGCCAATTGCGAAGCCGACCTGGGCGCCGGCTACGATCCGGCGACTTTCGTGTCCAACGTGGAGAATGCCACCGCACGCGGGAGGACCGGAGGCAATCCGAACCTAGAGAACGAGACGGCCGAGTCCTACAGCTTCGGCTTCACGTTCGAGCCTCGCTGGGTGGACAACCTCGTCATCACGGCAGACTACATCGACATCGCGCTCACGCAGGCGATCGTTTCGCTGGATCTGCAGACCCTCATGGAGGCCTGCTACGATTCCCCGGACTTCCCGGTGACGGAGTGCGGGTCGTTCACGCGCGACGGGAGCGGCCAGGTCATCGACTTCCTCACGGGCCAGACCAATGCCCAGACGTTCAACGTGGAGTTCGTGAACTACACGGCGAGCTACGGGTTCGACGTGGCGAGGCCGTTCGGCTGGACGATGACCGACAAGGACCTGGGCTTCCTCACCGTCCGGGCACGCGTCTCGCACACGCTGCAGCGCCTGCAGTCGGTGACCGGGGCGCCGGCCCTGGAAGAGGTCGGGGAATTCACCGACCCGGAGTACTCCGGCACGTTCGACTTCATCTGGGATTACGGTGACAACACGCGGGTGTTCTGGCGCCTGTTCTGGCAGAGCGCGGCGAAGCTCGATGCCACGGGACAGCAGGTCTTCGAGGATCTCGACGGCAACGTCGTCACGGAGACCGACGCCCGCTACATCAGCAACCTGTCGATCGCCTACAACTTCGGTCACCTGATCAGCGGCGGCGACCACGACATGATCGTGCAGCTTTCCGTGGACAACCTGTTTGACAGAAAGCCCGATCTCATCCAGCAGGCCGCCGAGCACTTCACGTTCGTGGAGCTCCTCGGTCGTCGTTACACGCTCGGGGTGCGCGCCTCCTTCTGACGCCGTTCCACGAGGTTGCACTGGGCCCGCTCCCACCGGAGCGGGCTTTTTTTTTGATGAACCCCACGAGCACGCCTCGCCGGGCGGTGCTGTTCTCCAGGGCTCCGGAAGTCCGGAGTGGCGGCGGAACGGAGGATCAGGCCGGGCCGGCGCTCGAGCTCACGATGGTGAGCGTCGGCCGCGGCTCGGGGAGGGCCGTGCGGCGCCGTTCCCGCCACGCGTCCAGCCAGTCTGCGATTTTCTCCAGCTCCTCGATCTCGCGCCGGGCCCGGTGCCGGGGCAGCTCGACGACGCCGAGGCCGCTCTCCACCGCGTGCACGAAGCTCTGGCTGTCCCGCAGGACGCCGATGACGGGGATATCGAGCGAGTTGAGGAAGCGCATGAGCTTGTCGAAGCTCTTGGTGTTCTGACGCGTGCGGTTTGCAATCACCGCGAGCTTGCGGTCGCGACGGTCGATCTTGGCGACGAGCAGCAGATCGGCAATGCAACGCGACGCGGCGTGGATGTCGATCGCCGAAGGCAGCACGGGCACCAGGATGCTGCTCGCGTCGCGCGCCATGGAACGCAGGCCGTCGTGGTTCAGCCCGGCGGCCGAATCGATGAGCAGCGTGGTGGTTTCCGCGGGCACGCGCAGCTGCCAGCTGCGCGTCGCCTGCATGGTGTTCTTGAAGGCGGCGATACCGTGGATCGGCGGCGCGTCCGACGGCCGCTTCTCGATCCAGCGCATCGTCGAGCCCTGCGGGTCGTAGTCCATCACGGCGGGCATCGGCCCGCGGCGGGAGTACAGGCTCGCAAGGTTGGTGACCAGCGTGGTCTTGCCGCAGCCGCCCTTCGGGTTCAGCACGACGACGGTGTTCAGGTTTTTACGGCTCGGGGTGATCAGCATGCTGGCAGGCGGCAGGGTCTCCGACCTCAACTCTCCGGCAAACGGCCGTGGCTTTCTTTGCCCCGGTTCACAGTATCCCGGCGCATTTTATGCTTTTCGCCGGCGCGCGCCGCTTTTGAGCGCAAGCCAGATACCGCCCAGGATCAGCCCGCCGGCCGCGACGAGCCGCCCCGACAGCGGCTCCGCCAGCAGCAGCACGCCGCCCGCCGCCGCCAGGGCCGGCACCGAGAGCTGTACCAGCGCCGCCTGCATCGACGTGAGGTGGGCGAGCGCCCCGTACCACAGGACATAGCCCATGCCCGACGTGACGGCGCCCGATGCGACGGCGAGCAGGGTGCCGGAAGCCGTCGCATGCAGGTCGCGGCGGGCCACCAGCAGGAGCGGCGCCACGAACGCGAGCGCGCGCAGGAAGTTGCCGGCCGTCGCGGCGACCGGCCTTGTCTCGCGCTTGCCCCGCAGCGAATAGACGCCCCAGGCGATCCCCGCCACGGCCATGAGCGCGGCCCCCGTGGGGGAAGGGGCGCGCGTGCCGGGCAGGAGCAGCACCAGGAGACCGGCCGCCGCCGCGAGCCAGCCGCCCCATTCGAGCGGCGCGGGCCGGTCCCCGGCGGCGAGGCCGGCGCCGATCATGCTCGCCTGCACGAAGCCGAACAGGATGAGCGCGCCGGACGCGGCGTCGAGATCCACGTACGCGAAGGCGAAGAACGCGGCGTACAGGAACAATGCGAGCGCCGACCCCCAGCCGCCGTTGGCACGCATGCGCTCGCCGCGCTCTGCGATGCTCACGATGATCGCGAGCGCCGCCACGCCGGAAGCGAGGCGCAGCGCCGCGAAGCTCGCCGGATCGATCGCCGTCTCCTTGAGCGCCAGCCGGCACAGGATGGAATTGCCGGCGAACGCCAGCATCGTGAGCGCGGTGAGCGCCACGGCGCGCGCGCCGGCGGGCACGACGACTGCCGGCTGCTCCGCGGGAGCGCTCACGACTCCCGCGCGCCGGCCGGCCGGCGGCGTCCGTGGAGGCCGGTCATTCCGGCTTGCGGAACTTGAGCACGAAGCGGTCCGTCTTGCCGCGGATGCCGTCGCTGAACACGGGCTGCGTGTGGTCGTCCGCGGGGTTCTGCAGCACGTCGCTTTCGCCGACCAGCTCGAAGCCCGCACTTTCCGCGGCATCGATGACCGTCGCTTTCTCGATCCGGTGCAGCCCTTCGTTGTCGTTGCCGGCGACGCCGACGTGATCGGTGATGCCCAGCACGCCGCCCGGCTTCAGGACGTCGTACAGCGCGCCGAGGAAGCTCGCGGCCGCTTCGGGACCCATGCCGTTGTAGACGTCGTGGAAGTTGAGAGCCGTGATGGCGGCATCGAACGGCCCGTCGGCCGCCGACATCCCGCTGAAGTTCTTGTCGAGGCGCGTGACGTTCGGCAGGCGGTCATCCGCGAGGCGCGCGGTGAGCGCCTTGTCGTTGCGCCCGCCGCCATACTCCAGCGCGAAGTCCGGGTTCTGTGCGACGACCCGACCCTCGGGGCCGACCGCGATCGACAGCACCTCGGTGTACCAGCCGCCGGCGGCGATGGCGTCGAGGACGCGCATGCCGGGCTCCACACCCAGGAATTCGACGACCTCCGCCGGCTTGCGCGACGCGTCCCGCGCGCGGTCCTCCGCGGGGCGGGACGGGTCGGAAAGGCGCCCGGCGAGGTCCGAAAAGACCGTATCACCGCCGGCCTGCGGGCTCGCTTGCGCCGCCTGCTCAGCGCGCGGGGCGGCGGCATCTGTTGCGTCGGCTCCGCACCCCGCGGCCAGCAGGGCGGCCAGCAGCGTGCCCATGATCGCAGTCGTCTTGTTCATGCGCTTCCTCCTAGATGGCAAAATGAATGCATAGAGATATGAACAACAGTTTACGTTGTCATGTATGTTCATTTCATATCAAGCAATCGCACCCACCGCCGGAACGCCTGTTGGCTTCGCGCAACATGTCGCGCACGGTGCTTTCGGACGCAACATTTTCGTTTACAACCGTGCGGGTTTCTCGCAAGATGCCGGACGAGGTGCCGACGGTGCCTGCCGTCGCCCACCAAAAAAACAGGGACAGCATAGTCCCGCATAAGGCAAGAATGCATAAGGGGATGACGATGACTGTCGATGACCTTCGCGCGCTCGGCGTGCGAGTTCCTGTTCTTTGCACGGCATTGCTGGCCGCCCTGCTGCTCGGCATGGCTCCGGCGTACGCGCAGGACGCGGATGAGGGCGAAGACGCAGCAGCAGATCCCTCTTCGGAAGTCGAGGAGGTAGTTGTCACGGGTTCCCGCCTGCGGCGCGACACGTACACCAGCGTCGCTCCGCTGCAGGTGATCACGGGCCAGGTGTCGCGGGAGGTCGGACTCATCGACGCCAGCGACATTCTCCAGGAGTCGACCGCATCCAGCGGCCAGCAGATCGATCTGACCTTCACGGGATTCGTGCTGGACAATGGTCCTGGCGCGACGACTGTCGATCTCCGGGGTCTTGGCGCGAACCGCACGCTGGTGCTGATCAACGGGCGGCGCATCTCGCCCGCGGGCGTGGAAGGCGCGCCGGTGGCGGCGGATATCAGCCTCGTTCCATCGTCACTTGTGCAGCAGTACGACCTGCTGCTGGACGGCGCCTCGTCTGTGTATGGCTCGGACGCGATCGCCGGCGTCGTCAACATCATCATGCGTAAGGATTTCGATGGGTTGGAGTTCGAGGCGTATTCTCAAGTCCCGGCGCATTCGAACGGCATCGAGAACACGGCCAGCCTGATCTGGGGCAAGAACTTCGACCGGGGTTTCATCGGGATCGGCGCCGAATGGCAGGACAGCGAAGCCGTCACGCTGGACGATCGTCCGTGGACTGCGGGCTGTGATCAGCACGCCGAAATCGACGAGTTCGGCCAGGTGCGGACGCAGGACCTGTTCAACTCCGAGGTTCTCGGCATGGACTGGGACGAGTGCCGACAAGGCGCGCTGGCCCGCCGTATCTTTATCTTCGACACGACTGTTAATCCGGTGACCGGAGGGGCCATTCCGCACGCCGGCAGCGTGTACTTTACTCCGGGCACGAGCAACGGCGGCTGGCCGAACTTCTCTGAATCGTCGCTGTTCGGCTTCGGCGTCGATGGCGACGGGGACGGTCGGACGGATATCTCGTTCCGCGATTACGACCTGAACGGCAACACGCAAACTGCCCACCTTTTCCCCGAGGTCGAGCAGCAGAGCGTGATGGCGTACGGCGAGTACACGTTCGAAGGCGAGGCAAACTTCACGCCGTATTTCGAGGCGCTGTTCGCGCGGCGCGAGAATTTCATCGACTTCGGGTCGATCCAATTCTTCCCTGATGTGCCGCCGTTGAACCCGTTCAACATCTGTAATCCGACGGTTGCCGGTGGGGTTGACTGCGGCCTGGCGTGGAACGACCTCATGAACAACCCGAATTTCGTTAACCAGGTGCTGGCGAACTTCGGCTGTGATCCGAGCGCAGGGGGTTCTTGCGACCAGACGATGGATGAGTTGGGTCCCACCGTGGTGGAACCCATCGTCTCCGTGCGTGATGATCGCAACACCAACACCGTCGAGGTGAAGCAGTTCCGGTTCGTGGGCGGTTTCCGGTCCGACCTGCCATTCATCAACTTCGGCAGCTTCAACGACTGGTCCATGGACTTCGCAGCGGTGCTCTCGAAGGCGACCGGTGAATCCAACCGCATTGGCATCCGGGGTGACCGTGTGAATGTGGCGCTCGGGTGGTGGTCCGACACGAACACCCCCTGCGAAGTGAATCTCCAGTTCAATCCCTGGACCGGCGAGAGCGTCGACGACATGGCGCCGGACGCCACGACCGGGTGCGTGCCACTCAACATGTTTGCGCCGTCCTTGTATCCCGAGGGTGTGGTCGGCGACTTTGGGACGTCGGAAGAGCGTGCGTTCCTGTTCGATAGCCGCGACTTCGATACGGAGTACGAGCAGACTCTTTACACCTATTACATGTCCGGTAACCTGTTCGAAATGCCGGCCGGCGAAGTCGCAGGCGGTATTGGTTTCGAGTATCGCAAGGACGAGATCACGTCTATTCCGGACGCGGTCGCCCGCGACGGGTTGTTCTTCGGCTTCTTCTCCGACGGCGGTGCCGTGGGCGAGAAGACCACCAAGGAGGCCTTCGGTGAGATCGAGGTTCCGGTGATGGCGAACCTGCCCGCGGCCGAGGAGGTGACGCTGAACCTGTCGACTCGCTGGACAGACGACGAGTTCTACGGCTCCGCGTGGACCCACTCCTACAAGCTGGGTTGGCGTCCGGTCCAGTCGCTGCTCGTTCGTGGCACGTTCGGAACGTCCTACCGCGCGCCGAACCTGCGCGAGCTTTTTCTGCAGGATCAGACGGGTTTCCTGAGCCTGTTCGACCCCTGTTTCATTCCGGAAGAGGCGCTGGATCCGCTTAACGGCACCTACAATCCGGCATTGGACACGCGCGAGCAGCACGTGCTGGACAACTGCCGGGCGAACGGCGTCGATCCGACCCTCGCACAGAATGGCGGCTTCAATACCTACAGCATCGAGCTGGCCGAAGGCGGCACGCTGGGCCTCGACGAGGAAACTTCCGAATCCTGGTCGGCGGGTTTCGCCTGGGAACAGCCGTTTACCGACGCGTTCGGGCTGAACCTCAGCGTGACTTACTACTCCATCGACATCGAGAACACGATCATCGAGCCGAGCGGGCAGTTCATCATCAACGACTGCTACACGAATCCTGCCGGGAATAGTGCGTTCTGCGGCCGCATCGAGCGCGATCTGTCAGATCCCAACAGGCCGTTTATTGAGTTCATCGACCAGGGATTCATCAACCGCGACAACGAGGCGGCGCGCGGCGTCGACATCAATCTGACGTTCGACAGCACGTTCGACCTGTTTCAGCGGCCGATCGATCTCAGCGTCGATTTCCGGGCTAACCGGCTGCTGGAACGCTCCACCCTGTTCGTCGACGACAACGGCGAACGGACCGAGGAGCAGTTCAAGGGCGAGTTCGGCTTTCCTGAATGGAAGTTCAGGAACCGCCTGCGCTTTGACATGAACGATTGGCGCTTGACGTGGGAGACGAGCTACATCGGATCTGTCGAGGAGGATCCGCTCGAAGTCGACGAGTTCGGCAATATCTTCGGCAGCACCGTGATTGGTGACACCTGCCTCGGACCGAACTTCGGCGACGTGAACTGCCGCGATATCGGATTCGCCGACGATTATTTTCTGCACAACCTGTCCGTGTACTACTACGGAGATGTCTGGACCTTCGGCGGCGGCATCCGGAACGTGTTCGACAAGGAACCACCGTTCGTCGATGGCACCGAGATTCTCGCGATCAACAACACGCCGATCGGCTACGGCTACGATCTGCGGGGCAGGACGTTCTTCATCAATATCGGCGCCAGCTTTGGCGGCGGTGAATAACGGGCGAGTCCTTCGCCATCGGGGGAAGACAAGAGGGCCCGCGGGGGGCATGCCCGTGGGCCCTTTTTCTTTGATAGTGACGCAAGGAGCTCCGACGGCCGGGCCGGAGTGAGGACGATGACACAGAAGACGATCGCTGTTTTCACGGCATTGCTCGCGGCGTTCGGCGCGCAAGCCGATTCTGCACGGAACGAGCTCGCGCCGTACCCCCTCGAGTACTGGGCGCTCCGCGAAGTAATCGACAACGTGCAGGTCTCGCCTGACGGCAATCAGCTGGGGCTCATGAAGATCCCGTCACGGACCGGTAATCCCATCATTGAAATCTACGATGCCTCCGACCTCACGAAGGAGCCCTTCCGGTTGAACGCAGACCCGATGGAGATCACGAACTTCTACTGGGTCAGCAACAAAAATATCGTGTTCACCCTGCGCCAGAAAGTTCGCGATCGGATCGAGGGCTTCAACCAGGGCGTTTACGAAACGAAGATTGCCGTGGCCGACATAGACGACCGGCGGTTGCGGTCTTTCGACGAGACCAACGCGATCATCGAGAACGTGCTGCCTCACGATCCGAACAAGATCATCATCTCGTTCATGGAAGGCGGTGATCCCGAAGACAGGGAAAGAGGGCCGGAGACCCGCCTTAAGGAAGCCTTCCGGCCAAGGTCATACTGGAAATTCGACCTCGAATCCGGCACGAAGAGCCTGCTGATCCGAGGCAAGATCGCGCTCGGCAACATCGACTTCGACGGCAACGGCAATCCGTGGCTGGCACGCGGCTTCGATCTCGGCAGCGGCGAGTTCATCTGGTATTACCGCGAGCCCGGGACCTCGGGCTGGGAGGAAGTCTGGCGGCAGGACGAAGACGACTTCGAGACCTTCAACATCGTGGACTTCGACCCGTCGAAGCCGCATCACGCCCTGGTGCTGGCGAACAACGGCAAAGACAAGGTCGGGCTATGGTCCTTCGACCTGAAGAAAAAGGTGCTGGACGAGCTCATTTACCGCCGCTCGGACGTCGATGTCTGGGGGGTTCGCCACCACAGCAACGGCTGGGAGCATCCCGACGAGGTGGTCGGCGTCACGTACGCCAGGGCTCGTTTCTACACCGAATTTTTCGACGAGACCGAAGGAGCAATGTACGCGCAGCTTGCGGACCTCATTCCGTATTCCTGGCTGCTGAACGTCACCAGCCGCTCGCGCGACGGGGCGACGATGGTGATCTACAACTCGGGTCCGCGCGATCCAGGAACGTTCTACCTCCTGAAAGACGGGAAGATCCAGTCCGTCGGCAGCACGCAGCCGCTCCTGAAAAGCGAGCAGCTCGCCGACGTCCAGTACGTCACCTGGAAGGCACGGGACGGCGTCGAGCTGCACGGCTATCTCACGGTGCCGCACGGCAAGCCGCCGTTCCCGCTGGTAGTGTTGCCGCACGGCGGACCGTTCGTTTCCGAGTGGGTCGGGTACGACGAATGGGGACAGCTCCTTGCCAACAACGGCTACCTGGTCCTGCAGCCGCAGTACCGGGGCTCACACAATTACGGCCTCCGGTTCTACCTGTCCGCCTTCATCGACGGCGGGCAGGGCGGCTACAAGATGCAGGACGACAAGGACGACGGCGCATTGTACCTGGTCGAGCAGGGGCTCGCCGATCGCGACCGCATGGCCATGTTCGGCTGGTCCTACGGCGGCTACGCCGCGCTCGTGGCGGCCTCGCGAACGCCGCAGATCTACCAGTGCGTGGTGGCGGGTGCCGGCGTGTCGGACCCGCTCATGCAGGTCAACTACTACCGTTACCAGATGCGCGGCGCGCAGGCGGCCGAGCAGCTCAACATGTGGGACGACAGCGTCTCACCGCTGCTGGAGACGGGGAAGGTGAACGTGCCGATGCTGATCATCCACGGCAGCGTGGACCAGCGCGTACCGCCGGAGCACTCGAAGAAGTACATGGCCGCGCTCGACCGCTACGGGAAGAAGTACAAGTTCGTGGAGCTCAAGGGCGCCGATCACTTCTCCAACACCCTCTTCTTCGACCATCAGCTGAAGCTGTACGAGTCGCTGATCGGCTTCCTGAAGAAAGACTGCGGGCCGGGCGGTCTGTAGGAGCCGGCCATACGGGCGGCCGCGACCTTCGATGTCGCCCGCATGGCGGGCTCCTACGGGGTTAGAACAGCTCGCTCGGGTCCGGGTCCCCGACCGGCGCGCGCTCGCGGCCCGGGATGAAATCGCCCGTGATCATGTGCGCGTAGCTCTGCCCCGGGCCGACCATCGGGTACACACCCGCGTCCGGATCGATGATCACCTCGAGGAAAGCGGGGCCGGGGAAGCCCAGGAACTCCTCGATCACGGCCGGGATATCGGCCTTCCGATCGAGGCGCTTCGCGTAAGCGAAGCCGTCCGCTTCCGCCGTCCTCACGAAATCCTTGCGGTGCAGCGATTTGTCGCTGGCCGCCAGCCGCCCCTTGTAATAGAGCTTCTGCCACTGGCGGACCATGCCGTCGCCGTAGTTGTTGAGGACCACGACCTTGAGCGGCAGCCCGTAGGTCGTGGCGGTCTCGAGCTCGCCGATGTTCATCCGGATGCTGGCGTCGCCGTCGATGTCGATGACGAGCCGCCCCGGGTTCGCCACCTGCGCCCCGATCGCGGCGGGCAGGCCGAACCCCATCGTGCCCATGCTGCCGGAGGTCAGCCAGAGGCGCGGCTCCTTGAAGTCGAAGTACTGGGCCGCCCACATCTGGTGCTGGCCGACGCCGGTGGTGATGATCGCCTGGCCGCGGGTGCGGCGGTTGATCTCCTCGATGATCGCCTGTGGCTGGATCAGCGGGCTCTCGCGATCGTAGTTCATCGCGTGCCGGCTCTTGAGCCCGGCGATCTCCGCATGCCAGCGCGCGTAGCTCTTCTCGAAGCCGATGCGCCGGCCGAAAGCGAGCAGGTCGTCGAGCCCCTGCGCCACCACGCCGACGTGGTGCCACGAGACGCCCTTGACCTTGCCGATCTCCGAAATATCGACGTCCAGGTGCGCGATGTGGCGCGCTTTCGGCGCAAAGTGCGCGGGGTCGCCGGCGACCCGATCGTCGAAGCGCGCGCCGATGGCGATGATGAAATCGGCATCCTCGACGGCGTAATTCGCGAACGCGGTGCCGTGCATGCCCAGCATGTGCAGGGAAAGCGGCGAGGTCGTATCGCTGGCGCCGAGCGCCATCAGCGTCGTGGCGACCGGGAGCCCGAATTCCGCGCTGAAACGCCGCAGCGCCGCGCTCGCGTCGCCGTTGATCACGCCCCCGCCGGCATAGATGAGCGGGCGCTCGGCTGCGGCGAGCATGCGGTAGAAGCGCTGGCACGCGTCGTCCGCCAGGCGGTTGTCCCGCACTGCCTGCCAGCGCAGGCGGTAGCCCGGCAGCGGCAGCGAACCGCTGCCGGTGAAGGCGATTTCCGCGTTCTGCACGTCCTTGGGAACGTCGATGACGACCGGCCCGGGACGCCCGGTGCGTGCCAGCTCGAACGCCGTGCGCACCGTCGCCTCGAGCCGCTGCGGGTCGGTCACGAGGAACACGTGCTTCGCGGCGGCGCCCATGATCGCGGAGACCGGTGCTTCCTGGAACGCATCCGTGCCGATCGCGCTCGTCGGCACCTGGCCGCAGATCACGACGATCGGGACCGAGTCCGCCATGCAGTCGCGCACCGGCGTTACGGTGTTCGTCGCTCCCGGCCCCGAGGTCACCATCACGACGCCGACCCGGCCGCTCGCCCGCGCGTAGCCGGCCGCCATGAACCCGGCTCCCTGCTCGTTCGCGGGCACGATCAGCCGCATCGCCGCTTTGCCGTCCGGCCGCTGGTTCAGGGCGTTGTAGCGAAACACGGCGTCGAACGCGGGCAGGATCGCGCCGCCGCTGTAGCCGAAGATCGTCCCGACGTTCTCGTCCGCGAGCACCTGTACGAGCACGTCGGCTCCGCTCATCCGGGTGCCGGCCAGCGGGTGCTCGCGGTTTTCGGTGGCGGGGGACGACGTGTTCATGATGTGTGACGCTCGAAAGACTGTACAAAAGGGGTTTTCGCCGAGTGTTTCGCAGATGCCGCGGCAAAGCAAGGGGTCCGGCTTGCGGCGGCTTGTTTTCGCCCGTATCTTTGCGCGATGCGACACGTAATTTCCGTCCTGCTGCAAAACGAAGTCGGCGCCCTTACGCGGATGACCGGCCTCTTCGCCACCCGTGGTTACAACATCGAGTCCCTGAACGTCGCGCCGACCAACGACCCGATGGTTTCGCGGGTTACGCTGGTGATCGCCGGCTCGGATGCAGCCATCGCCCAGCTCAATACCCAGCTCGCGAAGCTCGTCGACGTGGTCAACATCCACGATATGACCCTGGGCGAGCACTTCGAGCGCGAGCTCATCATCGTCAAGCTGAAGCTTGCGACCGGTTCTTATGGCAAGGTGCTCAAGCTGGTGAAGGAGTACGGGGCGGAGATCCTGGACGACGCCCAGAACAGCTGCACGCTGCAGCTCACCGGCAAGCTCGACGAGGTGGACGCGTTCTTCCGCGAGGCGAGCGGGATCGGCGAGGTATCCGCGGTCGCGCGCAGCGGCAGCGTGGCCGTCTCGCGCGGCGAGGTCATCCTGTCGTCGTTCGCCCGGCGCCAGCGGCTGACCGGCTGACTCGGATGGCCGCTGCCGTCTCCCGGAACCGTCGGCGCTGATGGCGGCGGAGGAGGCTTACGACCTCGTCATAGTGGGCGGCGGCATCAACGGTGCCGGTATCGCGCGGGACGCCGCCTCCCGCGGCATCCAGGTGCTGCTGCTCGAAATGAACGACTTCGCGAGCGGCACGACGAGCTGGTCGAGCCGCCTGATCCACGGCGGCCTGCGCTACCTCGAGCACGGCGAGCTGGGCCTCGTCTACGAATCCCTGCAGGAGCGCAGCCGGCTGCTGCGGACGGCGCGCCACCTGGTCAAGCCGATCCGCATCAACATCCCCGTGTACGAGGGCGCCAGGCGCGGCATGCTGCTCGTGCGTACCGGGCTCTTCATCTACGACCTCTTGTCCTTCGGCAATCCGCTGCCGAGCCACAATGCCCTGAACCGCCGCGAGTTCCTCGCCGGCGAGCCGGGTGTCGCTGCCGACGGGCTGAAGGGGGGCGTGCGTTACTACGATGCGCAGGTCACCTTCCCGGAGCGGCTCGTCATCGAAAACGTGCTTGCCGCCAAGGCCTACGGAGCCTCGCTGCGCAACTACGCCCGGGTCACCGGGATGGACATCGAGGGTGGCAAGGTGCGCTCCCTCCGCTACGTCGATGACGGCGGGGAGGAGCACGTCGTCGGTGCGCGCGTCGTGGTGAACGCGGCGGGGCCGTGGGTCGACGACGTGCTGGCAACTGCCAACAAGCCGATGCCCGAGCTGATGGGCGGCACGAAGGGCAGCCACATCGTCGTCGGCCCGTTCGAGGGCGCGCCGAAGGACGCCTTTTACGTCGAGGCATACATCGATGCGCGCCCGTTCTTCATCATTCCCTGGAACGGGCAGTACCTCATCGGCACGACGGATCACCGCTACCGCGGCGACCCGGCCGACGCCCGGCCGAGCGAGCCGGAGATCGATTACCTGCTTTCGGAGTGCAACCGCGTTTTTCCGCGCGCCCGGCTGATGCGCGGCGACATCCACTACGCTTACGCCGGCGTCCGGCCGCTGCCCGCGCAGGGCAAGAAACCGGAAGGTGCGATCACCCGCCGTCACATCATCCGCAACCACCAGCGCAACGCGCTCGGGCTGCTGACGGTCATCGGCGGCAAGCTCACGACCTACCGCAGCCTCGCGGAGCAGGTCACGAACCGCGTGGTGAAGATGCTCGGCGTGCGCGCGAAAGCCTGCGTCACGAGGGAGATGTTCCTGCCCGGCGCGCTCGGCAAGACGGCCGCCGAGAAGATGCTGGACGAGGTCGGCACGGTGTCCGAGGCGGGCAGGGCGAGGCTGCTCGCCGTCTACGGCGGCCGCACGCGCCGTGTGCTCGATCTCGCCATGGACGACCCCCGGCTGGCGGCAACCCTGGACGGGGAGGGCACGGTGCTCGCGGCCGAGGTCGCCCTCGCCGTGCGCTACGAGTTTGCCCGCCACCTCACGGACGTCGTGCACCGCCGCACGATGATCGGACTGTCGCCGGATCAGGGCGAGCCCCTGATCGAGCCGCTGGCGGACGTCGCCGCGGCCGAGCTCGGCTGGGACGCCGCGACCAGGGCCCGCGAGATCGAAGCGCTGCGCGCGTACAACGCGCGCCTCAGGCCGGACCGCCCGCCGCCGCCGTAGGAGCCCGCCATGCGGGCGACCGTGAATCCGGAGTCGCCCGCATGGCGGGCTCCTACCGGATCGCGCGGCTCACATCTTCGCGATCATCGCGTCGGCGAACTCGCTGGTCTTCACCTGCCGTGCGCCTTCCATCAGACGCGCAAAGTCGTAGGTCACCACTTTCTCGCCGATGGTCGCGTCCATCGCCCGGATGACGACGTCCGCGGCTTCCGTCCACCCCATGTAGCGCAGCATCATCTCACCCGAGAGGATCAGCGAGCCCGGGTTCACGACGTCCTTGTTGGCGTACTTGGGCGCGGTGCCGTGCGTCGCCTCGAACACCGCGTGCCCGGTGGCATAGTTGATGTTGCCGCCGGGCGCGATGCCGATGCCGCCGACCTGGGCAGCCAGCGCATCCGAGAGATAGTCGCCGTTCAGGTTCATGGTCGCCATGACGTCGAACTCGTCCGGGCGGGTCAGCACCTGCTGCAGCGCGATGTCGGCGATCACGTCCTTGACGAGGATCCGCCCGGCCGCGAGCGCTTCCTTCTGCTCCCGATTCGCCGCATCCTGGCCGTGCTCGGCGCGGGTGCGCTCCCACTGCTCCCAGGTGTACGTCGTTTCCGCGTATTCCCGCTCGGCGAGCGCGTAGCCCCAGTTGCGGAAGGCGCCCTCCGTGAACTTCATGATGTTGCCCTTGTGCACGAAGGTCACGCTCTTACGGCGGTTCGCGATGGCGTACTCGATCGCCGCACGCACCAGCCGCTCCGTGCCTTCCTGCGACACGGGCTTCAGCCCGATGCCGGAGCTTTCCGGGAAACGGATCTTCGCGAACTCCTCGGGGAAGTGCTCACGCAGCAGCGCGAGGAAGGTCTCGGTGCGCGGCTCGCCGCGTTCGAACTCGATGCCCGCGTAGATGTCCTCGGTGTTCTCCCGGAAGATCACCATGTCGACCTTCTCCGGATGCCGCACGGGAGAGGGCACGCCTTTGAACCAGCGCACCGGCCGCAGGCACACGTACAGGTCGAGCAGCTGCCGCAGCGCCACGTTCAGCGAGCGGATGCCGCCGCCGATCGGCGTGGTGAGCGGGCCCTTGATGGAGACGAGGTATTCGCGGCAGGCCTCGACGGTCTCGTCGGGCAGCCAGCTATTGAACCGATCGAACGCTTTCTGGCCCGCGTAGACCTCCATCCAGCAGAGTTTGCGCCGGCCGCCGTAGGCGGCATTCACGGCGGCGTCCAGCACGCGCACGCTGGCCCGCCAGATGTCCGGCCCGGTGCCGTCGCCTTCGATGTACGGGATGATGGGGCGATCGGGCACCTGAAGCTTGCCGTCGGTGATGGAAATCCTTGCGCCGTCCTCTGGCGGCACGGGCGTGGCGTCGGTCATTCGCGACTCCGGGTCGAAGGTAAACGGCCATTATAATCCGGCGATTCCGGAATGGCCGGTCGGGAACAGGATCATGCCGCTTCGCGCCGTTTTAGCCACCGTCGTCCTCCTGCTCGCTGCCGGCGTGCTGCCGCGCGCCGCGGCCGCGGAAGGGCCCGCGCCCGGCCACGAGGGCCGGCCGAGAATCGGTCTCGTGCTGGGCGGCGGCGGCGCGCGCGGCGCCGCGCACATCGGCGTGCTGAAGGAGCTCGAGCGCCTGCACGTGCCCGTCGATGCGATCGCCGGGACCAGCATGGGCGCGGTGATCGGCGGCCTGTATGCCGCCGGCGTGTCCCCGGAGCAGCTCGAGCAGGCGATCACGTCCCTCGACTGGAGCGACGCGTTCCAGGACACGACGCCGCGCGAGGATCTGAGCTATCGCCGCAAGCAGGACGACGTGGAGTTCCCGATCGACTTCGAGCTCGGTCTCAACGGCGGGCGCCTCGAGCTGCCGCTCGGGCTGATCCAGGGCCAGAAGCTCGGCCTCATCCTGCGCGACCTGACGACGCAGGTCGCCGACGTGCAGGATTTCAGCGAGCTGCCGATCCCGTTTCGCGCGGTCGCATCCGACATCGAGACCGGCGACGCGGTCGTGCTTTCGCAGGGCGACCTCACGCTCGCCATGCGCGCCAGCATGTCGGCCCCGGGGATCTTCGCGCCGGTCATGGTCAACGGGCATACGCTGGTCGACGGCGGCCTCGCCGGCAACGTGCCGGTCGCTGCGATGCGCGGCATGGACGTGGACGTCATCATCGCCGTCGACGTCGAATTTCCGCTCTACCCGGCCGAGGAGCTCGATTCCGCGCTCGGCATCACGGCCCAGATGCTCACCATCCTCATCCGCAAGGAGACCCGCAGGCAGCTCGAGTCCCTGGGCGAAGACGACATCCTGATCCGTCCCGAGCTCGGCGACTTCGGCTCGGCGAATTTCGCGGAGATCGGCAAGGCGGTCGAGCCGGGCGCCGTGGCCGCCGCCGCGCTCGCGGACCGGCTGCGCCGGTTCTCGGTCGACGACGCCGCCTGGCGGGATTACCAGGCCCGTCGCCACGTCGAGCGCCAGCCCGTATATACCTTCGACTTCGTGCGCGTGGCGGACGAGGGGCCGCTGTCGCAGCGGGTCCTGAAGGCCCGGTTGCGCACCGAGCCCGGAAAGCCGGTCACCAGCCGCATGCTCGCCGACGACGCGGCGCGCCTTTACGGCCTCGATCTCTATTCGCAGGTCGGCTACCGGATCGTCAACGACGACGGTGAAACCGGCGTCGAGTTCTTCACCCGGCCGAAGAGCTGGGGACCCAACATCCTGCAGTTCGGCATCTCGGTCGAGGACGATTTCGAGGGCTCGACCGCGTTCAACGTGTCGGGACGCTACACGCGCGTCGGCGTGAACCCGCTCGGCGCGGAATGGCGCACCGACCTGCAGCTCGGTACGGAGCCTTACCTGACGTCCGAGCTCTACCAGCCGCTCAGCTACGACACGACCTGGTTCGTGGCGCCGCGCATCGATCTCGAGCAGACGAATTTCAACGCGTTCGCGGACGGGGAGAGCATTTCGCGCTTCCGCGTGAGCAGCGCCGACCTGGCGCTCGATCTCGGCCGCGAGCTCGGGCGCTGGGGCGAAGCCCGCTTCGGCATCTTCCGCGGGACCGGCAATGCCCGCGTGAAAGTCGGCGATCCCTCGATCCCCAACATCGATTTCGAATCCGGCGGGATGTACGCGGTGTTCGGCATCGACACCCTGGACGACGCCGACATCCCGCGCCGCGGCTCACGGCTGGAAGCGCGCTACACGCTTTCCCGCCCGGGATTCGGCGCGGATTCGAATTTCGACACCATCGAAACGACGTGGTCCACGGTCTGGACCCGCGGCCGGCACTCGCTGCAGCTCGGGCTCGAATTCGCGACCACCGTGCAGTCGGACGACCTGATCCAGAACTTTTTCCCGCTCGGCGGGTTCCTCAGGCTCTCCGGGCTCGAGCGCGGCGAGATCAGCGGGCCGCACGCCGGGCTGTCGCGGCTCGTCTATTACCGGCGCTCGGGCGAGACCGGGGGCGGGCTGTTCGACATCCCGCTGTATCTCGGCGCTTCCATCGAAGCCGGCAACGTCTGGCAAACGCGCTCGGACATGGCCTTCGATTCGCTGCTGGTCAACGGCAGCATCTTCGCCGGTTACGACACCTACTTCGGCCCGCTCTTCCTCGGGGCCGGGTTCGCCGAGGACGGAGATACCAGCTTCTATCTCTTCCTTGGCGCCCTGCCGAGGTAGCCTGGCTTCAACGCTCGATCTTCTCCAGGATCTGCGTCGGCGTATCGGTCTTCCGGTAATACCCGTGCCGGATCGCCATCTGCCGGAACGCCTCGTCGCGCTCCTCGCGCGTCGCGTACCAGTGCAGCCGCTCCCAGTCGTCGCCCAGCAGGCGCCTGAACGTATCGTTCGGCGGCAACGTCACGCGGATGCCGTAGCGGCGCTCCTCCGGGACGGCATCGGGCTCCACGAGGTTATGACGATGTACGAAATCCACGGGTTCCACTCCTTTCTCGGCCACGCATTATATCCTGCCGGTCACGCTCCCACGGGTGGCTGCGTTCCGGTCGCGCGCGGTGCGAGCTCCTACGGCACAAAAACACACTCGCAGTTACGGGCGGTCGCCGGCGCCTTCGCGGTCGGTCCAGCCGAGCAGCCGGCGGGTCACGAGCAGGTAGAGGGGCTTGGCGATCGTCATCCACAGCCGGGAGGGCAGGCCGGGGTGCTCGAGGATGCGGCGCTCGCGCTGCGTGAGGTGCTCCGGGCAGTACGTGCGCTTGTGTTTCAAGAGGTGCCGCAGGTCCTCGCGCGCGAGCGCGCGGAACAGGCGGCCGCGGCGCGGGGTGAACCACGCGAGCTGGAAATCGATGAGTGCCGGCTCGCTCTTTGGCGTCACCAGCCAGTTCGGCTCCTTCGCGAGGTCGTTGTGCACGACACCGGCAGTATGCAGCCGTCGTAACAGGCGCGCGGCGCGCCGGAAGTAGTCCGGGTCCGCGGGACGGGCACGGTGCATCGAGAGGCCTTCGATGTAGCTGCGGCGCAGGCTGTCGCGCTCGATTCTGAAGAGCTGCGGCACACCGCCCTGGCCGTCGAGCGCCGCGAGCGCCCGGCCCTCCCGGGCGAGCAGGTGGCGGGCCAGCGGCCGCGCCCACCAGCGCGCGCTCGCCGCCTCGCGCACGACCGTCGGCCCGGCGTCGCCGGCGCGCAAAGTGACTTGACCGAACACGTCTTTTTTCAGCAACAGGGGCCGGGAAGCTTGCATTCGGGCCGTGCACGATTCTCAATGTAGGGCCGTCAGGCGGCAGGTCCTCGTGCCGCCGCCCGGCGGTCGAACGGCGCACCGAGCACTATAGCAGCAACGAGCCAACGACCTGCCGCATGACCGAGACCTCCGGTTCCTGCAGTCTCGATACCGATTCCACCGGTGAATTTTTCACCGTCGCCACGCCGCTGCACGCGGTACGGCCGGGTTACGTGCGCCGGGCGGCGGACCAGGCGCTGTACGACGCCATCGTCGCCGGCCGCTATGCGCACGTCATCGCGCCCAACCGCAGCGGCAAGTCCAGCCTGATCGCCGCCACTTCGGCGCGCCTGCAGACGAACGGCCATCGCGTCGCCGTTCTCGACCTGGCGCAGATCAGCGAGCGTGACGGCGGCACCGACGCCGGACGCTGGTATTACAGCATCGCCTATCGCCTGCTCCGCCAGCTCCGCCTGAAGATCGATCTCCAGGACTGGTGGCAGGACAAATCCATCCTGAGCAACCGCCAGCGCCTCGTCGAGTTCTACAGCGAAGTCATCCTGCAGCACGTCACCGAGCGCGTCGTGATCTTCGTCGACGAGATCCAGTGCGTGCAGGATCGCCCGTTCTCGACGCACGTGCTCGCGAGCATTCGTGCCGCCTGGAACGCGCGCGTCACAGAGCCGGATTTCCAGCGCCTCTGCTTCGTGCTGGTCGGCGAATGCGACGCGCGGGGGCTGATGCCGGAAGCCGAAGAGTCGCCGTTCGCCATCTCACAGGCCATCCAGCTCGACGATTTCACTCGCGACGATCTCGACGTCTTCGCCGCCGAGCTCAACCTGCCGCCGTCGGACGCCGCAATCGCACTCGATCGCGTCTACTACTGGACCGGCGGCCACCCGTATCTCACGCAGAAGCTCGCTCGCGCCATCGCGCGCGAACGCATCTCCGGCGATATCAAGGAGCACGTCGATCGCATCGCGCTGCAGAAGCTCGCCGGCCGCGCGGCGCTGCACAGCGAGCCGCACATGAGCCACATCCACCGGCGCATCACCGGGGATCGCAAGAACGCCGAGGCGCTCCTCAACCTGTACGGCCGGCTGCGCAAGGGCATCGACGTCGAGTACGACCCGGAGTCGCGCCACCAGCGCATCCTGATGGCGGTCGGCCTCGTCGTGAAGGGCGAGCACGGCCGGCTCAAGATCCGCAACCGGCTCTACCGCGCCGTCTTCACCGCCCGCTGGGCGAACGAGAACCTGCCGCTGCACTGGCGCGGGCCCGTGCTCGCGCTGCTCGTCCTGCTCGCGGTCACGGCCGTGCCGTTCTGGTACACGCAGCTGCTGCCGCGGCCCTACATCGAGGTGCTGTCCTCCCCGACCCTGCCGCTTGCCACGGTGCACGACGCCTACGTCAACCTGCGCTCGTTCCCCGGGCACGCGGATTCCGCCGAGCGCCTGTTCCGCAACCAGCTCGAGCTGCGCGCGGGCCAGGCGACCGGCGTCGAGACGATGCAGGACATCGATGCCTATGCGCGCGGCCTGCCCGACGGCGACCCGTTCGCGGACGCCATGCTCGCCGGCTTCTGGGACCACCAGGTCAGCCGGGCCGTGCAGGTGGAGCGCCGCGACGAAGCCCTGGTTGCCGCGCTGGAGTCGCTGGTGGTCGGGACGCCGGAGCGGCGGCGCCGCGCGGCGCGCCTGATCGGCGAGGACTATCACCAGCTGGTCGGGACCGTGCCCCCGCAGGCGGCGCAGAAAGTGCTCTTCGATCCGGCGAACCTGCTGCTCACGTTCGCCGACGGACCCGAGGTGCGGCAGTGGTCGCTGACCGACGGCGCGCTGCGCCCGCGCAGCGCTTGGTCGCTCACCGCGCTCGACGTCACCCCGCTGGTGCGGCGGGTGCAGGTCGAGCGGACCGGGAGGGTGCAGTCGATCGAGCTCGAGCTCACGATCGCGCACCCGCGCCCGGACGACCTGCGGCTCAAGCTGATCGCACCTTCCGGCCGCACCGTGGAGATCGCTCTCAAGGGCCGCGAGCCGCCGGCCTCCGAGCCCGCGGCCTACGCCCTGACCGACCTCTCGGCGATGCGCGGTGAACCGCTGACCGGCAGCTGGACGCTCAGCCTGCGTGACGAGGCCCCGGGTGTGACCGGCCGGCTCGACGCCTGGGCACTGCGCCTGAACGGACACGAAATCGGCGAGAAGCTGGAGCGCGGGCTGGCCATCGCCGATCCCGAAGCCCGCGTCTCCGATGACGTCTGGTTTGCCCCGGACGGGCGCTACGCGATCGCCCGCGCGACGCGCAGCGACAGCGCCCGCCTGTGGGACCTCGCCAGCGCGCAGCCCGCGCGCACGCTGGCCGTGCCGGCCGGCGAGCAGGTGCTCGGCCTGTCCGCCGATGCGGAACACGTGATCACCGTCGCGCACAACACCGTGAATCTCTGGCGTACCGACGACGGCACGCGCGCCGAGTCGCTGGAGCTCGGAGAGGCGAGCGCCGGCTTCCTCCTGAGCGGGGACGGCAGCCACGTGCTGACATGGCGGCACGAGGGCTCCGGCAGCCGCTTCGAGCTCTGGTCGCTCGCGGACGGCAAGGTCGTCGAGCGGCTCGACGTCGCCGGCAGCCTGTCGCACGTCGCGATCGACGCCGGCGGCGATCACCTCGCGGTCGCCGATTACGACCGCGCCGTGCGCGTCTGGGACCTGCGGAACGGGCGCATGCTCGCGCAGATGGACCTGCAGCTGCAGCCGAGCGAGATCCGCCTTTCGGCCGATGGCGCCACTCTCGGCGTCGTGCACGGCAACGCGGGCGTCTCGATCTGGCGCACGGACCGGCCGCAGGAGCCGGTCGTCATGGATCGCGGCCCCGGGCAATGGCAGCTCGCGTTCTCGCCTTCGGGCGACAAGGTCATCGCCGGCAACGAGCGCTGGGGCTTCCAGGTCTATCGCAGCGCCGACGGGGCGCTGACCGGCCCCTCGCTGGGCTCCGGCTATTCGCCCGCGGCGGCCCGGCTCCTCGCCTTCAGCCGTGACGAGCAGATGGTGGTGATCGCCGAGACAGCGGGCCGTTCGCGTCTCTGGCGCGTCCCCGCGCCGGCCGTCTCGAGCCTGGGCGCCGTGCGGCCGGATCCGGACAGCGGCCACGCGCTCTGGCGCGAGTCCGGCGATCTCGTCAGCACGCTCGGCCCCGGCGGCAAGCGCCTCGCCATCGGCGACACGGCCGGGCACGTCCATATCCTGCACGTGGACGCCTCCGAGGAGGAGCTCGCGGAGGCGGCCGGCGAGCTGAACTTCCTCGGGCATCGCAGCGCGGTCGCCGACCTCGCGTTCAGCCCCGACGGCAACCTCATCGCGAGCGCCGGCACCGACGGTACCGTGCGCATCTGGGATGCCGACAGCGGGCTGCCGCGGCCCTATTACGCCGGCGTGTCCGCGAGCCCGGTCGATGAGATGCTGTTTTCCTCCTCGTCGCGCCGGCTCGCCGTGCTGAGCGGACGGCGCGTCTGGATCATGGAAGTCGACGACGGCGAGGTGCTGGCCGACATCGAGCTCGGGGAGCCGCACGCGAGCCTCGCCTTCGCCGCCGACGACCAGCTCTTCATCGGCTCGAGCAGCGGCGCGCTCAGGATGCTGGAGCCGGACCGCACCGGCACCTGGAACGTGCGCAACGTATGGGCCGGCTCTTCCGGGCTGCGCCAGCTCGAGATCTCGCCGGACGGGCGCCTCCTGATCCTCGTCGACGCGATGAACCGGGCGTCGCTCCTCGATCTCGAGAACGGGCGCATCGGCTCGTCCGTGCTCCAGCTCCCGAACCCGGTCAGCGACATCGTGTTCAGCCCGAACGAAGCGCGCGCGCTGTTCCGCACCGGCCGCTGGATCCACCGCGCGAGCGTCTCGCCGCGCGGCCTCGTCTGGCTCGACGCCATGCCCACGCCGAAGCCGCTGCCCGGCTCACGCATGGTGTTCGAGCAGGATCCGGCGGGCGGGGCGCCCGCCGATCGTGTCGGCAATCGCGTGATGCTCCTGACGCGCGACGCCGGCTTCCCCGAGGTCGCCGTCCTCGACTTCAGCTACACGACCGGCCCGACGCTCTTCGGCAGCCGCGAGGAGCTGCTCCGCGACTGGCGCCCGCGCCTCGGCGCATCACCCGCCAACGCCCTCCTGTAGGAGCCCGTCATGCGGGCGACCGCGATGGTCCGGTCGCCCGCATGGGCGCGCTCCTACCGGTCGTCGCCGCGCAGCGTGCGCACCAGGAGCTCGAGCTTCGCGGCCGTGACTTCGTGCGCGGGCACCGGCCTGCCGATGCGCAGCTCGACGCGCGAGAGCAGGCGGCCCGGCATGCGCCTGAGCTCGTCCGGGCGACCGCTGCGCCCGAACCAGCTGCCCCACAGCCCGGCCAGCGCCATGGGGATGACCGGTACCGGGCGCCGCTCGATGATCGCCTCGATCCCCGGCCGGAAGCGCTGGATCTCGCCGTCGCGCGTGATCGCGCCCTCCGGAAAGAGGCACACGAGATTGCCGGCCGCGAGCTCTTCGTCGACGCGCCGGAAAGCCTCCGCGAGCAACGCCTCGTTCTCGCGTGCCGGCGCGATCGGGATCGCCTTCGCGGTGCTGAACAGCAGCTTGAGCAGCGGGATCTCGAAGATCCGGTAGTACATCACGAAGCGCGCCGGCCGGCGGATCATGCCGCCGACGATCAGCGCATCCACGTAACTCACGTGATTGCACACCAGCACGGCCGGGCCCGCGCGCGGTATGTGCTCGAGCCCGACGGCGCGCGGGCGATACAGCACGTGGATGATCAGCCAGACGAGAAAGCGGATCAGGAATTCCGGGAGCAACGTGTAGATGTAGGCGGCGACGGCCGCGTTGAGCAACGCGAGCACCAGGAACAGCTGCGGGATGGACAAGCCGGCCTGGAACGCTGCGATCGCGAGCACCGCGGCCGCCACCATGAACACCGCGTTCAGGATGTTGTTGGCGGCGATGATGCGCGACAGGCGTGCGGGGTCTGCGCGCTCCTGGACCAGCGCGTACAGCGGCACGCTGTAGAAGCCGCCGAAGGCCCCCAGCATGGCGAGGTCGACGAGGACGTGCACGTTGCCCGGCTCTGCGAGGAATGCGCCGACCGAAGCGGCCGCCTCCGCCTGCGGCACCGGCTGCGCGAACCAGAGGTCGAGCGCGAACAGCGTCAGGCCGATCGAGCCGAAAGGCACCAGGCCCAGCTCGACGCGCCGCGCCGACAGCTTCTCGCAAAGCAGTGCGCCGATGCCGATGCCGACGGCAAAAGCGGCGAGCAGCAGGGTCGTGATCGCTTCGCTGCCGTTCAGCACGTCGCGGGTGTATGCCGGGACCTGCAGGGTCAGCGCCGCTCCGAAGAACCAGAACCACGAGATCCCGAGAATCGACAGGAAGACGCTGCGCTCGCCGCGTGCGAAGCGGAGGATGCGCCGGGTTTCGGTCCAGGGGTTCAGGCGCAGCGTGAGATCCGGGTCCGCCGCCCCGGTCAGGGGAATGCCGCGGCTCGTGGCATAGCCCAGGACGGCAGTGGCGACGAGCACGGTCGAGAGCAGCGTCTGGTCGCCGCGCCCCGCCGCCACCGCGAGGCCGCCCGCGACCAGGCCGAGGATGATCGCGAGGTACGTACCGGTCTCCACCAGCGCGTTGCCGCCGACGAGCTCGGCACTTTGCAGCTGCTGCGGCAGGTATGAGTACTTGACCGGACCGAAGAGCGTCGACTGCGCGCCCATGAGGAACAGCACCAGCAGCAGTAGGGTAAAGCTCCCGGCGACGAAGGCGAGGGCCGCCAGCATCATGAGCACGATCTCGAGCAGCTTGATGCGGCGGATGAGCAGCGACTTCTCGTACTTGTCGGCGATCTGCCCGGCGGTCGCGGAGAACAGGAAGAAGGGCAGGACGAACAGTGCGCCGGCCACGTTCGCGAGCATCGACGCATCGAGGCCCGCGATGCTCACGCCCTGGAAGATCATCAGGATGACCAGGCCGTTCCGCAGGACGTTGTCGTTGAACGCGCCCAGGAACTGGGTGGCGAAAAACGGCGCGAAGCGCCTCTCGCCGAGCAGCGTGAACTGCGAATTCGCCACCGTTTTCGCCCCGTCCCCCCGTGCGAAAAGCGGGCGCACTATAGCAGAATGCCGGCGGCCGCGACGGCACGCGCAAAATGCGAACCGGTGCGCAAAGTGCGCGGGCCCGGGTGCTACCATCCCCGTGATCGGAGTGCGGCCTTCAGCCGGTCATCATGAGCGATAACACGGGAATCCTGCGCGTCATCCTGGCTTCATGCGCTCTCGCATGGATCGGCGGCTGCTCGAACGAGCCGCTGCCGCCTTCCGTCGAGGAGTTCATGGAGGACCCGATCCTGCTCGACGCCACCATGGTGCGCTGCGTCGCGAATCGCGACAGCGTCAGTTACGACCCGGAATGCGTGAACGCCCGGGAAGCGGTCGAACGCCTTGCCGCGGCCGAGAAGGAAGCGCGGCGAGCCGCGCTCGAGGCGGAGTCGGAGCGCAAGCGCGAGGCGCTGCGGCGCGCCCGGGAAGCGGCCGACGAGGCGCGCCGCCGCGCGGAAGCCCTGGCAAACGAGCGCGCGCAGGCGGAGTACCTGGGCCTGGTTCCGGCGACCGCGCCCGCGGCCGGCGAAGCCGGCCCGGCGCCGGGCGGCGGTGTGGCGGTGGTGACCGCGGGTGACGTGCCGGACGCCTCCGCGGAAGCGCAGGGCAAGGCCACGATGGCCGCGCCCGGGCAGCCATCGGACGGGGCCGCGCCGGGACAGCCATCGGACGGAACGGTCGCGCCGCCGCCTGCGGCTGCCGCGGGAGACGCGACGCCGGACGGGGAGCCGGCGCCGGAGACGGCGCCCGTCACGACCGACCTGGGAGAGATTCGCAAGGCGCTCGAGGAGCGGGCGCCGGCGGTGCCTGCGCCCGCGGACCCGGCCGGGCCGTCCGGCTGATTCCGCCGGCCGGCGGGTCAGCTTTCCCGGAGCGCGGGGCGGGCCTCAGTTGTCAGGCGCGTCGGGATCGCCGATGCCGTAGGTGCGCACGCTCTTCGGCGCCGTGTCCGCCGCGGTGTTCGCCGCCGGCGCGTCCGACATGGCCGGCAGCGTGGGCAGCCCGCGCGTCTGCCCCGACAGCACCTGCACGAACTCGTTCGCGGCGGCGGGAGCCATGTTGCCCGAACCGTCGAAGACCTGCTGCGCCGTGATGCCGGGTTTGCCGTAGAACGCCGCGTTCGCCTGGTGGTCGATGGCGATCCCCGCACCTTCGAGCGCCACGCCGGCGAACAGCCCGCGGCTGCGCGAGTAGGAGAACACCTCGGCCGCGAACTCGATGTCCGTCGCGACACCCGCGGAGCGGCCCACCGGTCCCGCGGCGATGGCGGCGTCCGCGCCGAGCGTCAGCTTGCCGCGCGCGATGTCGTCCACGCCCTTGCGGGTCTTGAACACCAGGATGATGTCGGTGGACTGCGCGCCGATCTGCCAGCCGAAGCTGCCGCCGGTCAGCGTGACGAAGACCGGGTTGCTCCACGTGCCGCCGGCCTGGCGGACGACCAGCACGCCCTTGCCGCGGCGTGCGCCGAGGCCGAAGCCGACCTTGATCACGTTCGGAATGACGGCGACGCCGTACGCGCGAGCAAGAAGCGCGGGCGGCACCGCCTGCTCGGGAATGTCCTGCAGCTGGGCGAGGACGTCGGTCGCGCTCTTCACGCGGTCCGCTTCGTCCGACGCACCGAGCGCGGGTGCTGCGGCGAAGAACGCGCCGAGCACGAGTAGCAGCAAACGAATGCGCATGTTTTTTCCCCGCATCTCCGGTGGATAGTGCTGCAGCGATGATACGCGAATCGCTGCGGCGTAACAGGGGCTGTCGCCGGACGGAGACGCTGGCGGGCGATGGCCGCGAAGCAGCTGCGCTCGCGCGTCACGGCGCGGGCCCGCGCGTTGCTCGCTCAGGCGACGGGGGCGGCCGGGGCTTCGACGCTGCGAGTCATGGCGGTGACGAGCGGCGGCAGCGGGCAATCGAGCGCGCCGCAGACGGTGCGCAGGAGCTCGGATTCGGTGACGGTGAGCTCGCGATCGTGGAGCACGGTCGCGGCGATCGCCTGCACGAGCGTGCGCCGTCCGGCCGCGTTCAGGCTGCGCAGCACGTCCAGCAGCTCGTCGAGCTTCGCCGCCGTCGCCGGCACGTCTTGCGGCTCGCCGACCGGCTCCGCCCAGCGGCCGAAGGCGGCGAGCCCCGCCGCGAAAGCCGCGCGTCGCGCGGCCGGATCGGCATGGCCCTGCGCGGCCACGAGGTGCACCAGCTCGACGGCTGCACGACGCACGGTCGAGCGCGCCACCCGCTTCGGCCTGCCGGGCGGATCGAACGACTGCCGCAGGTGATCCGCGAGCAGGCGCAGGAAGCAGTATTCGGAGAGATCGACACGGCCGTCGATCTCGACGAGCCGGCGCGCGAGGTCGAGCAGCCATTCGAGCTGCTCCGGCGGACGCCGCTTCAGGGCGGGAAACGCCATCGCGAGCAGCGGCAGGTGATGCAGCGGCCCCAGGCGGGACAGCTCCTCCCGCAGCGTCTCGATGCGCAAGCGCCGTTCGACGCCGAGCTGCTGCTGGAGCAATGCGAGCTGGCGCGCGACGTGGCGTCCGCTGCGGTCGAGGGCCAGCGCCAGTACGAGGAGCGGGGCTTCCGCGCTCGAGCGGGCCGCTTCGGCGAGCAGCGGCGGCATCGAGGCGTGCAGCGCCTGCGCGGTCTCGATCTGCCGCGCATCGGGCCTGCCCATCGCGTCGACCACGGCGGCCGCCGCCGGCACCGCCGCGGCAAAGGCCGGCGCCGCCGCGGCGGGTGCACCCGACGCCGCAGCCATGCGCTGATCCACGATGCGCACCTTCGCGTAATCCGCTTCGTCGAACGTCGGATCGAGCGCACGGATGCGCTCCGTCAGCGGCGGATGGGTCGCAAACAGGGATGAGAACCGGGAGCCGCGTGCGAACAGCATGTGGCTCACTTCCTCCGGATCGGCCGCTCGCAGCCAGGACTTCGCATCGTAGCCGCCGATCTTCTTCAGCGCCCCGGCGAGGCCCGTCGTCTGGCGCGTGAACTGCACGGCGGATGCATCGGCGAGCGATTCCCGGCGGCGCGAGATCGCGGCTTTGATGATGCGGGCGATCAGCACGCCGATCCAGCCGAGGACGGCGAGCCCCAACCCGATCAGGAGCACGGCCGGCGCTTGGCGGTTGCGCCGGTTGGAGAACGCGCGGCCGTGAAACGAGCTCCTGAGTACCAGGCGCCCGATCAGGCCGATCACCATGATGCCGAACAGGACACCGATCATGCGGATCGACAGCCGCATGTCGCCGTTCAGGATGTGGCTGAACTCGTGGGCGATGACGCCCTGCAGCTCGTCGCGGTCGAGCGTCTCGAGGGCGCCGCGCGTGACGGCAATCGCGGCGTCACCGGGCGTGTAGCCGGCGGCGAACGCATTGATGCCGCGCTCCTGCTGGAGCACGTAGATCTCGGGGACGGGCACGCCGGAGGCAATCGACATCTCCTCGACGACGTTACGCAGCCGGCGCTCGAGTATATCGGTGGTGTCCGGCGCGACGGGCGTGCCGCCCATCTCGGTCGCAACCCGCCCGCCGCCGGAGGACAGGCTCGCGGTGCGGTAAGCAGTCGAGCCGAGGATCAGGAGTGTCGCCGCGATCGCGATGCCCGCGAGCAGCCCGGCGTCGGGCGGTCCCGCCCGGCCGCTCATCGTCAGCGCGAGGGCGACGACGGCGGTGACGGCCGCCACGATCACGACGGTGGCGAGCAGGTAGGCGACGACGAGCCAGCGCGTGGCCCGGCGCGCACGGTCCTGTGCCTCGAAGAAGTTCACCGCCCCAAAGCACTTTCTTCCGAACAGCGACGGCCAACTTTAGCAGACACGACCGAACGCCGGTGAAAGCTGCCCCGGCCGCCGCCGTTGCCGCGGCCCTCGCCGCTCAGGTGAAGGCGACCTGCGGAACCTCGCGCTTCTCCGCCGATTCGATTTCGAGGAAGCTCGCGTCCTCGAAGCGGAACATGCCGGCAATGACGTTGTTGGGAAAATTCTGGGTGGCGTTGTTGTAGCTCATCACTGCATCGTTGAACGCCTGGCGCGAGAACGCGACCTTGTTCTCGGTGCTCGAGAGCTCTTCCTGGAACTGCAGCATGTTCTGGTTGGCCTTGAGATCGGGGTACGCCTCCGACAGCGCGAACAGCCGGCCGAGCGCCGCACCGAGCGTGCCCTCGGATTCGCCGAGACGGCGGATGGCCTCGGCGTTCGCGGGATCGGCCTTGGCAGCATCGAGGTTCGCGACGGCGGAGTTGCGGGCCCGGATCACGGCTTCGAGCGTCTCGCGCTCGTGCTTCATGTAGCCCTTGACCGATTCCACGAGGTTGGGGATGAGGTCATAGCGCCGCGTGAGCTGCACATCGATCTGCGCAAACGCGTTTTTCACGCGATTTCGCAGGTTGACGAGATTATTATAGATGCTGACGGCGTACACGATCAGCGCGACGACGATCGCGAGGAATACAAGAAATGCAACCACAACCCACCTCCGTGGTGCTCGATCGTAGCGGCAAGGATACCTCCGGGACGGGGATCAGACTAGCGAAAACGCCGGGTGCAGCCCTCCTTCTCGGCCTCACGCTCGCCGCCGTCGCGACCCCGGTGCGGGCCGCTTGGCACAGCGACGCGCGCGCCATCATGGGCACCCGGGTCAGCGTCGAGCTCTGGGACGAGGACGAGGCGGCCGGCGCGGAAGCGATGCAGGCCGTGTTTGCCGAGCTCGAACGCATCGACCGGGAGATGAGCACCTTCAAGGACGACAGCCGCATCTCGCTCATCAACCGCGAAGCCGCCGAGCGGCCCGTCCCCGCCGGCAAGGAGCTCTACGATCTCATCGTGCGCTCGCTCGACGTCTCGGTGCTGACCCGCGGCGCATTCGACATCACCTTCGACAGCGTCGGCCATCATTACGACTTCAGAGCGCACCTGCGACCCGACGCCGCCACCACCGCGCGCGAAACGAAGCTCATCGACTATCGTCTCGTGCAAACCAACGAGAGCGATCACTCTATCCGCTTCCTCAGGGAAGGCGTGCGCATCAACCTCGGGGGCATCGCCAAAGGCTATGCCGTCGAGCGCGGTGCGCAGATCCTCGTCGAGCGCGGCGTACGCCATGCGATCGTCACCGCCGGCGGCGACACGCGCCTCGTCGGCGACCGTCGCGGCAAGCCGTGGATCGTCGGCATCCAGCATCCGCGCCACGAAGACGAGGTTGCGTTGCGCCTGCCGCTCGAGAACGAAGCCATCTCCACCTCCGGTGACTACGAGCGCTTCTTCGTCGAGAACGGGAAGCGTTATCACCACATCATCTCGCCGTCGACCGGCGAGCCCGCCACCGGCGTGCACAGCGTGACCATCGTCGGGCCGGACGCCGTGATGACCGACGCGCTCTCCACCTCCGTGTTCATCATGGGGGTCGACCAGGGCCTGCGGCTCATCGCCACCCTGCCGGACTACGAGGGCATCGTCATCGACGCCGACGGCCGCATCTTCTACTCCGACGGCCTCACCCCCCCGTAGGAGCCCGCCATGCGGGCGACTGCGATGGTGATCGTGGCATCCACTCTTCGGGACCGCATCGTTCACGCACGTTTGCGGGTAGTGGCAAGGGCCGCGATGGTGCCGTGGGTGAACGATGCTTTGGGCCAACGTGCCTTCGTTCTTCTCATGTGCCTTCGTTCGGTCGCCCGCATGGCGGGCTCCTACGGGTGCCCGGGTTCGGTGTGCGATCCGTATGTCGCTGATGGGCGACGGATTCTTTGCGGCGAGGGCAGGGCATTTGTGATGGTGGTCACGGCTGGGAGCGTGCGCTGCTGTCACTATTGAGCGCGTTCAGCGCAGGGTTCCGGCGGCGTGGAGGCTTTGGGCACGCCGCCGGTTTTCCGGCCGCGCCGGTCCGCGCCCGGGACCGCCGCAGGGCACCACCGGAGGGGGAACACGAAGGATGCAGGTATCGAAGCTCGTCTTGTCCGGCCTCGTGGCCCTCGCCGCGGTTTCCGCGTCCGCCGCGCTCGACCTCGTCGGCCGGCCGGCGCCCGATTTCGCGCTGAAAAGCGCTTCCGGCGAGAACCTGCGCCTCTCCGAGTACCGCGGCGACGTCGTCATGATCAACTTCTGGGCGACCTGGTGCGGCCCCTGCCGCCAGGAGATGCCGCTCCTCGACGCCCTGTACACGCGCTACCAGCGCGTCGGCTTCCAGCTGCTCGGCGTCAACATCGACGACGACTCCGGCAAGGCGATGGGCATGGTCGAGGAGCTCGGCGTCAGCTTCCCGGTGCTGTTCGACGCGCAGAAATCCGTAAGCCGCCAGTACCAGGTCGAAGCGATGCCCGTCACCGTGATCGTCGACCGCAACGGTACCGTGCGGCACATCCATCAAGGCTACAAACCCGGGTACGAGGAACAGTACCTCACCGAGATCCGCGCCCTGCTGCGCGAGTGAGCGATCGCATGACGACGAGGAAGGCGGGGATGTCGTGGCGGCGAATTCTGGCCTGTGTGCCGCTGCTCCTGCTCGCGCTCTCCGCCTCCAGGGCCGAGGACACGCAGGCGCCGGTCGAGCGCCAGGGACTCGACCGCGAAGTGCAGTCGCTCAAGGACGAGGTCCTCGATCTCAACCGCGACCTGTTCCTCCTCGAAGAGGAGCTCCTGTTCCCCGCCAATTCGCAGGTCGCCTTCTTCGTCTCGATGGATGTCGGCGAGTATTTCGCGCTCGACTCCGTGCACCTGAAAATCGACGGCAAGGAAGTCGCGGATTACCTGTACACCGAGCGCGAGGTCGACGCCCTGCATCGCGGCGGCGTGCAGCGCCTGCACGTCGCGAACCTCGAAGTGGGCGACCACGAGCTCGTCGCGATCTTCGATGGCAAGGGCCCGCACGCGCGCAACTATCACCGTGGCGCGACGCTGAAATTCAAGAAGGGGCTGGGCGCGAAGTACGTCGAGCTCGAGATCACCGACAGGGCAGCAAAACAGCAACCCGAGTTCGCCATCCGGGAATGGGAGTGAGGGCTTGAACGCCCGCCGCTCCATCCGGGCCGGGTCGTGCGCGCTCGTCCTCGCCGCGGCTCTCGCCGCAGCGCCGCCCGCCGCCGCCGAAGGCCTGACCGATCCGGTGGTGATCGAGGACGCACCTTACGGCGAGGTGCTCTTCTATTTCTACCAGGGGGACTACTTTCCGGCCATCGTGCGGCTGCTTGCGGCACGCGAGCGCGGCCGGCTGCCGCATCATGACGTCGAGGCCGAGCTGCTGCTGGGCGGCCTCTATCTTTCCTACGGCCAGCACCTCGAAGCGGCGGCCATTTTCGAGCGCCTGCTCGCCGGCAACGTCGAGCCTTCGATCCGCGACCGCACCTGGTTCTTCCTCGCGAAGATCCGCTACCAGCGCGGCTACATGCGGGAAGCGGAGCGCGCGCTCGCCAACATCGAGGAGGCCTTGCCGGAGCCGCTGGAAGCGGAACGACAGATGCTCGGCGCGCAGATCCTGATCCAGGAGGGGCGGTTCGACGAGGCGGCCGGCCGGCTCACGGGCTGGCGGGGCGCGCCCGGATGGGAAAGCTACGCGCGCTACAACCTGGGCGTCGCGCTGGCGCGCAGCGGGCGGGTCGCGGAATCGGCCGCGATTCTCGACCGGCTGGGCCAGGTCCAGGGCCGCGGCGAGGAGCTGCTCGCGCTCAAGGACAAGGCGAATCTCGCGCTGGGTTACGCGCTGCTGCAGGACGGCCAGCCCCTGCCGGCACGCACCCCGCTCGCGCGCGTCCGCTTGTCGGGCCCGTTCTCGAACAAGGCGCTGCTCGGGATGGGCTGGGCGGACGCCGAGCTCGGCGCCTATGACCAAGCGCTGGTGCCCTGGCTCGAGCTCGCGGAGCGCAACCTGCTCGATCCCGCGGTGCAGGAATCTTTGCTGGCGGTGCCGTACGCGATGGCCCAACTCGATGCGCCGGGCCAGGCAGCCGATCGGTACGTGCGGGCGATCGCGGCGTTCGACGACGAGGCGGCACGCATCGATGCCGCGATCGCGCACATCGGGGAAGGGCGGCTGCTGGACGAGCTCGCCGCTGCCGACCCGGGGCGCGCGGGCGGCTGGTACTGGAAGCTCGAGGAGCTGCCCAAAGGCGTGGAAGCCCGCTACCTGTACCACCTGCTCGCCACGCACGAATTCCAGGAGGCGCTGAAGAACTATCGCGACCTGCGCTTCCTCGCGCACAACCTCACGGACTGGCGGCAGCGCATCGGCGTATTCGGGCACATGCAGGAGACGCGCGAGCTCGGTTACGCCGAGCGGCTGCCGCGGGTGCAGGCCGCGCTCGCGCGCGCCGACGTCGACAGCCTGGTCGATCGCAAGCTGGCGCTCGACGCGCGCCTGAACGGCATCGAGGCGGAGCACGATGCGCTCGCCCTCGCCACCGCGGACGAGTTCCGGCTCTGGGGCGAGATTGCAATGCTCGAGCGCTCGCCCGCACTCGCCGCGGACCTGCCCGAAGCAGAGGAAGCGCGCGCGAAGCTGCGCCTGCTCAAGGGCGTCCTGCAGTGGCGGCTCGACAAGGAGTTCAAGGCGCGGCTGTGGAGCCTGCGCCGCGCGCTGCGCGATGTCGGCGGGGCGCTCGTCGAGACGCAGCGGGCGCGCCGCTCGGTCGAGAACGCGATGCGCAAGGAGCCGGACGTCCACGCGGCTTTCGAGCAGCGGGTCGCCGGCCTGGCGCCGCGCATCGATGCGCTGCTCGCACGCGTCGACGCCGCCGCGGTGCGGCACCGCGACTATCTCCAGTCCGTCGCGGCCCGGGAGCTGGAGCAGCAGAAATCGCGCCTCGAGACGTACACCGTGCAGGCGCGCTTCGCGCTCGCGGCGATCTACGACCGCGCGTCCGCCGCCACGGGGGCCTCGCCGTGAGCGCGCGACGTATGTGCCTCGCCGCGCTGCTGTGCCTGGGCGCGGCCGCCGGCGCGGCGGACGAGGAGCCCACGATCGGGAGCCTCGCCGGGCGCACGGTCGAGCTGCCGGAAGGCGGCGAGATAGCCGCCGGCAGCGAGAAGGCGCGCGCGAGCTACCGTGCGTTCCTCGAGCTCGTGTCCGAGGATGCGGCGCTGCGCGCGGAAGCGATGCGCCGGCTGGGCGAGCTCGAGCTCGAAGCCGCCCAGGCAGCGGAGCTCGACGGCAAGGCTCCGGGCAGCAAGGGCTTCGAGGATGCGATCACGCTGTTCCAGAGGCTGCTGGAGGCGTATCCGGACTACCGGCGCACCGACACGGTGCTCTACCAGCTCGCGCGCGCCTATGAAATAGGAGGCAAACCGGACGAGGCGCTGCGCGTTCTCGACGAGCTCGTTACCCGTTTTCCCGAATCCCGGATGGTTCCGGAAGTGCAGTTCCGCCGCGGCGAAATGTTGTTCCTGCGGCGGCAGTACGCGGCGGCCGAAGCGGCGTATGCGGCGGTCGTCGCCGCGGGAGAGAGCTCGCGCTTCTACGAGCAGTCGCTGTACAAGCTCGGCTGGTCTCGCTTCAAGCTCGGCGAGCACGAGAAGAGCCTGCAACCCTTCTTCACGCTGCTCGATCGCAAGCTCGCCGGCGTCCAGATTGCGGTCGAGGGCGATCCGCTGCCGACGCTCGGGCGCGCGGAAAAGGAGCTCGTTCTCGATACCTTCCGCGTGCAGAGCATCAGCTTCTCGTACATGGACGGCCCGGCATCCATCAGCCGCTGGTTCGAGCAGCACGGCATGCCGGAGTACGGCTATGCGATCTTCGCCAACCTCGGCGATCTCTATCTCGAGAAGCAACGCTACGTCGACGCCGCGAACGCGTTCGCGGCGTTCCCGGCGCAGCATCCGTGGCACCCGCGGGCGCCGCTGCTCCAGAGCCGCGCCATCGACGCCTACCGGCAGGGCGAATTCGCGAGTCTCGTGCTCGACGCCAAGCGCGATTTCGTCGAGCGCTACGGCATGGACAGCGAGTTCTGGCAGCACAACGCGCCCGATGCGAACCCGGACGTCGTCGCGCGCGTGAAAGCGAACCTCATCGATCTCGCGCGTTATCACCACGCCCGTGCGCAGGATCAGCACGCGCCCGCCGATTATCGCGAGGCGGCGCGCTGGTACCGGCGCTATATCGACTGGTTCCCGGGCGAGCCCGACAGCGCGAATACGAACTTCCTGCTCGCGGAGATCCTGTTCGAGAGCGGCGACTTCGCCGCGGCAACGCGCGAATACGAGCGGACCGCCTACGAGTACCCGCGCCACGCGCGCTCGGCCGAAGCGGCTTACGCCGCGATCCTCTCCTATCTCGAGCACGAGAAGGCGCTCGAAGGCACGGCGCGCGCCGAGTGGCACGCGAAGTACCTCGACAGCGGCCTGCGCTTCGCGCAGGGCTGGCCGGAGCATCCGGAGTCCGGTGCCGTGCTGACCGCCGTCGCCGAGGATCTGTTCCGGCAGAAGCAGCTCGATCTCGCCGTCGCGGTCGGCCATGCGGTCGTCGAGAAGACGCCCCCGGTGCGCGACGAGCTCGCGCGCACGGCCTGGACGGTCATCGCGCACTCGGAGTTCGACCGCGGCAACTTCGCGGAGGCCGAGGCGGCGTACTATCGCCTGCGGCCGCTCGTGCCGGCAGGGGATGCGCAGGCAAGGCGCGACGTCGAAGAGCGCATCGCCTCCTCGATCTACAAGCAGGGCGAGCTGGCGCGCGACGCCGGCGACGCCGAAGGCGCCGTCGCACACTTCATGCGGGTGGGCCAGGCCGTGCCCGACTCGCCCATTCGCGAAACGGCGGAATACGACGCCGCCGCCGCGCTCATCGGCATCGAGGCCTGGGATCGTGCCGCCGGCGTGCTCGAAGCGTTCCGCCGCGCGCATCCGGACAGCCGCTTCGCGGACGAGGTGACGCAGAAGCTCGCGGCCGCCTACCTGGAGAGCGGCCGCGGGCTCGATGCCGCGCGCGAGCTCGAGCGCATCGCCGCATCCGAATCCACCGACGGGAAGGTCAAGCGCGAGGCGTTGTGGCAAGCCGCCGACCTGTACAAGGCGGGGGGGCGCGCCGAGCAGGAGACCGCCGTGCTCGAGCGCATCGTCGCCCGCTGGCCGCAGCCGGTGGGCGAATCGATCGAGGCGCTCGCGCGCCTGCTCGAGCTTGCCGAGGACCGCGGCGACGCGCGCGGCAGCACCGCGTTGCTCGAAGCCATCGTCGCCGCCGACGCCCGCGCGGGCGCCGCGCGTACCGACCGCACGCGCTATCTCGCGGCGAAGGCGGCGCTCGACCTCGCCGAGCCCGCTCACCGGCGGTTCCTCGCAGTGCGCATCACGCAGCCGCTCGCGAAGAGCCTGGAGACCAAGAAGGCGCGCATGCAGGACGTGCTCAAGGCGTACGGCAAGGCTGCCGACTACGGCGTCGCCGAGGTCACGACCGCGGCGACCTACCGCCTGGGCGAGGTTTACCGCGAGTTCGCCCGCGACCTGATGGAATCGGAGCGGCCCCGCGACCTGGACCCGGAGGCGCTGGCGCAATACGAGATCCTGCTGGAAGAGCAGGCCTTCCCGTTCGAGGAAAAAGCGATCGAGCTGTTCGAGGCGAACACCGCGCGAGCGGCGGCGGGCATCTGGGACGAGTGGGTGGAGAAGAGCTATGCCGAGCTCGCCGATCTCGTACCCGCGCGTTACGCGAAACTGGAGCGCAGCGAAGATGTGGTCACGACCCTGTTTTGAACGCCTCGGCGCCCGTAGGAGCCCGCCATGCGGGCGACATCGACGTTCGAATCGCCCGCATGGCGGGCTCCTACGGAGCATCGCGGCGGCGATCCTCGTTGCCTCGCTCGCCGCCTGCGCTTCCGCTCCGCGGCCGGCGGAAGGCGAAGCGGCCGCGGCCGGCATCCCGGCGGAGGCGCGCACCCGCTTCGAGGAAGCCACTTCAATCATGGCGGCGGGCGACCTGACCGAGGCGGAGCTGCGTCTCGAGGCGTTCGTCCTCGAATACCCGGACTATCCCGGCGCCTGGGTCGATCTCGCGATCCTGCACTCGGCGCAAGATGATGACGCGGCCGTCGAGACGTGCATCACGAAAGCGCTCGAGCTCGCTCCCGAACACGCGATCGCGCTGAATCAGCTCGGCATGTTGCGCCGGCGCCAGGGCCGCTTCGCGGAAGCCGAGGACGCATATTTGAAAGCCGTCACAGCCGATCCCGAGTACGCGTTGGCACACTACAACCTCGGCGTCCTGTACGAGCTCTACACGCAGCAACTCGAGACCGCGTTGCAGCACTTCGAGCGCTACCAGGAGCTCTCGGGGGAAGACGAACAGGTGGCGAAATGGATCGTGGACCTGCAGCGGCGTGTGAACGCCAACCAGCGCACGGCGAGCGCGAGCGAAGGATGAACGCCGCTCGCGCACTCGTCGCGGCGTCGCTCTTCCTCGCGGTGACCGGGGGCGCGCAGGAGGCACCGGAAGGCGCGCCTGCCGAAGCGGCCGGCGAAGAGCCGATGCCGGCCGTCGACACGTCCGCGGCGGTGCGTCGATCCGCGACGGACGAGATCGTCCTCGACAGCACGGAGATCACCGGCAATCGCGAGTTGCCGAAGGTGCTCTACATCGTGCCCTGGCAGAAGTCGGACCCGGGCGCCCTGATGGGCCGCCCGGTCAACACCCTGCTCGACGAGGTGCTGGCGCCGCTCGACCGTGAGGAATTCCTGCGCCAGGTGGATTACTACTCGGACCTGTACGGGAACGCCGCGGGCCCGGGGGCCGAGCCGGCGCAGGCCGCCGGGACCGGCGACTGATCGAACCGTTATCAAGGGAGCATTCAGATGGACAGTCTTGCCGCCGTTGTGCGCTTCTTCCAGGAGGGTGGGGTATTCATGTACCCGATCCTCATCGTGTTCGCGCTCGGCGTGGCCATCGCGGTCGAGCGCTGGATGTACCTGACGATGTCCGGCGCCAGCAACCGCGCGCTCTGGAAGAAGATCGTGCCGTTCCTCAAGGCGGGCAACTTCCAGGAGGCCGCGGCCATCACGGCGAAGTCGAAGGCGGCCATCGCGTCCATCCTGACGTACGGCCTCTATCGCGTGAAGTCGGCGCGTCGCCGGGATGACGTCGAGAAAGCGATGGAGGAGAGCCTGATGGAGGTGCTGCCGCGCCTCGAGAAGCGCACTCACTACCTTGCCACGCTGGCGAACATCGCGACGCTGCTCGGGCTGCTCGGCACGATCATCGGCCTCATCCAGGCATTCACGGTCGTCTCGAACGCGGCCGCCGCGGACAAGGCCGACCTCCTGTCCGCGAGCATCTCGGTCGCGATGAACACGACCGCTTTCGGCCTGATCGTCGCGATCCCGCTGCTGCTCATCCACGCGCTGCTGCAGACGAAGACGAACCAGATCGTCGACAGCCTGGAGATGGCGAGCGTCAAGTTCCTGAACGCGGTGACGGAGCGGCAGCTCAAGCCCGCCGGAGCCTGAACGTGCTCGTCGACCGGCGCAAACGCAACGCCGAAACGGCGGAGCTCAACATCACGGTTTTCATGAACCTGATGGTGATCCTCGTGCCGTTTTTGCTGATCACGGCGGTGTTCTCGCGCATGGCGATGCTCGAGCTGTACCTGCCGGGCGCGTCCGACCAGGCGGCGAACGCCGACGAGCCGGTGTTCCAGCTCGAGATCGTCGTGCGCAAGGACCGGATCGAGATCGGCGACCGTAACGTCGGCGCCTTCGGAGTGTACGAGAACGTCGGCGGCGAGTACGACCTGCAGGCGCTCGGCCGCAAGCTGGAGCAGATCAAGGCCGACTACCCGACCAAGACCGACGCGGCGATCCTGCTCGAGGCCGACATCCCCTACGACACGCTGGTGCAGGTGATGGATCGCGTGCGGGTCACGCAGTCGATGAAGGACGGCATGGTAGTACGCCACGAGCTGTTCCCGGACATCTCGATCGGCGACGCGCCGGTCAACGAGGGCGCCTGATCGTGCAGAAATCGGAACGCGCCAAACGCATGGAGAAGCGGCACAACCGCGCCAAGCGCGCGGCAGGCCAGCTGAACCTCGTGTCCCTGATGGACATCTTCACCATCCTCGTGTTCTTCCTGCTGGTCAACTCCACCGACGTGGAGACGTTGCCGAATTCGAAGGAGGTCCAGCTTCCCGAGTCGATCGCTGAGGACAAGCCGGAGACGAGCGTCGTGGTGCTGATCGGCGACCAGCAGATCCTGGTGGACGGGCAGCCGGTCGCCCGCGTGGTGGACGCGATGCAGGCCCCCGGGGTGGAGATTCCTGCGTTGCGCGATGCGCTGCTCGAGTTGAACGATCGCGAGCTGAGCCGCCCCGCCGACGCGGCCGTTGCCATTGCTTCCCGTACGGTCACCATCATGGGCGACAAGGACATCCCGTACCGGCTGCTGAAGAAAGTCATGGCGACGTGCACCGCGGCGGATTACGGCCGCATCTCGCTCGCCGTGCTGCAGAAGAGCTCGGAGGAGCTCGAGCAGCAACTCACGGCGGCACGCTAGGGCAGGGCACCGGGCAAATCGAATCGGGACGGCTGGCGTGGACATTCCTTATTACAGAGAGTACGAGCTCGCCTGGACGAACACGGAGCAGGAGCAGAAGTTTCATCGCCTGCTCCTCATCGTCCTCGCCGTCGCCTGCGTGCTCGGCGTCGCCTGGCCGTGGATCCCCGTGCCTTCGTTCGATCGCGGCAACGTCATCGAGGTGCCGCCGCGCATCGCGAAGCTGGTGCTCGAGCAAAAACCCCCGCCGCCACCGCCACCGCAGCAGGAAATCGTCGAGCCGGAGCCCGAGCCGATCCCCGAAAAGCCGGTCGAGCGCACCGTCGAGGCGCAGCCGCCCGAGGTCATTCCCGACAGGGCGCCCGGGCCTGCGCCGGAGGCCCCGCCTGACCGCACGCAGCGCGCCCGGGAGCGGGCCGCCGCGGCGCTCCTGCCGTTCACCGAAAGCCTCGCCGACCTGCGCGACAACGACATCGTCGAGCGCGTCGCCGAGGAGCGGCCGCTCACCGCCTCCGTGGGACGCGCGGAGCGCAACGAGCGCTCCATGGTCACCTCGAAAGCCGGGGCTTCCAGCGGCGGCATCAACACCGCCTCGATGAGCCGCAACACCGGGGGCGTAAGCCTCGGCGGGCGCGCCACCACGGAAGTCGAGAGCCCGGTCGCCGGCATCGGCCGAGCCGGCCCCGCCGCCACCCGCTCCGGCGCCAGCGGCAAGCCGTCGCGCAGCCGCGAGGAAATCGAGCTCGTCTTCGATCGCAACAAGGGCGCGATCTTCGCCCTTTACAACCGCGCCCTGCGCCAGGATCCCACCCTGCAGGGCAAGCTCGTGCTGCGCCTCACCATCGCTCCCTCCGGCGAGGTCACCGCCTGCGAAGTCGTCTCCAGCGAGCTCAACAACCCCGAGATGGAGCAGAAGCTCGTGCAGCGCGTTCTCCTCTTCCGCTTCGAGCCCAGAGACGTCGAGCCCATCACCACCACCAAGCCCATCGACTTCTTCCCCGCCTGACCCCCGCCCCCGTAGGAGCCCGCCATGCGGGCGACCGAACAAGCCACGTTCGACCGAACGCTGGCGCCGGTAAAGAGCGCGCATCGCGCGCGAGCGAACGAAGCCAAAGGGTGCGGCCCACGACGAAAATGCCGGTCGCCCGCATGGCGGGCTCCTACCAGGCGGGCCTGATGCGAAGGAACCAGGATCAGGTGGCGGCGGCGGCCAGGGTTTCGCGCAGGCGGTCGATGGCGGGCTCCGGGTGCGGGGCGGCGCGGCCCAGGCAGTGCTTCTCGCGCGGGCAGGCGGAGCTCCGCGGGCAGATGATCTTGGCCTCGCCGGCGGCACCCTCGGCGATCCAGCCGATGTTCAGGATCTTGCTCACGTTCTCGAGCTTCGAGCGCGCACCGGGCGGGATCGGGGCGCTGCCGCCGCCTCGCCGGCAGCGGGCTTCGATCTCCTCGACCACTTCGCGCGGGTCGAAGCCCTGCGACGCCAGCGCCGGCGCGAGGTCGATGCCGGCGCACACCACGTGCGCGTTGCCCGCCGGATCGCGGGTGCGCAGCGACTCGCAGCAGTACAGCCGCGCATCCTCACCGTTGCGCAGCACCGAAATCTGCGCCGACGGGCGGGCAGAGCGCGCATTCAGCATCCGGAACACGGCCCAGTGCCGGCACGGATCGAGCACGAGGCGCATGTTCCCCCACGGCAGCGGGATGCCGTTGCCGCGGTACACGGCCCGCAGGTTGCCCGGCGGATACGCATCGAAATAGTGCCAGTGCCGGTACGGCGACACGCTCGACATGCGCCGCATCATCAGCGTGGTCGACAGGTCCACCCGGCTGCCCACGTCGACCGCGTACGCGTGCCGCGCCAGGAACTGCCGGAACGGTGCCTTCGGCCCGAGCAGCGCGCTCGCGAAATAGCCGCATTCGAAATCGCGCCACGCGTGCAGGATGTCGCGGGCGTCGAGATGCGGCGAGTCGCTGCCGTGATGCTGCTCGAGCACGCCGCCGCCCGCCATCTGCGGGGGGCGCGCGCCATCGCCGTCGTGCAGCACCTTGTGCGCGATATGGTTGGCGAGATCGTACTTCACCCGCCCGCGCTGTCCTTCCAGCCGCCGGTTGAGGTAAATCGTCCCGGGCGCCTCGAAGAAGGAGCGCACCAGCGTCGACAGCGGCGGATCGTCCGCGCCTTTCTCGCGGAACGGCGGGTGATCGAACCAGCGCACCGTCAGCCCGAGGCGGCGCGTCATCGCCATCAGGTCCTCGACGCCGAGCGGAAAGCGCTTCCCGCCCACGCCCTCGGCCGCCCGCTCGAGATCCGGGAACCGGTTCTGGTGCGCTTCCTGGTGCGCGCGGATCAAGAGGTGCGCGAACTGGCGGCCGGTCGTGCCGGTCTGCGACAGGAGCTCCGGAATCGCCGCCTGCAGCTGCGCGTCCGAGAACAGGAACTTCGGCTCGAACGGGATCGCGTCGACGACGCTGGACGGCGCCGCGACCTCGATCTTCTCTTCCTCGATCGTGTCGTCGAAGAACCAGCTGACGTCCTTCTGGAAGATCTCAGCGAGCGTTTTGAGCAGGCGCTCCGACGGCATGCGCTTGCCGTTCTCGATCATCGACAGGTACGACACCGACGGCGCGCTGTCGCGGTCGAGCCGGATGCAACGCGCCGAGAGATCCTCGAGCGTCAGGTGATTGCGCTTGCGCAGGCTGCGTATCTTGCTGCCGGTGAAGTGCACTTTGCGCAGCAACCCGCTGCCGCTTGCCATAACGCGTCCTGTGAAATTAACAGCGTGAAATTTTCTCTGTGAAATTATCGCTTCTGCTTCGCTACGATACCAGTCGCCAGCGCACACTTCCAGGAGAAACCCGATGGACAGGAACAAGGAAATCAAGGAGCTGGAAAAGGACTGGGCCGGCGATCCCCGCTGGGCGGGCATCCGCCGCGACTACTCGGCGGCGGATGTCGTGCGCCTGCGCGGCACCGTCCGCATCGAGCACACGCTCGCCCGCCGCGGCGCGGCCAGGCTCTGGGAGCTGCTCGGCGGCGACGAGCCGGTCTGCGCGCTGGGCGCGCTCACCGGCAACCAGGCCATCCAGGAAGTGCAGGCCGGGCTCAAGGCCATCTACTGCTCGGGCTGGCAGGTGGCCGGCGACGGCAACAGCGCCGGCGAGATGTATCCCGACCAGAGCCTCTATCCCGCGGACTCCGTGCCGAAGATGGTGGAGCGCATCAACAACGCCTTCATCCGCACCGACGAGATCCACGCGCTGGCCGGCGACGGCACCATCGACTGGTTCGCACCCATCGTCGCCGACGCGGAAGCCGGCTTCGGCGGCAACCTGAATGCCTTCGAGCTGATGAAGCACATGATCCGCGCCGGCGCCGCCGGCGTGCACTTCGAGGACCAGCTCTCCTCGGCCAAGAAGTGCGGCCACATGGGCGGCAAGGTGCTGGTGCCGACCTCCGAGGCAGTGTGCAAGCTGACCGCCGCGCGGCTCGCGGCCGACGTGCTCGGCGTGCCGACCGTGCTGATCGCGCGCACCGACGCCGATGCCGCGAACCTCATCACCTCCGACGCCGACGAGCGCGATCGCCCGTTCATCACGGGCGAGCGCACCCCCGAAGGGTTCTACCGGACGCGCGCCGGCATCGACCAGGCGATCGCGCGCGGCCTCGCGTACGCGCCTTACGCGGACATGATCTGGTGCGAGACGTCGAAGCCCGATCTCGATCATGCGCGTCGCTTCGCCGCCGCCATCCACGCCGAGTACCCGGACCGCATGCTCGCTTACAACTGCTCGCCCTCGTTCAACTGGAAGGCGAACCTCGACGACGCGACCATGCAGCGCTTCCGCGAGGAGCTGTTCGCGCTCGGCTACCGGTTCCAGTTCATCACGCTGGCGGGCTGGCACGCCCTGAACTCGAGCATGTTCCGCCTGAGCCGCGCCTATCGCGAGCGCGGCATGCTGGCCTACTCCGAGCTGCAGCAGCAGGAGCTCGAGGACGAGCGGCACGGCTTCCGCGCCGCCCGCCACCAGGCGTTCGTCGGCGCCGGCTGGTTCGATGCCGTGCA